>CAMBPO010000001.1 GCA_945869725.1 Klebsiella pneumoniae
AAAGAGCGGATAGCCGCGGAGAAGTTACCCTTTAAGGCTATAAACGCCGTCAGGAAACCCAGTGAAATAGTACCGTTAAGAACCTGCGTTGCTGCCAGATACACAACCAGCACGTTCTCGACGGCAAACAGTGCACCAAACACCAGTTCAAGCTTGATGGTAAATCGTGAAAGATAGACCTGATGATTGATCTGCTCTGCGTATGAGTTACGCCACATCAAGACGCGCGGCAATTCCCGACAATAAAACTTGATCACCTGAATTGCCCGCATGTTTTCCATCAGACCGGTGCTGGTTTTTGCCTCCGCAACAATTAATTGTTCCTGCAGCGACTGAATGAAGGGTATCGCCAACATTTTTAATATTGAAACCAACACCACAAAACCAAAAACCACAGAGGCCAGCAGCGGACTGAAATAAAACATCACCAGCAACGTGACAATCGCAAACAGACCATCAAGCACCACCGTAATCAGGTCTTCGCTGATGATTCTGCGGATCTCCCTGATCGATCCAAAACGTGATACCAGATCACCCACATGGCGCCTCTCAAAAAAATCTGCTGGCAGACTCATCATGTGCGTAAACACATTGCCCACCATCTGAAATCCCAGCTGATTGGAGAAATACAACTGGCTCTGCGAGCGGGCAAATGCCATGACCACACCGGTCAGCGCCAGCAACAAAAATCCGCTGGCCAGAACTTTCAAGATATCTGCATCTTGTTTAGTCAAACTCTCATCAATCACCGTCTGCATAAAAAATGCACTGCCAATAGACACCACTTGCAGACACACCGACAACACCAGCAGCTGCACAACCGAGGAGGTAAAACCCGGGTATCTGACAAACAAATCCGTCAGTTTTGATCGCTGAATCCGCGTCTGCGGAACAAACCCGGTGGCAGGCGTAAACTCAACAGCAATACCGGTAAAGTGCCGGCTCGCTTCACCAAATGCATAGGTCCTCTCTCCGACTGCAGGGTCGTTAATTGTTAACCCGCGCTTTGATATCTGCTTCAGCACCACAAAGTGAGTCATGTCCCAGTGCAAGACAGCAGGCAGCTGTAACGACTTCATGTCTTCAAGCCCGAGCTTCAAAGCGCGAGTACTCAATGACAGCGCCTCGGCAATCCCCAGAATATCTGCCAGATTTGCACCCCGGCCGGACACTGCATGTTCGCGCCGCAAACTGTTCAGATCGATTTTTTTACCAAAGTGCGAGGAGATCATCGCCAGACAGGCAAGCCCGCACTCAGCACGCTCCGACTGCAAGATACAAGGCATGGCTGCACGCGACTCAAACAGTGCTTTCATTAGAGCCTCCCTGCCAAGGCTGTGAGCGGCTGAAAAATGCCCTGCAAAATTGTGCGTTGTCCGGTAATCAGCTGGGCACTGAATTGCATTCCGGATCTGAGGCTCAGTTTGCTTTGCTCTGCCGACAACACCGCCTTGATCAAATACACAGGCTCGCTGATGTCCAGCGGGATCAGATGCTCACGAGGATCCAGCGCCGAAGTACCAATCGAGCTAATAACCGCCTCAAAACTGCCATATTGAAAAAACGGATACGCATCATAATTGAGCAGTACTGTCTGCCCGGCCGACAACTTGCCCAAGGCACGGGACGGCACAAATAGTTGCGCTTCGTAAGCGGGAGCATCAGCCACAACACTCACCAACGGTCGACGCGGATCCAGCTGATCGCCGTCGGCCAACAGCAGATTATTGATACGACCTGCTACCGGCGCAGTGACTGCAAAGTGCTGCTTATACTGCGCTTCCTCTTTACGCTGATGTAACTGCGACAGGTTGATGCGCAGCGCAATCTGCTCGTCTTTTAAACGACTCTGCTCCAGTGCCAGATCGTGGCTGATGTCCTGCAGCATCCGCCGGGTGCTATGTATCGCCATACGTGTGCCATAAAATGATTTTCTCAGGGAAACCAGTGAAGACTTCCCTTGCACCAGTTCGCTGTCGGAAATTGCTCCCCGCGCACGTAACTGTTCCAGTCGCTCATATTCCTCTTCGGCCATTTGCAACTGCTGCATCGACAGGTCGTCTTCATCAACGCGAATCGACAACTCTTCGCGCAAAGCCGTCTGGCGCCGTTGCGATTGTTCAAAAATCAGCTGTTGGCGTTGTGCGGATAACAACAAGCGATCCTCAATCTGCGCGATCTGCTCTTCCAGATGCAGCACAACTGTATGGTTAGCGGTCGCACCCGACTGCTCGTATCCGGGTTCAATAACAATCGCCAGGGTCTGCCCCTGTTCTACAAGATCACCGTTATTGACCTGGAGCTGTTGTATGACACCACTGCGATTGCCATACACTTTTACTTCGCCATTGGCCGCAAAAATGAAACCACGCACATTCTCTGTCTGTTTGATGTGCGCTGATGCAGCGAATCCCGTTATCACGCACAGAACGACGAGTGCCGACAGCAATAAAAATCGCAGTGACAAGGGTTGGTAAAACACCGGGTCGCCGAACAAATGGTCATGCTGAAATGCCAGCACTTCACGTCTGAATAAATTTTCACTCATCTAATCCTGTTCCCCGCTGATGAAGCGTTTCATCGCCTTCGTCCGCACAAATCTTGCAATGTGCTCAAAAAACACCACCTCGCTTGTCTCACAGGGCAAAGGAGTTGTTGTCCGCAGCAAAATTTTCAGAGTTACTGACAAAGTCAGGCATTGGGCTGGCACTTCTCTGAAAAAGTATCAGACATGTACGCTGGCCTCTTTGCGAGTGTATGCCTGCGCGCAAGGCAAACTCTTGATTCCAGAATCACCCACTTTTCTATAGTCGGTGTACACATCAAGACATCGGGAACGTAGCGGTTTTCCACTCGTGGTCAATGGCAGGCTGGCGGCAGGCAGAATCAGAACATCATGAGGAATGACACCGAAGGTATCGCACACCAGATTTTTCAGTTGCCGTTCAAGTTGCGCGGCACCCTCCAAGGGCTGAACTAACTTCCTGCTGCGATGCTCTGCCAGTATGACAAAAGAGTCGACATCGTCGATCTGAATACCGATGGCAACACAGCGCTGTAATCCTGTATCAACGGTCTCCA
This sequence comes from Klebsiella pneumoniae, assembly GCA_945869725.1. GTDB lineage: Bacteria > Pseudomonadota > Gammaproteobacteria > Pseudomonadales > Pseudohongiellaceae > Pseudohongiella. The sequence continues at coordinate 3,082 of CAMBPO010000001.1, forward strand.
GTTGCAGTAAAGATTCGATATCCTCGGCGTGCAGACTGCGCCCGCGGACTGTAATGACATTCTTGAGCCGACCCGTGAAATACAAGCGGCGCTCCTGAATGAATCCCAGATCGCCTGTGCGAAAGAAGGCACCAGACCCATCAAGCGCGAGATTAAAATGACGTCTGGACAAGATTGACTGACGATAGAACCCGGGAGAAACGGACGCAGATGCGATCCATATCTCACCCACGCACCCATCCGGACACTGCTTTAACAAAACCGGATCAACAACTCTGATATCTGAACCACCATTGTTTTGTGTGTCATCAGGCGCGCCGATGCAGACATAAGGCCCATCGCCTTGTGCGCCTGGCGACAGCGTCATGCCCTGGATGCCACACACATAAAGTGTCGACTCAGCGAGACCATAACAGGGGAACCATGCGTCTTCTGAAAAGCCGTGCCCCGCGTAACGTTTTTCAAATTGCCGCAAGGTATGTGCTGCGATACGGTCCGACCCACAGTAGGCAATACGCCATTGCGCCAGTTGCAAGGATCTATACGGTTGCCGCTTCTGCCGAGTACAAAACCCGAATGCAAATGCCGGCCCGCCACTGATCGTGACCCGGAACTTTGAAATTGCATCCAGCCAGAGTATCGGATCTGCCAGAAAGTCAGTCGGGTTCAGAAAATAGTTATGGATGCCAGCGTACAAGGGCTGCAATACATGTCCTATCAAGCCCATATCGTGATGCAATGGTAACCAACTCAGCCCGACGTCAGTGTCCGTGCAGGAAAACGCACGGCTGATGGCGGCAAGATTACTCATGATATTGGCATGAGTAATCACCACGCCTTTTGGATGTGAAGTCGAACCCGATGTGTATTGTATCAATGCAATGTCGTCAGCGCTTGTTTGAGGTCGTGCCCACACCCTGCGCAGGTCGTCGACATCTGCGGTGTTGTTGTCGGCATTCAGCATATCCGACACGATCATCGGGATGACGTCTGGCTCAAGGGCAGGCATACAGCGGGCAATCGCCGAACTGGTCATGATGGCTGACGCGCGGCTTTGAATAGCCAGAGTGGCCAGTTGATTCCACTTGTTTCCACGTGGTCGTACGCATGGCATGGGCCAAGCACCTGCCAACAGACATGCCCAGAAAGAGCGCACAAATTCACTGTTTTTTTGTTGTATCAGCAATACCGGCGTGCGAGCAAGACCTCTTGTTTGCAAATGACTGGCCAGCACCAGTGCTTCCTTAAACAAGGTTGCATAAGTCAGGGTCTTGGTACATCTCAACTCTCGGTCGAGAAAGGTGTAAAGTGGCTTATCCGGTGTGGCAGACACACCGGCTTCAAGCAGACTAATCAGATCCCGATCCTTGGGCATAAGAAATTCCTTGATGAGCTAATATTTTTTTCGTTTACCAGACAGCAGATGTCTGCAAAACACATGTCTTCAGAAAAAGCATAGTCTAAAAAACATGACTGCAAAAAAATTTATTCTCAGCCATCCAACTCACAGTGATCTTATTGTGAGCCATCTCACACTTTTAGAATTCTGACTTATTTTTTTTTGAAAAATTTCTACAAAGCTTTTAATCAGTGATCTTTAATAGTGTTGACCACTCCTTAAACATCTGAAAAAGATATCGCTGATATGAAGCTGTTATTGCATGATACTGCAACCATTCTCCGGGTCATGATTAGCACACTACCAATGCCCCGCACCATGCTCTACAATCGGGCTCAACTTTTTAAATCAATTATCGCTTTTACAAGCGTTTTTACGAGTCAATGCCATGATCACTTCGCCCGATCTTAACGTTACATACCAGCTTGACCACGGTGTTTTTGTGCTGCAGATCAACCGGCCGGACAAAAAGAACGCCCTAACCCAGACCATGTATGTCGCCCTGGCCGATGGCATAAAAATGGCCGATCAGCATGGTGATGTGCGCGTTATCCTGATCCGGGGGACGGAGGGTTGTTTTACCAGTGGCAATGACGTTAACGATTTTGTCAGAGCGCCCGATACGGGTACCGAGCGGCCCTCGGTGCAGTTCATGAAGGCTATCGCCTTTGCGCGTAAGCCGGTGATTGCAGCCGTGGGCGGCATGGCCATTGGTATTGGCACCACCATGCTGTTCCATTGCGACCTGGTGTACGCCGCTGAAGAAGCCTTCCTGCAACTGCCGTTTACCAATCTGGGCCTTTGCCCGGAAGCCGGTTCCAGCCTGCTGCTGCCACAAATCATCGGTCACCAGCGCGCCAGCGAAATGTTGCTGCTCGGCGAGCGCATTTCGGCTGCCAAAGCCAAGGAATTTGGTCTGGTGAATGAAGTGCTGCCAGCCGCAGCCTACCTTGAGCACGCCATGAACAAGGCACACCATCTGGCTAAACTGCCTGCTGACTCGGTGCAGACCTCCAAAGCGCTGATGAAGCGCAATCAGGCAACACCCATGAACGAGACTATTCAGGCTGAGTTATTGCAGTTCTCACGCTTGCTTCAGTCCCCGGATGCCCAGGCAATATTTCAGGCGTTTCTAAACAAGAAAAAGGGCTGATTAACAATTGGCAACGGAGTTTTGCTGAGCGGATAGTCGCTGAGCTCCATCCAACTCAAGAGGTCAATTCAAGCGGTTGGCACCAACGCTCAGCCCAGCAACGCTCAGCCCAGCAAAAAGTCGCGCGCCGCGTTAATGCGCTGCGCAAGGTAATCAGAGCCGCCACGATCAGGGTGTAACTTCTGCATCAGCCGTCGGTGCGCCAGGGTGATCTCTTCCGCACTGGCGCCCGGCTGCAAACCCAGAATCTCAAGTGCCAACGCTTCGTTCATGGCTGACTCACCGCCGATTGGCGGTTGTGCATTCGCAGCACCTGCAGCGGCCGGGTCCTCACGCCAGTTTGGATGCATTCGGTCAAGGTAAGCCTCCAGCAGATGCAGGGAATCGGCGTCCTTCTGACAGGCGGTAGCCAGCGCCAGCAGCTGTGCCATATCCAGACTGGACAACAATTGACCCGCAAAGTCTCCTTGCAGGATTTCGCCATCCATACTGCCAGTCTGGTGATCCAGACTCATGTTCAGCCACGGCGTGCGGATGCCAGAAGCGCCCGGTTTGCTGCTGCCAGAGCGTCCCCAATTGCGATTGCTGGCCCACTTGCTTTGTCCCATTCTCAGTAAGGGCCACAAGCGGATCAGCAGATGCACATTGCGCATCATAAAACTCAGCATAAAAATAAAAGGTGCCAGCAACGCCTGTATTGGCAAGCGCCCGAACAGAATCAGGATCACCACCACCATCAGCATGGCGGTGATACCCACCAGCCAGCGGAATTGTGAGGTAGTCAGTGCGTACCTGTTTTTAATGTTGCGCAGTCCCCACCAGGCCAGTAATGCCAGCAACAGCGGCGCGAGTAGTCGGATAAGCAGCATGCGTGTTGTGTGTTCCTTAATATGGGCTAAAAAAACTTAACGCTTGAGCTGGTGACCAAGCAGACCGACGCTGGGATGCGCACCTTTGCTGAAGTCCCGCAGCGCCATGAGTCCACCACTGGCATACACAGCCACTGCTTTGAGCAGATCTCGCAACTGCCCCGCGCTGGCGTGGTCAAAGGGGGCATACGCGCCGCCAGACAAGCGTGCCATCTCGGTAAAACAGCGCCGCGCTGCGTCATCGTGGCCTTCCTGAAACATAAACAGCGGTACATTCAGCAAGCCCAGTTCACCGGCCTTGTGGCATAACACATCGATATTCTCTTCAACACAGTCACCAATATAGACCACGGCGTGGACTTTTTGCTGACGGGTTTCTTGCACAGTATGCTGCAACAGCCGCTCTATTTTGGTGATTCCCGCCTCACACGAGATCCCGGTCATCAGCGTCAACAGACGTTTGGAATCCTGCAACCAGTCGCTGGCTCTGAACTCGGCAAACCCGCGAAAGTAAGCCAGCTGCAACTGCAGGCCACCCAGAGATTGGGCGCTGGAGAACATCTCGGCCTGCAGTTGCATGGCCTGATCCCAGGTTGCACCGCGGCTGGCGGTGGCATCCAGCGCAAAAATCAGCCGACCAGCGCGCCCCTGCGTGTTGACGCGGGGCATATTGGCCACCTGCTGCAAAAAGGCACTGACATCCTGACTGCGCGCCGCCGGCGCAACGTCGCCACGCACTTTTTCAGCGGGCATCGCAGAGGAGGTTTTATCCGCTTTTTTGAGCGTGAACAGCGCTTTTAAATCTTTCATGGTGTGAGCCCTGCCTGCAAAAGTCGCGGCCAGTGTAACAAACCTTAATAAGACTTGGGCAACCCAAGAACGCGCTCAGCAATGTAATTGAGCACCATCTGCGGGCTGACCGGTGCAATTTTGGGAATCATGATTTCGCGCATATAACGCTCAACGTGATATTCCTTGGCATAACCATAACCGCCAAAGGTGTTCATGGCGCGGGTGCAGGCTTTAAACGCTGCCTCGGCGCTCAAGTACTTGGCGCCGTTGGCAAACTGCCCACAATCCAGTCCCTGATCGTAAAGACTCGCGGCCTTGAACACCATCAGGTCAGCGGCTTCCAGTTCACACCAACTTTCCGCCAGCGGGTGCTGAATGCCCTGATTCTGACCAATCGGCCGGTCAAACACGATGCGCTGTTTTGCATACTCCGTGGCTTTGGCCAGCGCGGCGCGGCCAATACCCACTGATTCGGCAGCAATCAGGATACGCTCAGGATTTAAACCATCCAACAGATACCGAAAACCTTTGCCCTCCTCACCAATACGATCACGTTCCGGTATGGGCAACCCATCAAAAAATACCTGATTGGAGTCGACTGCCTTGCGGCCCATCTTTTCAATGTCGGTTATCTGTACAAAACGTCTGTCCAGATCGGTGTAAAACAAAGACAGCCCATCAATGGGTTTTTTGCATTGATCAATCGGCGTGGTGCGCGCAATTAGCAGTATCTTGTTGGCTTGCTGCGCGGTCGACGTCCACACCTTGGTACCGTTGACCACATACTGTTTGCCGTCCCACTGCGCGCGTGTGCTCAGCGCCGCCGTATTGAGCCCGGCATCGGGTTCAGTGACACCAAAACAGGCGATATCCTTGCCGGCAATCAACGGGCGCAACATACGTTCTTTTTGCTCCGCGGTACCGTGTTTAACAATCGGATGCGGCCCAAAAATATTCAGGTGAATGGAGGAACAGGCTGCAAACGCGCCACCAGATTCGGCGATGGTTTGCATGAGGATGGACGCCTCAACGATGCCCAGATCAGAGCCACCATATTCTGTTGGCATGGCAACACCCAACCAGCCGCCGTCCGCCATGGCGCGCGTGAATTCATGTGGAAAACGACCGTCGTGATCGCGGTCAAACCAGTATTTGTCATCAAAGGGCTGACAGAGTTTTTTCACCGCGTCGCGGATGGCCAGTTGGTCTGGGGTAAATTCTACGTTCACGTTGTAAAGTCTCTCCGCTGAAGTGTCCGGGCCTGAGGTTTCCGGGTAAATCGACTGCCCTGTTTTTTTGGTGCTGAAGTTCTAGCCTCGAGCTCACCCGAGTATATCCCAGTCTCGCCATTTCAGTGCGCACCCGCGCCTCACTGCCCCAAGATCTCGCGTGATGCCACTGCCAACCTGAGGATTCTGGAACCGCTTTTGATCAGAAATGGCGCAATCTGCAGCCTAAAAACAGCTTGGAGCTGCAAACCAAGGGCTTTTCGCAAGCTGGCTATGGTTCAGCAGCACCTATAAAAAACTGGCCAGCGCCTGTAACCATTGTGTTATAACGCAAGCTGCTTTATTGGTTCGCGACACTCATCAACACAATTTGCCCGTGTTGCACCCTGTAATCCACCGGCCTTGCAGCGCACTAAAACCATGAGATATCAACATGAACACGCTGCTGAACAATGAGCCTTTTTTCAGAGCAGGCGCTTTTTTATTGGTGTTGACTGCGATGATGGCCTGGGAAATAGTTGCAAAACGACGACCTCAGGTGGTGTCTCGTTCACAGCGCTGGCCCGGAAATGTATTGTTGGTGATCATCGACACCGCGATTGTGCGTCTTGTGTTTCCGTTGGCAGCTGTCGGCGCGGCAGTGTATGCACAGGATCTGGGATGGGGTGTTTTTAATGCCGTCACACTGCCCGGTTGGGTGGTGTTGATTCTGTCAATTCTGGCGCTGGATTTAGCGATTTATGGTCAGCACAGAATTTTTCATGCCGTGCCCTGGTTATGGCGCATTCACCGCGTGCACCACGCCGATCAGGAGTTTGATGTCACCACGGCCCTGCGTTTTCATCCGCTGGAAATTCTGCTGTCCATGGCCATAAAAATCGCGGTGGTTATGATGCTGGGCGCACCACCAATCGCTGTTATCGTTTTTGAAATACTACTTAACGCAACGGCCATGTTTAATCACGGCAATGTGCAGCTGTCAGCAAAAACAGATCGATACCTACGCATATTTTTGGTGACGCCGGACATGCACCGGGTTCACCATTCAGTCATCCGTCAGGAAACCGATAGCAATTTTGGTTTTAACCTGACGTGGTGGGATCGAGTGTTTGGTACCTATCGGAATCAGCCAGAACACGGCCATCTCGGTATGACAATCGGTCTTGAGGATTATCGTACCGAGCAGGATCAACAACTGGGGCGGATGTTGGTGCAGCCATTTCAACGCACGTCAACACGACCCTCAACACGACCCTCAGCGCCAGAGTAATCGACATCACCAGATCCGGTGCCACCGGTCTCAAAACTCCCTATCACCTCGCGCACGCGGATATCCCCAGAACCGTCATCATCAACAGTGACATTACCGCCGACGGTTGCGATACGGATATCGCCCGAACCATCGCCAAGCACATGCACATCTGCGCTGATATTGCCCAACTCCAAGTCACCTGACCCGTCCTCCAGACGCACAGAGCCAGTGACCTCTTCAACGCGTACATCACCGGAACCGTCGTTAATTTGCACGTCGCCAGTTACACGCGTGATCTCAATGCCACCCGAGCCATCGTCGATGCTGAAATCGCCGGAGACGTCCATCACACTGAGATCACCACTGCCGTCATCGATATCGATCACCAGCCCTGCCGGGATAGCAATATTGACGTCAATATAGGCATAAGTGGAACCAAACCAATTGACGGAACCCCAATCACTGTCATCCGTATCGGACGTAATCTCCAATCGATCACCGCGCCGATCCTGAGTGAGATCGAGATCATCCAGCTTGTTTTGTGAATCCGCACAGGCAACGGCGCGCACACTGATCATGTCCGACTGCGATGCGCCTGTGACGATCAACTCACCGGCACCCACATCGATCGTCAGCCGCGCAAGGTCCTGCAACGCCACATCAAAATTAATCTCGCGTGAATAACGGCAATCGTCAGCCATCGCTAATGGGGAGAACAAACTTCCAGCCAGTACTAAACAGGTCAGGGTTTTCACAATGCAGATTCCTCAGTGATTTTTATGGAGACGTTCTTGCGCATGCAGACGTTTAAACGCTTCAATAAAATTGTTAAAAAGGCAGGAACGGAAAAATCCTGCGCCTGAGAAGGTGTTATCAATTAGCAGACCAAGCTGCTAACCAATTGTTTTTAAACGCCAATACAAAAGTCGCCCGTTTGCTGACTGGCGAATTTTGCTATTCTGTGGTGTGGCCGCAAACGATATTTCTTAAAAAACTTGTCTGATTTCAGTAACGGAACCGTTGTTAAATTTTTTTCAAATCAGACAAGGTTAAATACGCAAAACGTATGCGCGAGCCCGCCGTCACAAAACAAATGGCCGCAAACACACCAGCAATCCACGGGAAGTATTGTGGCCACAGGCAAAATGCAACAAACACGGCAATGGTTTCCGTGCCCTCCGCCAGACCGTTCAGGTAGTGCAACGACTTGTTGGGATAATCGACGCTCAGAATCTTGTGCTTTTCTGCCATGACCGCAAACGCCAGAAAACTGATACCCGTCCCGACAAACGATAACATCAGCAGCATCGCCCAGGGGGTGTTGGCCGGATCGGCAAAACCAAACGCAAACACAATGGCCTGATAAAAAATGAAGTCGAGGGTGATATCGAGAAATCCGCCGGCATCACTGGGTGTACCCAATCGGGCCAGTTCACCGTCAATGCCATCCGCCAGCCGATTCACCAAGATGCACACCAACGCCAAGGCATAAAAGTTCATCACAATCAGCGGCACCGCCAGCATGCCAATCACAAACCCCGACACCGTGACCTGATCAGCACTGAACCCGCAGGCACGGCACAGCTTTGCGGCACCTTTAAGTGCCGGCTTTATCAAGGGGTGCAGGTATCGATCCAGCATCAGCGCAACTCTCCAAAGTACAATTCAGCCAAGTGTAATGACCGGACCACCGCTGGCTGCGGCGTCCTCGACGTCATGGGTGACCAGAATGGTCGGCAAGGCTGCATCACGCAAGGTCTGAAACACATGCTGACGAATGTCCTGGCGCAAATGAGCATCCAGCCGGGAAAATGGTTCATCCAGCAGCACTGCCTTGGGCTGCGACAGCAACAGGCGCTGCAGCGCTACCCTCGCCTTTTGGCCGCCCGACAGCGTTGCCGGATCGCGATCACCAAAACCTTTTAAACCAACCGCCTCCAACGCCTGATCAACTTGCTGCTGGCGATGACTGACATGCCTTGGCACCGCAAACAGCAGGTTTTGCGCAACCGAGAGGTGAGGAAACAACAGCGGATCCTGAAACAGCAGACCAATGCCGCGCTGCTCCGCCGGTAAACCATTCAGGCAACGCTCACCCAGAAAGATCTCGCCACTGGCTGAGAAATCGCTGGAGAGAAAACCGGCAACATAGGCGAGCAATGACGACTTGCCGATGCCCGATGGCCCCATTACCGTCAAGGTGGCACCGGGTTCGATGCGGGTATTCACCTGCAGCAATAGTTTGCCATGCAGGCTGATGTGAATGTCTTTTAACGTCAGACACACTCCGCTCATGTCAGTTGTCCTGTCATATCACGTCGCTTTCGCCACCAGAAACGCGGCAGCATCAGGGCCATTGCAAAACCCAGCATGGGAACAGCAGCCTGCAACAACGCCCAGACAGCGATGGTGCCGCGGGCGCCACCGGAGGCCAGCGCAACCGCTTCCGTTGTCAGTGTGGTGACACGCCCGGCACCGGTAAGCAAGGTTGCCAGATATTGACCGATACTGACAGCCAGACCGACGGCAAAAGCAGTGGCCAACGGTGCCAGCAACATGGGTAATTTAATATGCCACCAGGTACGGTTTGGGCTGGCACCCAGGGTAGCTGCTAATTGTTGCCAGCGCGGATCCAGCCGTCGATAGGGTTCCGCCAACGACAGATACACATAAGGCACCACAAACAGGCTGTGCGCGAATCCGACCATCAACAAACCCGGTTGCCAGCGCAACTGCTCCAACAGCAAGGTCAGTCCGAACAAAAAAGCCACCTGCGGCACTAACAGAGGAATGTAAATCGCCCAGAGGATCTGTGCGGGTTTTCTGCGCTGACGACTTTCATGTTCCAGCACGGCAACCACCAGCAGCACAGCAAGCGCAGTGGATAACAAGCCAAGCAGCAGCGTGTTACCCAGAGGCGCCAGCAACAACGGCCCAACAGATTGCCAATGCTGCAGGGTCCATGCCGCCGGCAGGTTATCCGGGAAACGCCAGGGACCGGCAAAGGCCTGTACAACCAACAGCAACAGACTGACCAGTAAGGTCCCCATGGTGATCACCATCAGACTTTTGCCCAGCACATTCAAAAGCGCATGGCCATGTCGACGATTTCCACTGAGCAATAATGCCCGGTAAAGGCGTGCCACAATTTTTTCGGCCACTATCCACACACCAATGGCGGACAAGGTAATCATCAGTTGCAGCAAGGCTGCTGCCGACGCTAATAAACGCTGATTTAGATCCGGGTCACTGAACCAGCCGATGATGCGCACACTCAGCGTTGGCGGCAAAGTCGGACCAAGAATCAACGCCACATCGACCGTGGCTGATGCAAATGCAATCACCGCAAACAGGGGCAGACGCAGCAAGGGATACAAGGCCGGTGCTACGGTCCAAAACCACGCCAGAATCGGTCGGTAACCTAATGAACGGGCCATGTTGACGCGCTGATCGGCATTGAGCTGCGGCAATGCCGCCAGCGCCATCAGCAGCAGGAAAGGAATCTCTTTGAGCACCAAACCCAGCATCATGGTCAGGCCCAGTGTGTCATTGAGAATCAGCAGATCGGGCGGGCGCTGCCAGCCGGTAAACTCGGGTGAGATCAGGCGCAGCGCAAAACCTGATGGCGCGATCAAAAACGCCAGACCAAACGCTGCCGAGGCGTGCGGCACCGCCAACAGCGGAGCCACCAGTCGACGCATGGCCGATGCCCAGGATGTGCCGCTGGTGCTCGCCAGAAACAGCATCACCAAGATCAACGACAGCAGGGGCGTCAGCAGCGCAGCACTCAGGCTCAGACCTGCACTGCGGCCAATGCCAGGCGTGTCCAGTAACTCACGCCAAACCATCAACCCGGGTTCGTCGTGCTGCAGCGCCGGCAAATAACCAAACGCTGGCAACACAATCGCCCCTAAACCCGCCAGCACCGGCAGGGTCAGCAACGCGATCATCAACCAGGGGGCAGCGGGCAGCATGTCAGCAATCCGCCTGGCCGAGGGGGTTATTGGCTGCCATAACGCGCGATCCAGGCTCTTTCAAGGGCTTCCATCCAACTGGGATGAGGTTCCTGCAACTGCTGCCCCTCGTTCATCAAAGGCGGCGCAGACGGATGCGATTGGCGACTGTCGGCAAACTGTGCCTGCTCAGCGGCTGACATCATTCCGAGATCAATCACCGGAGTTCCTCCAAGGTATTGAGGATCCTGAGCACGCAATTGCGCCTCCACCGACAGCAGGAAATTTGCGGTGACCATGGCGGCGGCCTTATGGCTAGCGTTATAGGGAATGGCGACAAAACTGACATTGGCCAAGGTGCCGCGATCAGGCAAGTGGGTACGCACGCTGTCAGGCAGCTCATTGCGCAGCACACTGTTCACCGCTTCCGTGGGATTAAATGACATGGCCAAGGCAATCTCACCGTCCGCCATTAACCGGCGCAGCTCCGGCCCGTTGGCAGGAAAGCTGCGTCCCTGGCGCAGCAGCAGTGGATGCAAGGCATCTAGGTATTGCCAGAGCGGCGCAGTAATCGCCTCAAAACTGGTTTCCTGCACAGGCAGATACAGCGGTGCGCTATCGGCAACCAGTTCCAGCAAGGCCTGTTTCAGAAACGTTGCACCCAGAAAGTCCGGCGGGCGCGGATAGGTAAACTCCCCGGGATGTTCCTGCGCCCAGTTCAGCAGCGCTGCCACATTGGCCGGCGGCTCGCTGATGTAAGCACTGTCGTAATAAAACACCAGATGAGCTCGCAGCCAGGGCGACTCGTAACCCTGCACCGGCAGGGTAAAATCAAACCTTACGTCGGGGTTGGCGTCTGCATTGACCCAGGCAAAATTGGGCAATTGCTCAGCCCAGGGCCCAAACAGCAAATCATTGGTTTTCAGACTAGCGAAGTTTTCGCCGTTTAACCAAAGCAAATCAACAGCGCCGCGATCCGTATTACCGGCCTGTTTTTCAGCCAGAATTCGTGACACTGCATCTGCGGTATCGCTGAGGCGCACATGGGTCATGCGGATGCCGTATTCTGCTGAGACACGCTGGCCAACCCAAGCCAGATAGTCATTGGTCAGCTGATCACCGCCCCAGGCATAAAAATACAGTTGCTGGTCACGCGCCTCTTCAACGACGGCGTCCCAGTTTAAGGGGTCTGGCGTTTGCGCCGCAAACGCTGTGCCGGTTCCTGATGCCAACACCAGACCAAGGGCGCACAGCCAGCTAACCAAAGAGGAGATCGCGATTAATGTCGGGCAAGTCTGCTTCATGTCGTCCGTCCTGGGAGATACAGAATGACCTTAACATACATTAATGGTGCGGACGGAGAGAGGGGGAACTCAAGCTTTTTGGACATATCAAAACTCAAAATAAGGCGTTTTCGGAACTCTGAGGGCATAAACCTTTGCTCTTTAAAATGATCATTAGATGGCATGGTCATTTCTATCAAGCCTTGCTCCAATGCCGGATGCAAGTAGTTTGCCTTGAATGTAGGCCTGTATTTCAGTCATAGCGCTTCCTGGATTGCTGACGGCCGCAGGGGCTCTTGCATCACCTGCAATAGAACCAGTTTCACCGGGTCAGTAACTTCGTCGGTAACTGGGTCGATAACAGGAAACTTAAGGAGCTCAGTACTAGGCTCGGACATCCATGCTGGCTTAGGCTTCCAAATCAGAGCACTGAACTGGCTGCCATTCAAACACCAAAACCCCTCAGGCTGGTGTTGAATTGCGCTAAAGATTATTCCCAGCCTTGCGCTGAGAATAATTTTTCTTACCAAGACATTACAACCTACGCCGTTCCTGCCGCCAGGTTCTCTATTGCACAACCATGTAAGCAACCAGGCCAACCAACCCTAAATTGATCGCATTCAGCGGATGAAATGCAGCCTCAAGAACCGAACTGGTTTGTGTAAATGCCTCGTTATGCAAAAGAGCCAAGAACTGATTTACTCACATGTTGATGACTGCAAGTCTATTTGAGCCTGTTGCCAAAGACCGTTGTCAATCCGCACTTCGACACTTTGCAAAGCGGTGCCATCATTCAAACAAAACCGGTGATTCGATGGGAATTGCTACACCTTGTGACTCTTACAATCACAGTTTTAAGATTCATGCGCGCCAACTATATTGCGCGTATTAATTATGTGTCCACTACCCGGGCGGCGGGGTCCTGGAGCCCAGCTTTCAGGGACATCGGAAAATGGAACCAACTCTTCACCTTGAGCCATTGCCAGCCAAGGCAGGGTGCTTGCAGTGAATGCAACCGCTCCAAGGCTGACACCACTTTTTAACGCATCACGCCTGCTGATTTCTGCACTTGTTATCATTACCTGATCTGCCCTCTAAGCGCTATTAGATAAGCCGGTCACGCATCAACGCTGAAAAAGATATGAGAACTTAACGAAGAATTGCTCACCATCTTTAGTCAAATTGTCAGCGAGGACAAGCTCTCGCCCTTCCGAGGTTTCAATGATGTCAAAATTTCGCTGGTTAATATTAAAACCAATATAAAATGCTGAGAGCGGATTGATCACATAACGCAGCAACAAATCAAAATTCAGATTCTCACCGTCCTTAAGTCGAGTTGCTGGTCCTGCTTTTGTATTTTCATATTGAACAATTGCGCGCAAGGAGATTTCCCTGGTGAATTGATAGTTCCAACTTGTCCGCAGAATCTCATTCTCAAATACCTTTAAACCACTTTTAGTATCAAGATTTGCCTTCAGATAGGTGTTATCGACGCGCAACTGCTGTATGGGACGCCACAGAAGACTCAGATCGAAACGATTTGTATCAGCCACGACAGGTAACTGACCAACAGGCGGAACAAGATTCAATGCAGTACCTGTTCGGTATGCCGCTTCAATAGTGGCACTGGAAAGGCTGTCGTTACGAATAGAACCACCCACTGTGCGATAGTCATAAACTCTAGTAGCAAGTAAGCCTGCGAAGTCTCTTGGGCGCAATGTCTCCGCGGTCTCAGTTATATCTACGCTGATTCGGGTAGTATTGAAGTTGAAATTCATACTTGGACCAACTGATGAGAATATCTTCACACCAGCTGTATCTCTGAGATAGTTTGCAGAGACTCGCGGGCCCCAGCTGGTCAGGCGTGAGTTTTCAGGATAGAAACTTAGCACATGGAAACTATGAACTCCCGCGGTATCGGCTCGATACCATCGATTCTGGAATCCAAGTTGTGAAACAAAATCCCTATCAGCATCAACCCAGTGCAGGTGTGTGGTGAAAGTCCGGCCTCGTCTTTCGATCAACAGATCGCGCTGCAGGCCTCTACGTTTTGCACCTCCATTAACACCAACTGTCTGTGAACTCATGGCCGAGGCAGTAACAATCCAGTTGTCGTCCGGATAAAATCTTCCGTCAATACCTACCATGCGATTGTAGCCATCGCCCAACTGACGATCGATAATTAAGGTTCCAATACGATTTTGACCGCCTAAATCGCGAAAACCGCGGATAACGCTGATCTGCGCCTTTTCACCGCTTAGCGGATCGTTCTCAGCACGATTTAAACCGGGCGCTTTATCATTCATTAACAACGCGCCGAAACCCCAACCGTTCTGTCTTCCAGTCACACGCATACCGAGTTCAGGATCTACAATGCGACGGGTAAAAAGATAGGTCGCATCTGTTGGCTTGAAGAAATCCGCGTTTTCAATAAAAAACGGTCTCCGTTCAGGAAACAGTAACTCAAAGCGCTCGTTTACTGTTACTTGCGGCTGATCGGATTCAACCTGAGAAAAGTCCGGGTTTATCGTAAGGTCAAGCACCCATGCGTCACGATAAACAAACTTTGCGTCAAGACCGACTTCCATCTCGGTGCTTTGCCTCATTACAGGTCCTCCGGGCGCTTTTATCTGCAGGACATCAGCGCGTCGGGAGAAAATATAGGGTATGTATTGGTTGTTATTGCCGGGGGTAATATCACCCATGCCGGTAATCAGCGCAGCCTGATTCAGTCTCCCTCCTCTGACTAAAGAATATGCTGGCCAGTATGACTCCTCGCTCAGTCTGGGAATAAACCGCCCAGCCTGCACCCGCCAAGTCTGGATATCAGCAGATGGAAAACGGATGCTAGCCAACGGTACAGCAATTTTTACCATGTAACCATTTTCAGTGAGTACACCGTCAGATTCCCAGGCAGCATCCCACGACAGATCCATTGTCCGGCCTTCTGTCCACCGCGCATCACGTTGAATGCCCAACGGAGTCACTCTGAAATTGTAAGCTGTTCGTTGATCATTAAATGTGTCAAGAGTTAACTCAACACTGTCATCACCATCAATATTCTCACGTGAAGACAGAGTGGCACGTATCTGGTCTGGCTGATCATCAAATGCAAGAAAAATTGCATAGAATCTTCTGTCATCATAGCCAAAATAAATCTCGGTGCGCTGAGAAGGCGCGACACTATCAACTGGCTCGCGTTGCACAAATCCATCCACGCGAGTCATTGATCGTGCGACCGCTGTGCTTGGTTGCATTCCTGCAAAATCCGTCAGTGTGGGTTCCTGCTCAATCCTTGGGATGGTCTCAGCTGGTGCAGTTTCTACCTGCGAAAAAGTGAGGCTGGATAACATAAGCCCAAGAATACTTACTATGGTTCGAACATGAAAATTACTACATAGAAAAAAATGCATACAATACCCCCAACCTGAAAGATGCCCAGATCACTGAGCTTCTCTCTGGTTAATTCTAAAATTCCATTATCGGCGCTGCTGTTTTTTTATTAATTTTTACTTGCAATAACAGCAATTTCAATCATTACCCCGCGGGGTAAACGAGATACTTCAACCGTTGCTCTGGCCGGAGGATTTTCAGAAAAATATTCAGCGTACACCCGATTCATGGTCTCAAAATCAGTCAAATTAGTCATGTAAACGGTCGACATAACAACATTACTGAGTGTCATTTCCTGGGAATCGAGTTTCGCTGATATGTAGTTGAGTACCTGCCGAGTTTGCGTCTCGATGTCATCACCTTGCACAGCATTCCCCTGCGTGTTTAAAGGTATAACACCTGACAGAAAATAAAGATCACCCACCTGAACAATCTGAGAATACGGCCCAACTGCAGGATAAACTGCATCCGTTGAATGAATCGTTTTTGATGTATCTGCACTAACAACGCAGGACAGCATCGATAGCCCGACTAGCATCATTGCTAGATTTAAAATACCTTTTCCTTTAACCACTTCGACTCCCCTCTCAGCAAAAAACCAGAAAACCAATGAATATCTTGCAGCAAATTTATACAATTTTATTAGTGAGATCTACGATTGCATCAAATGCCATATCCATATCCCTGAAATCATGAAATATGTGATTTGATATGCGCAGCGGGCGAATATTCGCAGAACCGTCCGGCATTGCTACATTTGTATTACGGATCACGAAACCATATTCTTCCCGTAAGCGATTCACAAAATTCTCGGACTGATTCACGTCTGTCGGATCAAAAGCACCCGGCGGCATAAACGTAGTCAATCCGCACGCAAGAGCTGGATTGGCATCACTTATCAAGGCGTGCTCCCCCCACTCACGGACAACCCGGGCTTTCACATGGGCACTCATGGCGATGATCCTGTCTTCAATCGACTGTCGGCCAATTTGCTCCCAGAGATTACAACAGTCTACAAAAGCAAGAAGTTGGGGATAATTAGGATTTCCACCCGGGGTGTTATACGCAGCAATATCATAGTTTCTGGCGCCGCCAGCACCCTGCGGTTCGCCCGCAAAGCCGCCTGCCCGGAATGATTGCCCGCGCACCGGATAGAACGCTGGTAACGGAAGCGGATTGGAATCGTCGACACGGTTACGCGCATACCAGACACCAGTACCACCTGGCCCACATTGCCATTTATGGCCAGAGGCCGCCAGAAAATCAATGCCCAGTGCATGGAAATCCATGTTTAACATACCTGTCCCATGCGCAGAGTCGCATAAGGTATACATACGCTCGGAAATCGCCAGGTCAGCCAATTCGCGGATTGGAAGCATAGTACCGGTGACAAAGAGGGGCGAGGAAAAAACAATGATTTTCGGATTACGGCCGTCTAGGCGTGCCTGATTGATCTGCTGCTTGAACAGATCAACATAAAATTCAATCTCATGATTACCACCAACAGGCAATACCACTTCATAAATGCCAACACCGTAGCGATCAGCAATGACCGACATTGGTCCGATACCACCCGGGTGTTCGTGATTGGTTGTGATAATCGCATCATTCCGGTCCCAAACCAGCCCATGAAGCGTCATGTTCATGCCATCTGTGGTATTCCCGGAAATGACAAACTCATCCGGGTTCGCTCCAAACTGCGGAGCCAGACTCTGTCGCATCGGCGTGACTCCACCAAATGACTCCCGTGGATTCATCGTGACCTGACGCATATTGCTTTCATAATTGGTTCGCGCCCGAACAGGCAATGATCCGGTAGTTCCGGTATTCATATACTGAAGGCCCTGCTCGAAATTAAACTCCCGTCGTACATCCATCCAGAATTGTTCAGAGCCTGGTGACGCAGCACTGGAAAATCCACCACCACCAGTCATCGTTCCCGCGTTTGTCTGGGCAAACGTTTTTCCGACCACTGACATGGACGCGGCTAGTGCCAAGCCCGCGCCACCTATCTTTAAGAAATTGCGTCGATCCATTTCAATATCATCTGATCTTATTATCATTATAATTTCCTGATTTGTTATGGAACCTGAATGTGCTCTCCCGTCAGCGCCGGCGTAAGTGTCGGAACTATCCGATGATTTGTAGCCTGTTCATAAGCGTAGCCCAGACGAAACAGTACTTCCTCGCTAAACGGGCGGCCCAGAAACTCTATTGAGATGGGCAGACCTTCGCTGTTCACACCGGCCGGCACCACCAGCGCAGGGAGTCCGGTCGAAGCGCTGACCGGGTTGTCGCGCACGCCCCTGTCACCTGTACCCAACGGTGGCGCAGGCAGACTTTTGAAGGGGTAAACCAATGCGTCCAACTCATGTTTGTCCATCAAATCCACCAGGGTTCTGGTCAGGTTTTCCCGGTTTTTCAATCGAGCTAAATACGCAGGATCAAACTCCGTTGAGCCCGCTTCCACATAACGCATGTAGCTGTCCTTCAAACGGTCCAGCATCAGCCCTGAGGCGACCAACTCCTCTAGCGTCTCAAACGGCAGGGTTCCTTGTCGCCCTTGCACATATACCCGATAGGTTTCCACAAACTCTTCAGTACTGTGGCGCATCATCGGAAAAAATGACACCAGATCAATGCCTGTGCTTAGCCCGTCCATGATCAGTGCACCCTGCTCTTGCAACAAGACGATTTCCTGCTCAATCAGGCCATTGATTTCCTGGAACTGCTCCCCCTGACGAAACAGATCACGCAGCACACCTATGCGTGCGCCTCGCAGTCCGTCTTTATGCAAAAAGTCGGTATAGGGCTGCTGGGATACTTGGCCAAGGGATCGATAAGTAAACAAATCGGCCGCATCGAGGCCTCGCATATAGCTTGCTAACAGCGCTGCATCCCACACCGTGCGCGCCATCGGCCCGGCGCGGTCATGAGAGTAAGAGATAGGCAGCAGGCCAGTACGGCTGATCAGGCCCTGAGTAGGAGCAAGGCCGACCAGACTGGCGTTGGAGGAAGGACTACGGATCGAAGCACCGGTTTCGGTACCGATGCCCAGCGCCGCCATACCGGTGGTCACCGCTACCCCCGGCCCTGAGCTGGAACCGCCGGGGTTGCGAGTCAGATCATAGGGGTTCAGGCCCTGGCCGCCCAGTGAGCTCTCGCCACTGGAACCCAGATTGAACTCATCCAGATTACCCTTGGCCAGAATGATGGCTCCGGCCTCTTTGACTTTGCGGATAATCGTTGCATCGCGCAGCGGGTAAGTGCCAGCAAAGGCAATTGCGCCACCACTGGTAGGTGCATCGATAGTATCAATAGTATCTTTCACAACGATAGGAATGCCGTGCAGTGGTGAGCGCGGCCCGCTGGTGGCGCGCTCACGATCAAGCTCCCGAGCTCGCTCGAGCGCATTGTCCGCGACACTGATGATCGCTTTGAGAGCCGGTCCGTTTTCATTGTAGGCCTCGATCCGCGCCAGATAACGGCGCACCAACTCCTCAGAGGTCAATGTGCCGGCTTCAAGGGCGCGATTCAAATCCTGCACTGTCGCTGTGCTCAGATCAATTTCATGCTGACCCAACACCAGCACAGGGCTAGCACCGAGCGCCATGATGCTGAACAAAGTCATTGTTTTTATTATTATTTTGATCATTCTTCTAAACTCCGAATCAATGTCAATTGTTCATCCGCAAGACAGGCCACCGGCTGCTTTATGGCCGGCGGTCAGGGCGTGCGCGGCCATACAAACGTGCCACTCTTCATCACACGTTCCACATTACGGGTGTCGGTGATGTTGACCAGAGGATCACCACTGACAATGACCAGATCGGCCATAAACCCGGGAGCCACCTGACCCAACTGATCCCCAGCGCCCAAAGCCAGCGCCGCATCACTGGTTGCCGAGCGCAGCGCACGTGCCGGTGTCAGCCCCGCCTGCACGTAGTGTTCGATCTCGGTGTGCAACACTTCAGCGTGCGGAATAAAGGGGGAGTCGGTGCCTGCTACAAAACGGCCTCCGGCATCGGCCAATTTTTTTAATGTCTCCAAACGCGTGGTGATCGCGCGCGTTCCGTTGCTACTGGACAAGGCCAGTGTCGGGGTTACCACCACGCCCGAGCGAGCCACCAGTTCAATCACATCGTCATAACTGATACCCAGGCGCGAGATCACCAGCGAAAATCCACGGCGGCTGGTGGCACCAAAGTGCTCCAGATTATCGATACCATTGGCCACTGCCGGATAAAGCTCGTGCGAGGAGACAGGGATGCCGGCCTGATGAGCCAGTCGGATCACTTCGCGCTGAATTGGATAGTCCTGACGCACATAACTTTTATACATATCCAGTTCGAGTTCGGCAGACAGACGTACTGAATCGGTGGCTGTTTCTAAAGTGCCGGCGGTCTCCGACACCCCGTAAGACACCCGATTCCCCTCATTTAGTGAACCGGCAGTAAAAACCCGTGGGCCATAGATGCGGCCTACCGCTTCAGACTCGCGGCGCTCCACCGCGTAATAGGGATCCTCGCCGGTCTCACGTACCGTGGTAATGCCATTGCGGAGATAAATTTCACCCAGCACCTCGCCCTGCGCATTGGAGCGGTGAGTATGGCTTTCAATAAGGCCAGGCATTACTACCTTATCCGATGCATCCACCAGCGTGCCGCTTACCGGCCCACTGCCAGCGGGGCTGACCGAGCGGATAACACCGTTTTCTATCACTATGTCGACATTGCGCTGATAGGCTTCATCAACACCGTTGTATAACCGGCCAGCACGCAAGGTGTAGGCTTGATCGGGCAAGTAACGTGACCACATCGGTTTGATGTCCAACTCACGATTCTGACCGCTGGCGCGCTCGTAGAGCATGATGCTGGCACCATCCAAATAGATCAGTGAATTGCCATCGGCAGACCAACTCGGATTTTCGCCGGTCGCCGCTATCATCCGCGTCGGCCCCAAATTGCCAGCTGAGTCCAGAGTGGCCAGCCACAACTGACCGTCAATGCGATACACCATCTCGCCATTAACCGACCATGCCGGTCGATTGAACTGGCGTCGCCCCAGAGAGCGATCTTCATGCGGAATGACCCATTGCGGCTCACCTGAACCGCTGGCTGGCATCAGATAAATCGCATTATGACCTTCCCGGAATCGTGAGTTGAGTGGTAGTCGGCTGTAAATCGCAACCACCTGCCCATCGGGCGACCAGGCGGGGGCACTGGGGCCAAAAATCGGTTCTGATATCGACGCCACAGATCCGGTAGCCACATCGGCCACTTTTACAGAGGCAGTGTCAAATACGGTACGAAAATCATTACCTTCAATATCTGACAGGTAAGCCAGCTTGCTGCCATCGGGCGACCAAACCGGCATGTTGGTACGCAGCGCCTCACGGGTCAGCTGACGCTTTTGTCCGGAAGCTACATCCATCAACCAGATGTTGGCCCATCCCGATTCATCAGAGACATAGGCGAGATGGCGACCATCGGGTGACCAACTGGGCGAAAGGGCTACCCACTGGTTGTCAGTCATGTTGTTGACTTGCCCGCTGGCAAGGTTCGCAACCCAAAGATCACCCAGAGCGGTAAAGGCCGCCTGGCTGCCATCAGGTGATAGCACAGGGTCGACAATACCCAGCGCTTCACGAGGAGTGGTGTCAGCCAGCGCGTAGCTACGCCGGGCGTAGGGAGTACGATCGAGCACCACGAAGGCTGAAAAATCGACATTGGCTCCCGGCGCACCATTAGGGTTGATGGTCTTGATCGCGCCATCGGCCGTGTAGAAAACCACCCCATCGGGGCTGAGCGAGGGTCGGAACGGGAAAATGTCGCCACCCGCCACCACTGCTTCGGCGGTGGCATCGGCAAGACTCACTCGCACCAGTTCAGTTTCCTGGCCATCAATGGCTACCACATACAGTGCATCACCGTTAGCCGACCACATTGGCGCGCCCAACTCACCTGAGGAATAAAGCGTGCGGATAGGCCCTCCGCTAAGGTCACGCACAACCAATTGATTTTCTGGACCATCTATAACAAAAGCAAGCGTATCACCATCGGGCGATACCACTGGATAAGCGGCGTTGCCCGCGCCAGAAAAGCGTGGCGACAGCGGCATCAGATAACCCGTCTCGCTGGCATCCACCAGCTTGCGCTCTATTCGATCTGCAAGATTTAATGACCAGATACCGTAACCCTCATCGGCGTCACTGGCATAATAGATCGTGCCCCCGTCAGGGCTGAAGCTTGGGTATCGCGCGTCGTGAATATTGTTAGTCAGTTGCACCCGATCTGTGCCATCGGCGTTCATCATCCAGATCGAAAAATTGTCTTCGGTAAATGCGTAGAAAGCCACATGGCGGCCATCGGGTGACCATGCCGGCTCGTAGGCATCCATCTCTGCCGGCGTCAACTCTGTGGCCTCACCACCACTACGGGCCAGTCTCCAGAGCACACCCTGGACATTGATCATCAGCGAAACACCATCAGGGGCAACCGCTGCCGCCATGTTGGTACCTGCTTTTAACTCAACTTCTACCAGCACACGGTCGCGTGGTTCGGCGCTATCTTGTGCGCTGAGCAAAGACGGAGCCAGCGCTGTGGCCACCATTGCCACAGCACATATCAATGAGCGCAGCATGGAACCCAATCTGGCCGCTGCATTTGTGTAACCGTAAATACTCTTCATGCCTACCTCGTCGTCCGCCTGATCCAAAACGCAATGTTAATGGAAGGTCTGACATCAGGTATATCACCCAATGTCAGACCATTACCCATCACCAACTATCTGCCTCAAAACGAATGAGTAAGACTCGCGTACAGATAACGACCATTAGGAGAGTGGATGTTACCCAGGTAGCCAAAGGCGCCGACAGCCAGTGGTGGTTCTTTATCGGTCAGGTTACGTGCCCCAATACGAACCGTGGAGGTGCCATAACCCCAGTCATCCAGGGTGTACTGACCATAAAGATTATGAGTGGTCAGCGACTTGACAATCCATGGATTGTTGTTTGCATCGCGTGTACCGGGCTGCTCCACATCACCCACATACTGCCCCTGATATCCGACCTGTATATCACCCAAAGACCAGGTCATCGACAGTGTAGACTTCAACTCCGGGTTGCCGCTTTGACGGATCAGATCGGCCGCACCAAAAACCGTTACCTGCTGGTTTAGCGCGCCGGCGCTAACTGCCTTAGCCAAAACCGCCCGCTCACTGTCCAGTGACTGGAAAAACTTGGTCAGTTTGGTGGAGGTCCAGTTCACACGCAGACTGCCCAGATCACCCATATCCCCGTTGTAAACCACCCCAAAGTCAATACCGGCAACTTCCAGCGGAACCAGGTTTGAGAACGCTGCGTTGACAAAATCCACTCGTCCAACAGGCTTCAGACCCGTGCCAGCATAGGCAAGCTCTTCAGCAGGGGTTGCCGGCAATCGCACAACATTAGGGTTACTTGAACCCTGCAGGCGGAACAGGTAGTCCAGATCCAGAGCTGACTGATCATCCAGCGCATTAACTATACCGGTTTGCTCAATGCTCCAGCGGTCCACCGTAAAGATGAAGCTGCCCCAGTCAACCGGCATGAACTGTGGCTCAAACACAATACCGTAATTCAAACTTTCTGACTCTTCGGGCAACAGATTCGGGTTGCCGGCGCGCCTGCTCTGCACGCCATAATTCTCAGTACACTGTGAGAAGGAGGCAATCCGTTTGGCACGCAGATCGGCTTCACAGCGATAGTTATCACGCCGGGCCAACAGACGATCCAGGGTTTGCTGGTTGACCACATCCAGGTTTGGCGCCTTGAAACCTTCCGACCAGGAAGCGCGAAGACGCACGCTGTCCACCACATCCCAGGCCATGGCCACTTTGGGTTTGGTAATGGAACCCACGTCACTGTAGTCCTCATAACGAGCCGCCAACTGCAGATCAAGGGCTTGCATCAACGGAATATTCATGCCCTCTTCCACCACAGGTACGGCGAACTCGATAAAGGAGGAGAACACATTGCGCTTTCCGGTTACATCGCGTGAGGGGCTATGACCGACCAGATCGCTTTCCCAGCGAACCCCCAGCGCGTTGGTCCAAGGTGACGATGTATCCTGAAGCGCGTCACGATCATCCCAGTACTCATGGCGGCGGAACTCGATGCCACCGGCCATCCCCACATCACCGGCAGGCAAAGAGAAAATATCCGCGCGTGAGACCTTAAGATCCCACAAGGTCAGGGCTGTGTTGTTCTCGCGAACTGCCACAATAGCCCACGGATCGATTGATGCCCGTGAATTATTTGATGGCGGCAACGGATTGTTCCAGTAGTTGACATCGCCTCCGCCAAAGGGATTGTAGGCATTGGGTGTAGTGCGCGCCAGAGTTTGTGCCAACAGGCTGTACTGGCCGTGCTCCTGATAATCCTTCACGTTGGCTTCGTTGTACAACAGCGCTGACTCCCAGGACCAGTTAATGGTTTCACCACGCAGGCCACCAAGAGCACGGAGCTGATCATTTTCAACCCACTGCTGACGCGGACCAAAATCAACCCATGGGTAAGTGAGCACCCGAACCGGCAACCCAGTATCCGGTATATTCAACCCCGGCAATCGATTCGGCGAACCGACCGGGCCAAAGGGGTTGTAGTAGTTCTGAGCCGGAACCACTACCCAGTTGGCGAAAGCACTGGGTTCAGTCGACTGGCTGTCCGCCCGCGAGGTGTAATAGCCCAGTTCACCAAAAAAACTCATCCGGTCACTGATCTCATAGTTCACAAAGGTGAACATGTTATAGCGACTCGCATCGGCGAGCAGATCAAAGTCCGCATCACGGTCGGTGCGCATCTCGCGGCGGGAGTTTGGACTCAGGTTACCGCCACTCAGGCAGACACCATCACCCAGATTGTAGGTACAGGCTGGCAACAAAGGCGAACTGGGCTGGGTAACAAAGTTACCACCGGTATCTGTAACCAAGGCACCGTTTGAGCGGACACCCCCTGAAAACGGCAGGCCAGTCGTCGGATTCATCGCAGTACCGGCAAACCAGCCACCGCCCTGACCGCGGTTATCAAAAGCCGGGTTATTATCAAAAGGTGTACCGGCCACCAGAGGCCGTTTGTCGGCCGTCCGAGTAAAATCGAAAGCGTCTGCAGACAGCTTGTCCTTGTGAGTCGTACCGGCAAAAAATGACACATTACCGCGACCTTGCGCGAAATCAAAACCAGTTAGCAGGTTAGCTGACCACTCATCTGACTCAGCACTGCCGAACTGAAGGCTGACCTCGGTGCCTGTGAAGTCGCTACGCAGCACATTATTGACAACACCAGCCACTGCATCGGAACCATACAAAGCTGCTGCGCCTTCTTTTAGAATCTCCACACGCTGCAATCCGGCAACCGGCAGGGCATTAACGTTATAACCGAATACTGGTGTCTCATTGTCAGTCTGCGCCGTTGGATGTTCTACTGTTCGCCTGCCGTTGAGCAATAACAGAGTGTTACCTTGCGCCAGACCGCGCAGACTTACGGTGGAAACGTCTCCTCGGGCAGCATTGGAGTTGACGTTGGACAGGTAAGTACCATTAAAGGTGATGTCACCGGCCTCGGGTATAGAACGAAACAGGGTGTCTCCTGACAAAGCCGCAGTGGCTGCGATTTCTTCCTGACCCACAACAGATACAGGCAGCGATTCCGTGATTCGGGCACCACGAATCTGGGATCCAACTACCATAATCTCCTCTATTTGGGGAGTCTCCTCTTGAGCAATGGCGCTGCTGGCAATCAGTCCTGAATACAATGCTAGAATCACTGCACTGACCATCCCTTTCCTGGCAAATGGTATAGGTCTCATTCCTGTCATAGTAGTAATCTCCAAATAGAATTTTTATTATAAAATCAATTTTTTAAGGCTGAAGCATACTAAATCGCCACGTCCGTATCCTTTGTCAACTAAGAATTTTTGACCTGCTGACTCATAATACTTATTTGGACCAGTCTCTGCTGCCAATAGGCTCATAAGCAGCTACGCTTGAAAAATATACAAGAAGAACGTCAACTCTCTTGTATCCTATATTTTTAACCAAGCAAACAAATATAATAAAATCTATACTAAAATCTAATGATAGAAATAAAACGACAACAGTTCCAAAGACACTTTTCAGCGGCTTGTGGAATTACCTAAAGGCTATGAGCAATTTGAATTGGCTTTGCGGACTTGGGGATATATCCGGAAGCCCCAAATGACATCGCACGATCAACCACATCTTTCAGTTCAGTTGCTGAAACCACAATTACAGGAATTGTGGGGAATAATTTTCTTATCCGAACTAATCCAAGCAACTCCTCATTGCCGGGCATATTGAGATCTAGCAGAAGAAGGTCCGTACCGGGATTCGCATTCAGGGCCATTAATGCTCCAACAGACTGTTAGTACTCGTTTTACCATAGTAATTCTGAACAATTGCGGAACCGCGTATCAGATGACTAGCTCATGTGTCAGCGGATTAATCTCTGCCTGATTAGAACATCCACAACAGTGGGGTCAGCAAGCATCGAGGTATCCCCCAGTTCGTCATACTCATTGGATGCGATTTTACGTAAGATGCTGCGCATGATTTTTCCAGAGCGAGTCTTTGGCAATCCCCGAGGTGACCATTGAATCAGATCAGGCGTGGCAATCGGTGAAGTTTTCTGACGTACCCAAGTCCGCGCGGCGGAAGTCAGGTCATCGTCTGGCTCAGAGCCAACCCTTGCAGTTACAAACACAAAAATGCCTTGACCCTTCAGTTCATGGGGGTAACCAACGACCGCGGCCTCAGCAATTGCCTCATGCGCCACCAAACAGCTTTCAATTTCCGCTGTGCCCATCCTGTGACCAGATACATTTAACACGTCATCAGCGCGGCCGGTTAAGCAGTAATAACCATGCTCATCGCGACGCGCTCCGTCACCAGTAAAAAAGACACCCCAATACCTATTGAAATACGTTTGTTCAAACCAGTTATGATCGCCAAAGATCGCACGCATCTGTCCAGGCAAAATTGGGCAACTGTTCAGCCTAGGGCCCAAACAGCAAATCATTGGTTTTCAGACTGGCGAAGTTTTCGCCGGTTAACCAAAGCAAATCAACAGCGCCGCGATCCGTATTACCGGCCTGTTTTTCAGCCAGAATTCGTGACACTGCATCTGCGGTATCGCTGAGGCGCACATGGGTCATGCGGATGCCGTATTCTGCTGAGACACGCTGGCCGACCCAAGCCAGATAGTCATTGGTCAGCTGATCACCGCCCCAGGCATAAAAATACAGTTGCTGGTCACGCGCCTCTTCAACGACGGCGTCCCAGTTTAAGGGGTCGGGTGTTTGCGCCTAGAGGATATTGCCAGCGTTTAATGCAATCAGCAGGATGCTTGCCAACAACCGCAGTTGATTATGCCAGCGCGCGGATGAAACCTTCAGAGCCTGCATCATGATGACTGTCGCGCGGGTATCAGGCTAAGACGCCTTTTTAATCGCTGCTTGTGCAGGTCAGCCAGCACGCCTTCGAGGTGGTTGCGGAAGAAGGCATCACAACCAATACAAATATTGCTGTAGTCACTGCCATCCGGCGTGGTGGTCTGACATGCATTCAGAAACTGCCCGACAGACCAGTCCATTGTCAGACCCATGCGTTCTGGCTTGCCGGCGTTAATGGCCTCGAATACCGGGTGTCCGGCGAGACTGTCCAGAATATCAAGCAAGGGTTCTTCGGTCAGATTACCCAGTGGGCGCGTGGTTTTTAAGCAACAGGGATACACATTGCCATTAGGATCGATGGACACTTCTGAACCGTTGTAGCCGTGCTCCAGAAACCCCAGACCACCTGACCAAGCATTGCAGAAATTATCCTTCAAGGTGGCTTTTGACAGATTGTTTCGCCAGGCACGTCCACGCGGCCAGATTTTGCCGATCCACGCATCGTCTGTTGCACCAAACAGACTGTAGACAGGCGGGCCGCCCTGTTCCAGATCCCTGCGCTCGTTATGATCGGCAACGCTGATCATGCCTGCCGCTTCAAACATTGTTTTCAGGTGTGCTGCCAACTCGTACTTTTTGTCACCCTGCATGCCGACATGATAGTCATCAATACCCGCAGCAGAGACCGACCAGACATCGCGGCTTAACAGTTCGTCCAGTATTTTGTCAGTGAGCAGGTCACCGGTGGTTTGCACAACTACTTTTACGCCGCCCTGATGACGGTACTTGTCGCGTATCGCCTCAAGTGCCGGGTACAGCACTCGCTCACGCACCGGGTCGGTCAATACGTCACCCCCGGAGATAATGATGCGGCCGGTGCGTTTTTTATAACCATCCACGCTGGTCTTATCGGGGGTATTTCGATCCAGATACTGCATGGATGCGGGGAAGTTGTTGATGATAGCCGGGGCACAGACAGCCGCCTCACGGACAACCGATTCCAGCTCGTCGCGCACATAAGGACGAAACCTGTCATCGTAACAATGCTTGCAGCGTCGGTGGCAATGCCAGCACAGCACGTAATACAAGGATTCCATTAATCACCCCGTCGCAATTCCCACAAAAAACCAGTGATTTATACACCAGCGGCGCACCTGCGACCAGCAACAAAATGGGTGGGAATAAGAGCACGTCGTCAATGGACGGCCGAGAAATGGGTGTTGCCATCTAAGAGGCTATTGTGGTGTTTATGTGTTCAATCAGTTAAATGGTGCGGACGGAGAGACTCGAACTCTCACACCTTGCGGCGCTGGAACCTAAATCCAGTGTGTCTACCAATTCCACCACGTCCGCTTGCTGGCCGCTCCGGACGTAGGTTGTCCGCAGGGTTGTTTTCGGGGCCGCGCATTATAGCCACATGCGCAGCCGTCTGTCAGTTGCTGTTGCTGGTATTTGCTGCTTCGATTTGCTGTTGCAGACGCAGCACGGTCTGATTCATCTGCATACGGAAGGTATCAATGGCTTCAACAGCCTCTTCCACGCGGATCAGCCTGTCACTGAGACCGCCTGAAGTAGTTTCAGCGGTGCTGATTTCTGCCCGCAGGTTGGCCAGATCCTGACCCACGGTGCGCAAGCCCTGAAGCTGCGTAGTGAGAGTCGCCAGCTGCGTGGTGAGCTGCTCGGCGCCGGTGCGCTGGGTTGCCACATCGCGACGGGTATCCTCAACCAGATTGGTACTTTGCACCAACCGCACATTGGTTTCCTCAATGGCTGTGAGATTCTCTTGTGAACGGTTCTCGACAGTGGCTACACGCCCGGTCAGATCAGTGACACCGGTATTGGTGGCATTACGCGCCGCCCACAACTTATCGATTTCAGAAAAGTTAAAATCAACGCGCTCGATGATGTTGCCCATGGTCTCTTCGGCTGAGTCTCCGACCAGCGCCAGCCGGCCTTCGAGGTCAGAAATGCGGCTGTTGGACTGCTCCAGTTGCAGCAGAGTCTGTTGATGTAAGTCATAACCGTAATAGGCAGCACCACTCAGTGACACCGTCAGCAGCGCCAGCATGATTCTGACCGGCCAGGTGCTGACCTTGACCAGTTCGGCGTAACTGACCGGTTTCACCAGATCTGGCTGCTGCCGCGCCTGTTGCCGGGAATTTACATCATCCCGGGAGGGAACCATCGAGGGGATATTGTCAAAATCGTCATTGTCTCTCATCACTAATGCCCTCAATACAACCAGTTGTCTGGAAATCGGCCCTATTGTAGACGGTTTGCCTCACTGTGGGCAAAGGCAGAACACTGGCCATTGCCTTGAATCACCGGGAAATGTGGATTATGCTCGAAGGCCGATTTTTTAGTTGGGTGCCAACCCCGGCACTCATCATCTTCAGACGTTCCGAGGACTGTATGAAATTAGAACTGCCAGAATTACCTTATGCTGCCAACGCACTGGAACCGCACATGTCAGCGGAAACTTTCAGCTTTCACCATGGCAAACACCACAATGCTTACGTGGTCAAAGGCAATGAACTGCTGGCTGATGCTGGCATTGATGCCGACAACCTTGAAGATCTGGTCAAAGCCAGCGCCAAGGTCGGTGGCCCACTCTTTAACAACGTAGCTCAGGTCTACAACCACAACTTCTTCTGGAAAAGCATGAAGCCAAATGGTGGTGGTGCACCCTCTGGCGCAATCGCGGCCAAAATTGATGCTGACTTTGGCAGTTTCGACAACTTCAAAAAGGAGTTTGTAGCGGGTGGTATCGGTCAGTTCGGCAGCGGCTGGGTTTGGCTGGTGCTCGATGGCGGCAAGCTGAAGGTCGTGAAGTCAGCCAATGCTGAAACACCGCTGACCAGTGGTGCTACACCGGTGCTGGTGTGCGATGTCTGGGAACACGCCTACTACATTGATTATCAGAACCGTCGTCCTGACTTCCTTGCCAGCTTCCTGAACAACCTGGCTAACTGGGATTTCGCAAACGCGAACATCGCTTAAAAAAATGGGGACGGAGGGCAAAGCGCTCCGTCCCCATTTTTTTCAAGCCACCTCCTGACACCGTAGTTCAGTGGCAATCTCTGCTGTATCCAAGCCACACGCCAGCAAGTAATAAAGTTTAGTCACTGCAGCTTCTGTGGTCAGGTCGCCACCGCTGATCGCCCCTGCCCCGGCAAACCCGGTGCCTGCCGCATAACGGCCAAAACTCACAATTCCATCAAGGGGCTGCGACACCACCAGCACCACGATTCCGCGCTCAACGGTAGCGCGAACTTCGCTTAGAAATTCAAGGTCGCGAGACGGGCCATTGCCGGATCCGAAGGCTTCCAGCACTACTGCTTTTATCTCCGGATCCGCGCAGACGCTGCGCAATAAATGCGTGGTGATACCGGGATACAGTTTCAGAAGAACCACAGCACCGTCAGGCGGCAAGTTGAGGGCGGGCAGCGGCGTCGAATGATCGGCTATCAGGCGGCGCGCAGGCTGAAAGTGTACATCGATACCGATATTGCCAAGCACAGGACTGCGCGGGGAATCGAACGCGTCGTAGGCACTGGCTGACACTTTGGTTACCCGGTCTGCGCGCATGATTCTTGATCCGAACACAACACACACCTGGGCCATGGATGCTGGCATATTTGCGGCCACCTCAATCGCCGATATCAGATTACTGCGGGCGTCGCTGCGCGGAAAACCGAATGGTAACTGCGCCCCGGTCAACACCACCGGCTTTCCCTGCCGACGGACAAAACAACTTAGCGCCGAACTGGTATAGGCCAGCGTGTCCGTTCCATGCAACACCACAAAACCATCATAGTCGTCGTATCGCTGCTCGATATCTCTGGCAATTTGCACCCATATCGACGGCTTCACATCTGAGCTGTCAATCAGTGGCTCGTAACTGAGTGTGTGCAACAACGGCGGATTCTTCTGAAAGGCCGGTCCCAGCTCGATCAGTTGGGTTATTTCCGCCGCAAGATCTCCTGCCGGAGCCAGGCCACTGACGGTCTGCTTCATACCGATAGTGCCGCCGGTATAGATAATCAATAATCGTTTGGGCATAACACTCGGGTGTCACAGAAAAACAAATCTACCCGCACAGTGCGAGTAAAGCGAGAATGCCAGTTCATTATTTGACTCCGCCTGCGTTTTTGCAGAAAGCTGCCATCTCTTTGACTACGGTGACCGCTTCAGGAAGTCGCGGTACAAACAGTGGCCAGACATGCGGCTGCCCCCGCCACACTTGCAACTCAGTGGCCACGCCTGCTGCGGCTGCCTTTTCAGCAACACGGATACCATCATCCCTGAGCACTTCGTTATCACTGACATAAATGAGCAGAGGTGGAAAACCAGCGTAATCCGCAAACAACGGCGATGCGCGTGGATCAAGAGCATCAGCACCGGCAAGGTAAGTTGATGCCGCTCGACGGATAGAATCGCCAGTGAACATGACACACGTGCGACTGTTGGAGGTCAATGAAGCACCGCTAGCACTCAGGTCGGCATAGGGGGACAACAGGATACCGGCTGCCGGCATGGGTAAACCGGCTTCCTTGATCTGCCACATCAGAGACAGGCATAAACCGGCGCCCGCAGAGTCGCCAGCCAACACAATCTGTTGAGGGTCACGTGACTCCAACAGCCAGCGATAAGCCGCCAGCGCGTCATCCGCCGCTGCTGGAAACGGGTGTTCTGGCGCCAGCCGATAATCCAGCACAAACACGTTCGCCCCTGCGTTTTTTGCAAGATGGGTCGAAAAGGAGCGATACGCCAGTGGCGACCCAAACAGATAACCGCCTCCATGACAGTACAGAATGGTCTGTTCTGACACTTGCCCGACAGGGATATTCCATTCGCCACGAATACCGTCATGCTCAAACGCTTTGATCTCAACATTGGGGGCAGCAGGATTCCGACCCATATCGCGATCAAGTGCACGACGGAATCGCGCCGCGTCAAAATCCGGGCTAATCAATTTAGGTTTAAAACTGCGACGAAGAAACCAGCTAATCAGGTATGAGCGCACACTGCGCCGCTTGATGGATTTGCGGATCAGATCAGCCTGTTTTGTCATAAAGCACCTGCGAGAGAGAGTTGTTATGTTACCGGCGATGCGACTAGACCAAGGCCTTGAGCTTATTCAACTGTTGCAGCATCCGATCAGTAGACTGACTTCTAATAGTGCCATGCCCCACTTTACGACCCTTTTTGAAGGACTTACCGTAATGATGAAAGTGGCAATCTTCAATGGCAGCAAGCGCGCCAACCGCAGGGACTGTCCCTATAAAGTTAATCATGGCGCTTTCACCGAGCTTTCTGGTTGAGCCCAGTGGCAGACCGGTTACTGCTCTGAGATGGTTTTCAAACTGACTGCACTCTGCGCCTTCAATGGTCCAGTGTCCTGAGTTGTGCACCCGCGGCGCAATCTCATTGGCAAACAGGCCACCATTGAACTCAAAAAACTCGAAGGCCAGCATGCCAACGTAATCCAGATGTTCCAGAACCGATGTCACGTAGGTTTCTGCAAGTGTCTGCAACGCATGATTATTGCTGGGTAATGACAAACGGAGAATCCCCTGCTCATGAGTGTTATGTACCAGTGGATAGGCACATACCTCGCCATGTCGGGAACGCACTGCCAGCAGTGAAACTTCACCGGTAAAATGTACAAACGTTTCCAGAATACTGGGCACTGACCCAAGCTCGGCATATGCATCACTCACGTCAGCGGCTGTACGCAGCACTTTCTGGCCTTTGCCGTCATACCCAAGCGTCCTGGTTTTAAGCACCGCTGGCAAACCAATGACTTGAATAGCACGATCAAGTTCAACCTGGGACTCAATGGCTGCAAAAGGCGCCACTGGAATCTGCAATTTCTGGAAAAGTGTCTTTTCATTCAACCGATCGCGCGCGACACGCAGCGCATCTGCACAGGGAAACACCGGCACGTATTGGGACAGAAACGCAACGGTTTCAGCCGGCACATTCTCAAATTCAAAGGTTACCAGATCTACCTGATCAGCCAGTTGACGCAAGTGTTCGTGGTCGTTGTAGTCAGCGCAGATGTGTGCCCCGACTGCCGCTGCGCAGGCATCGGCTGCAGGGTCAAGAAAGATAAATTGCATGCCCATCGGGGTGCCTGCCAATGCCAGCATACGCCCCAGTTGCCCGCCGCCAATAACACCTATTTTCATGGTTGGCGCGGGTCCGGATTATCCAGCACGGCAGAGGTCTGTTGTGAGCGGAAGGCAATAACGGCGTCAAGAATCAGCGGATATTTGTTGCCCAGTATAGAGCCCGCAAGCAGTGCCGCATTCACAGCACCGGCACGGCCGATCGCCAGTGTAGCCACCGCAATGCCCGCCGGCATCTGCACAATAGATAACAATGAATCAACACCTGACAAGATCGACGACTGCACCGGCACACCCAGCACTGGCAGGTGAGTTTTAGCAGCACACATACCCGGCAGATGCGCTGCACCCCCAGCGCCGGCTATGATTACCTCGATGCCCCGCCCGGCTGCACCGGCGGCATAACTGAAAAGCAAATCGGGTGTGCGATGCGCTGATACAACCTGGACTTCATAAGCAATGCCCAATTTTTCAAGCATATCAATGGCATGAGACATGGTCGCCCAGTCGGACTTTGATCCCATGATCACACCGACCAGTGCCGATTTTTGCTCGATTGTTTGGGTCATTGCGCTTGCCTCCTGGCTACCATTCCAACACGTTGATTTATGTCACGAACAGCTGCCGGCCCAGAAAAATTGGCGAGTATACCGGAAAAACCCTGATATCAGAACTTTTCAGGCCTCAGCACTTCAACCGCAGTCAGGTAACAGATCATCGCGTAATCCGCATAATACTGTTGCTGAACATGTTGACTGAGTTTTTCAGCAAGGGTGCGGCTGCACACTACTTCGATGCGTACATTCCCATCATTATCCCATCCTGCGTTGCGAACCCCGCGATTGCCACGTCCACGTGCATCGGAGACCGTCCAGCCGGGCGCGCCCAGACGCTGAAGATCATCAAGCAGGCGGGCTTCAAGCACGGCTTCGCTTATCACCGTGAGCAAACATTTTTCATGACTGGCGTGTACGTCGCTCATAGGATCCTTGCCTCGTTCAAATACTGGGCAATCTGCAGATAAAGGGGAATTCCAATCAAAATGTTAAACGGGAAGGTGATACCGAGCGAAGCACCCAGCGACAGTGATGGATTTGCCTGCGGCAACGCCAGTCGCATGGCGGCAGGCACGGCAATATAGGATGCACTTGCTCCCAGTGTCGCCAGCATGGCGGTGCCACCGACTGACAGATCCATCAGACTGGCAAAACCCAACCCTGTCGCTGCGCCAATCCAAGGCATAAGCAATGCAAACCCTACCAGACGAATACCGACCCGCCGCAATGCACCCATCTGTTTTGAAGCGATCAGCCCCATTTCCAACAGAAAAAATGCCAGTACTGGCGCAAACATGCTGGTATAAAGCGGCTCAAGCGGCGCAACGGCCTCTTTGCCAGCCAGAACACCAATGATCAGCCCGCCCAACAGTAACATGATGCTTTTACCAAGGAATATCTCTCTGCCCAGGGCGCGCCACGGCGTGTCGCGGCTGACACCGCGTGCCAGCACAATGCCTACCAGAATGGCTGGGACCTCAAGAATCGCCACAAACAAGGGCATGTAACTTTCGAAAAATACACCTTGCGCTGTCAGATAGGCGACGACGACAGCAAAGGTTCCGGCACTGACAGAACCATAATGCGCTGCAATATTCGCTGAATCCACGCGGCTGAATCGCAGTAGCATCAACAATGGGAATGCCACCAGCGGCAGCAAGAGTCCCATTAGCAGCACCAGCGCCATTTGCCCAACCAACGCAGGACTGGCCTGCTCAGCCAGTTCCACCCCTCCATGTAATCCTATGGCCAGCAGCAGAATGATCGACAGCGTTTCGTACAAAGCCGGTGGCAATTTCAACTCGCTGCGCAGCAAACCCGCAGCCAATCCGAACACAAAAAACAAAACTACCGGATCCCAACCCATACTGCCTCCATGAAGCGTCGCGACAGCTTACCTAAAGGGCAGATGGCGGGCAATGCGATTGATAGGGAGCGTGTTTCGATTTCAGCTCATGAGCATCGGCCATCAGGAGCTGTGCTGGACCGGCCGCATCCTTTGCACCGGCGCCCGGCGCTGCGCAACTCGTCCTCAGGCGCTACGCACCTTGCGAACTCGGACAGTGCTCGCGCTGGTTCGGGCACCGGAGCAAAGGATAAGCACGGCCTGATTGATCCGGCACAGCTCCTGATGGCCGATGCTCTCGAAGACCAGTGGAAGCGCGCACATCTCTTCTGCAACGCGCAGCAAAATCTGGAGGACTGTGGCAGGGCGATCTGCGTCGAGGAACAATCAGAGGCGAAGCCTCGTTCCGAGACCCAGTCGCCCTGGCGCAGGCCGGGGAATTCTGGCCCAGTCCAGAGAATTCCGGAGCAGGCCGGGGAATTCCAGCGCATAAAAAAAGGGACACAGCTTATCTGTGTCCCTTTTGTTTTGTTTAGGAACGGAGGCTGATCATTTTTTGATCTCTCCGTCCCCAAAAGAGCACATTACATCATGCCGCCCATGCCACCCATTCCGCCCATGCCACCCATGTCAGGGCCGCCAGCCGGCTTGTCTTCAACTATCTCGGTGACCATGCACTCCGTAGTGATCATCAGACCCGCCACTGAACCGGCAGCCTGCAACGCGCTACGGGTTACTTTGGCAGGGTCAATGATACCGGCTTCAACCATGTCCACGTACTCGCCAGTGGCTGCGTTGTAGCCAACGTTGCCTTTGGCTGCTTTAACTTTGTCGAGCACAACGGATGGCTCGTCACCAGCGTTTTTCACGATCTGACGCAGTGGAGCAGTGACCGCACGCAGCAACAGAGCGATACCCACGTTCTGGTCTTCGTTGTCACCTTTCAGCGTGCCTTCGATAGCCTGCAGTGCACGCACCAGCGCAACACCACCGCCAGGAACTACACCCTCTTCCACCGCAGCGCGGGTTGAGTGCAATGCATCTTCAACACGGGCTTTTTTCTCTTTCATTTCCATCTCGGTGCCGGCACCGACTTTGATAACTGCAACACCGCCAGCCAACTTGGCGACGCGCTCTTGCAGCTTCTCTTTGTCATAATCAGAAGATGTATCTTCGATCTGACGACGGATCTGACTTACACGTGTCTCGATTGCCTTGGGATCACCAGCGCCATCAATAATGGTGGTATTTTCCTTGGACAACACAACACTCTTGGCGTGACCGAGGTGGGACAGATCAGCCTGTTCCATGCTCAGACCCACTTCTTCTGAAATCACCGTACCACCGGTCAGGATGGCGATATCTTCCAGCATGGCTTTACGTCGGTCACCAAAACCTGGTGCCTTGGCTGCAGCCACTTTAACAATACCGCGCATGTTGTTAACAATCAGTGTTGCCAGCGCTTCGCCTTCTACGTCTTCAGCGATGACCAGCAGCGGACGTCCTGATTTGGCAACGCCTTCCAGCAATGGCAGCATTTCGCGGATGTTGGAGATCTTTTTATCAACCAGCAGGATGAACGGGTTTTCAAGCTCCGCGCTCATGTTGTCCTGATTGTTGATGAAGTAAGGGGACAGGTAACCGCGGTCAAACTGCATACCTTCAACCACTTGCAGTTCGTTGTCGAAACCGGAACCTTCTTCAACGGTGATCACACCTTCTTTGCCTACTTTTTCCATCGCGTCGGCAATGATCTGACCAACGTCGCTATCAGAGTTGGCAGAAATGGTGCCTACCTGGGCAATAGACTTGGAGTCTGTGCAAGGTGTAGAGATTTTGCCAATTTCAGCAACCAGCGCTTTGACCGCTTTGTCGATGCCGCGCTTGAGGTCCATCGGGTTCATACCAGCAGCGACCGACTTCATGCCTTCGTTCAGGATAGCCTGAGCCAGCACAGTTGCCGTGGTGGTACCGTCACCGGCCACGTCAGAGGTCTGGGAAGCAACTTCCTTGACCATCTGTGCGCCCATGTTTTCAAACTTGTCTTTCAGCTCGATTTCTTTTGCAACCGACACACCGTCTTTGGTCACTGTTGGAGCACCAAAAGACTTATCCAGCACCACATTGCGGCCTTTCGGGCCCAGCGTTACTTTAACGGCATCTGCCAGTACGTTTACGCCGATCAGCATTTTCTGACGGGCGGCATCACCAAACTTTACGTCTTTAGCCATGTTCTCTCTTCCTTTCCTTCAAATTATGAATGTGTCTTTTACCGGCCGCGTGTGTTGGCTGGCCGGGCGCATGCGCAAGAATTACTTCTCGATCACACCGTAAATTTCGTTTTCACTGAGAATCAGCAGCTCTTCGTCGCCGATCTTGACGGTATTGCTGGCATATTTGCCAAACACAACAGTGTCGCCCACTTTCAGATCAACCGGACGCTTCTCGCCATTTTCCATAACTTTACCGGGACCTACGGCGAGCACTTCGCCTTGCGCGGGCTTTTCAGCTGCAGAACCTGGCAGCACGATACCACCGGCGGTCTTGGTCTCTTCTTCCTTGCGACGAACAACAACACGGTCTTGCAATGGTCGAATTTTCATTATTAGCACTCTCCTTACTGACTATACAAACGTCTATGGTTAACAAAAGTCGGCTGCCTTTGAAGCTGCCGACATAGCTGATTAATGCTCGTGACTGATAGATGGGGCTGGCAGTGCTGATTTCAATGGCCGGCTGAAAAAAATTTTGGCTTCAGCGCAATTGCTGATCATCGTGCGGGCGGTCGCGGTCAACGACCTCTCCGTCAATCACATGCCCCGGATCGCCGCGCTGCGGACGCCCAAACCCGGCAAAACCAGTGCCTGTTGATGAAGCGGAGAATCCACCCATAAACATACCGCCGCCTTTTGAAAGTATACGGGCCGCCAGTCGGCCGCGCAGCGCTGGGGTGAGCAGCGCAAAGCCGATACTGTCAGTCAGCAGTCCCGGCGTAATCAGCAACGCTCCCGCAAATGTCAGCAACATCGCCTCAACAATTTCCTGGCCTGGCATTTGCCCTGTCCGCAGGCGTTGGTCTGCCCTGCGCAGGGTATGTAATCCCTGCCGGCGCAGTACGCTAATACCTGTCAACGCTGTGACGATGACAATCAGCAAAGTCGCCAGGCCGCCTATCAAATCCGCCACTGCAAACAGCAGATACAGCTCGGCAATTGGAATAACCAAAAAGATCAAAAACGCAAATCTCATCACATCAGCTTCCTGTTAATCGTTGGAGTTCACTCTGCCGCGCCGCAACACGAAAGGCTAAGCCGATAGCAACTAAACCGATAACCACAGAATATAGAAAAAAAGTTGTGTATCCAGCGCCGAGCGCGGCAGGCGAAACACCGGCCACTTGCGCTCCCGTGGCCAATGTCTCTGGCGGCAAGTCGGCAAACATCGGCATCAGGACTGACAAGGGACCACCGGCATCTGCTGAGCGGGCTGCCGATTCGACTATCCGACCGCTTTGAGATGCGACCAGCTTGCCTAACAAGGCATAAAGCGATGAAAACAACGCGTACTGTGTTGCCGTAAATCCGGCGGATGTCAGCGACGACATGTAGGCAATCAGGGCAGTGCCCGCGAAACCGGTTGCCAGGTTATCAATGGTAATGGCGGCATACAGCGAGGGGACATCTGCACCGCGGGTAGCCAGCCAGATAAACACCAGATTGGAAACCGGGCTGGCGAAAACGCCAAACAGCATGGTCCTGATGACACCCACACGCGCCACACAATAACCACCCAGCGCAACACCCAGCACCAGCGCAAGCACACCAAATATTTTACGTACTTCTGCTATCTGTCCCAGCGTAAAGCCCAGATCCACGTAAAAAGGTCCCATCAGATTCAGCACGAAGTCAGACAGTCGGTAAACACAGATCAGCGCAAGAATTGAACCGCCCAACTGTGTGCCGAAGCGATCAAAAAAATTACCTAATGGCTCCCCATAAGCACGCTTCAGGTGGATACCCGGCCGGGTGTGATGACCGGGCGCCGGCAGGCAGGCAACCCCCAGCAAACCAAGCCCCGCCAACACACTAGCCACTTGCAGATAAATACCGGTTGGCGAACTTCGCCAGACACTGACCAATTGTTCGCCAGCCTCCGTGCTTGCACCGGCAAACAAGGCAATTTCCTGCAGCATTACGGCATTGCCAGTCAGACCTGATCCCATCAGCAAAGCCGCCAGCAGAATGATCAGACCGCGCGCCAGCCATTCCAGACATTCTGTTACCGGTTTGTGTGGCAGATCGGCTACCAGACTGACCATCGGACGCACACTCACTTCGCGGGGCGCCAGCAAGACCCCGAGCATACCAATGCTCATTAGCGCAGCCATCACTGCGTATGAAAAATTCCAGCTGAAGGCTTCCGCCAGAAACAGCGGCACCGCACCGGCAACAATCATGGCAATGCGGTAACCCCATTGATATGCGGCCGCCATCGCTCCGGAGCGACTCTCATCAACCGCCTCGATTCGCCAGGCATCAATCACGATGTCCTGCGTGGCACCGGCAAAGCCCACAAATGTAGCCAGCAAGGCTATCCGCAACAAACTGAGTTCGGGGTCGGAGCCAGCAATCATCCATAGTCCGAACATGATGATCAGCTGCATCAGCAGCATCCAGGAACGGCGCCTGCCGAGCAAACGATCCAGCATTGGCAATCGCACGCGGTCGATGACCGGTGCCCAGATAAACTTCAATGCATAACTGAGTGTGGCCAGCGCGAATATCGAGATCGATTGCAACGACACGCCGGATTGACGCAGCCACACTGACAGGGTGTCGAAAATCAGCAGAAAAGGCAGACCGGCGGCAAACCCTAACAGCAGCATCACCAGAACACGACGCTCGCTGTACACCGCGAGCGCCTGCCATCCACTGATGACCTTGGCGTCAGAATTGCCCGAGCGCGGCATAGGCAGTGTTAATCCCGGAAGTTATTGTATTGCAGGGGAATCTCCAGATTCGCCTCCCGCAGCATGGCAATCACTTCCTGGAGGTCATCTCGCTTTTTACCGGTTACGCGAAGCTTCTCGCCCTGTATGGCGGTCTGCACTTTCATTTTTTTGTCTTTGATCAACTTGACCAGCTTACGTGCCATATCGGCCTCAATACCTTGCTGGATGGTGACCTTTTGACTGGCCTTTTTGCCAGACAACACAATGTCGTCTTCTTTCATGGTTTTAATATCGACATTACGTTTGACCAGCTTATTTTTCAGGATATCCATCATCTGCTCAAGCTGGAAGTCGGACTCCGCAGTCAAGGTAATCTCTGCGTCATCAAGTTCAAAACTGGCATCAACACCCTTAAAGTCAAAGCGGGTTCCGACTTCGCGTGTCGCCTGATCCACGGCATTACGTACTTCGGGCAGATCCACTTCAGAAACAACATCAAACGATGGCATAGGCTTACCTCTATACTGGAAACAAGTCTTTTAGTGCCGGCTATAGTACCATCAAGCCCGAAAAACACACGATGGGAGTTTCGGGTGTGGCAACCGATCAATGGCATGTATTGGGCGCAGGCGCGATGGGCTGTCTGTGGGCTGCGGCGCTGCAACGCCAACAACAATCCTCCACAAGCCCGGTGCTGTTGCTACGTAACACGGCGGCGCTGGCACGCTACCCGGGTATGATCACTATCGAATCACCCGGCATTGAAATACGGCAGTTCAAGGTCCCGGCAAAGGCAGTGACGGCGTTGCCGGCTGATATGCCGGCCATTCAGAACCTGTTGCTGGCCTGCAAAGCACAAGACACAGAACCGGCTCTGGATACTCTGGCACCCTGGCTGAATGAATCCAGCAGGATTGTCCTGCTACAGAATGGTATCCGCGTGCAACAGGAATTGACGCTGCGCAGAGCGCCCGGCACGGTGTTCTGCCTGAGCACTAGCCACGGCGCCTGGACCAGACATCCGTTTCATGTTGTACACGCCGGGATTGGCAATGCCTGGCTGGGCTTACTGCCGGCCGCAGCCCATGAAGACACAACACAGGCACTGTCCATCATGCTCAAGGCGCTTCCTATCAGCGAGATGAATGTCCGCGCTGATCTGCGCATGTCGCAGCGACTGTGGCTCAAGTTTGCTATCAACTGCGCCATTAATCCGCTGACCGTTGTTTACAACTGTCAGAACGGCGCTTTGTTGAGCAACGAACTCGCGCGTGAGCATCTTCAACAGCTGTGCATTGAAATCAGTCTGTTGATGAATGCCCTGCCTGAGTGCCCGGCATTACCGGATATATGGGAGCAGGTAAAACAGGTCGCGCAGGCAACGGAGCACAATTACTCTTCCACGTTGCAGGACATCCGCAATCATAAAACCACCGAAATTGAGCACCTGAACGGCTGGTTGTGCGAACTGGCCTCCCGGCATCAGTTGGCGTGCCCGCTGAATCAACAGCTGCTGCAAGCGGTCCGCGACCGGCAGCCCCGGAGGATTTGACTATGCTAGAATCCAGCCACTTCGCGCAGAACATCAGAACTGATCAACCCTGCGCTTTTTCTGTCCGCAATGGAATACAAGCTCATTGAACGGTTCCTCACTCAAAGATCAATCCAGCCGCAGCCTTAGCTCAAACCTGCTGTTGTTCAGCCTGTTAGGGTTGTTAGCCGTCGCAGGGTTTGTGCTGTCATTAACCAGCGGCAGTGTGAGCATTCCGTTTTCCGAGGTATGGCGACTGATGTTTGATTCGGAAACCTCTTCGCAATCCAGAATTATTCAGGAGTTGCGTCTACCCCGTGCGCTGGCCGCGTTTGCCACCGGCGCCATGCTGGCTTTGTCGGGAGTCATGATGCAGGTACTGCTTCGCAACCCGCTGGCAGACCCCTATATCCTCGGCGTTTCCGGTGGGGCTGCAGTCGGCGCACTCGGCGTCATCATGTTGGGTCTATCAGCGATGTGGATGCCCACTGCAGCTTTTTGTGGGGCTCTGCTGTCAGTTCTGTTGGTATTTGGGCTAGCTGGACGGCGTCAGGGTTGGTCAACGACCCGGCTCCTGCTGACCGGGGTGGTGATCTCCGCCGGGTGGGGCGCGCTAATCAATCTGATGTTGAGTACCAGCAGCAACCAGACCGTGCACAGCATGCTGTTCTGGTTAATGGGCGATTTGAGCCAAAGCCGCGGTGAACTTTGGCATTACGTGCTAATCGTGGCAGTGCTGGTGTTGATGATGGCCAATGCCCGGCCACTGAATGCCATGGCGCGTGGGGAACTGCAGGCGGCAGCTCTTGGGGTTGATGTCAGGCGACTCAGATTGATGTTGTACCTGGGCGCGTCTTTGTTAACTGCCACAGCCGTGACATTGGCAGGCAGCATCGGTTTTGTAGGCTTGATTATTCCGCACGCGCTTCGTCTGGCGGGCGCACGCGATCATCGCAAACTATTACCTGCCGCCGCATTGCTGGGCGGCAGCTTTCTAATGATGGCTGACAGCCTTGCGCGCACGATCATTGCACCGCAACAACTGCCTGTAGGGGTTTTAACCGCCGTGCTTGGGGTCCCGGCATTCCTGCTGATACTGTATCGCAGTCGTATTCCGGCCTTCTCGGCTGGAAACCGGGAATTGCCATGATGGCGCACAGTGCTGCTGATCTGTTGCAAATACACCAGTTGTGCCTGCACATCGCTGGCAAAAACCTGTGCCAGAATCTGGATCTGACCTTAAAGGCCGGCGAGCGGCTCGCCATTCTTGGTCCTAATGGCAGCGGCAAAACCAGCTTGTTGCACACCTTGATGGGATTGCAAAAACCCGCTGCCGGGCACATCAGCCTCAACGGCCAGCCCATCAGCCAGCTGAGCTCTGCCAGCGTGGCACAACACATCGGCCTGTTGTTTCAATCTGCGCTTGATGAAATGCCCGCCACGGTGATGGAAGCGATCCTGTTGGGCAGGCTGCCACATCAACGCAGCTGGAGCCCCATGAGTGAGCAGGACTGGCAACTTACCGGGCAGGCCATCGCGCACATGGAGCTCGGTGACTTTCTCAAGCGCGATGTCAGCGAACTGTCCGGAGGAGAACGGCAACGGGTAGCGATCGCGGCACTGCTGACTCAATCGCCTGAACTGTACCTGT
This sequence comes from Klebsiella pneumoniae, assembly GCA_945869725.1. GTDB lineage: Bacteria > Pseudomonadota > Gammaproteobacteria > Pseudomonadales > Pseudohongiellaceae > Pseudohongiella. Next base: position 46,021 of record CAMBPO010000001.1, read on the forward strand.
TGGATGAGCCCAGCAATCATCTGGACATTTCCTTCCAGATCAAGACGCTGCAGACACTGAGCGATATCGTCCAACAAGAACAGCGCGCCTTGATTATGGCAACCCACGATATCAATCTGGCCGCGCGTTTTTGCGACCGTATACTGCTGTTGATGGGCAATGGCCAGCATCTTGAAGGGCTGGTCAATGAGGTTCTGACGGAGTCAGCGCTGAGCGAGGCATTCCAGTTTGATATCCAAAAAATCAGTCACCGGGGACATCTTCTGTTTTTCCCGGCAGGCTTTTCGGTGCGCTGACTCTATGGGCAGAATTGATAAAACAGCTACCTTGGTTTAATCTCAGCCGCGACATAAATCACAGCAATGATTTTCAAATCAAACTATTGCAAAACGTTGAAACTGTAACAACCCTGTACAGACAGAAAAAAGGAAGCAAAAAAATGAAAAAAAAATGCCTCAGTGCACTGTTTTCCGTACTCACGATTGTGGGTCTGGCCTCGGCACCCGTGATGGCGCAGGATGACGTGCGCCTCAATCGCAGTATCGAAACGCTGGAGAAGGGAGATCCGGTATTTGGTATGTTTTCCGGCGATTTCTCACTGGCGAACGCCCGGGCCCTGGCCCGCTCTAACCTTGACTATATCTTGATTGATATGGAGCACACGGCATTTAACATGGAAACGCTGCAAGAGTTTCTGTTGGGGATGACCGATTCACAAACCATTGCCAGTCAAGGCCATACCCAGATGCGCACCACTCCGATCGTGCGTCTGCCGGCTAACGGTCGCAATGACTCAGAGTGGATGGTCAAGCAGATTCTTGATATCGGTGCATTCGGCGTGATGTTTCCTTATGTAGAAACTGCAGAAGAAGCGCACCGTGCAGTTGCCTCCATGCGTTACCCCCAGCCGCGCGGTTCATCAATCATGGAGCCTGCCGGAACACGCGGCTCTTCGCCAGCGGTAGCCACGTGGTTATGGGGAGTTGCGGATTACAGCCAACGTGCTGATGTTTGGCCACACAATCCAAGTGGTGAACTGATTGCCTTCCTGCAGATTGAGTCCGCAAAAGGTGTTGAAAACGCAGAGGCTATTATTACAACGCCAGGCGTGAGCGCGATATTTGTAGGACCGTCTGACCTCTCTATCAGCATGGGCTTGCCCGGCAATCATCCGGAAGTTCAGGCAGCAATCGCCAGCGTTGTTGAACTGTGTAAAGAACACAATGTGCCCTGCGGTATAACAACCAATGCCACTGACATTACGGCGCGTCTGGATCAAGGCTTCCTGATGCCAACCGTGGGTTATTGGGGTGATGCGGGCATTTCCGGAAGCACTGAAGCCAATCTGCGTACTGCAAGAGAACACGCTGGCCGGACTGACTGATCACTCAGGCTACTGCTGGTATCCTGCAGCTAACAAACCCGCAGCAAACAATACCGCAGTAAAAAATGTAGAAAAAAATGCACAAAAAAAGGAGGAGCCTATAAAGGGCTTCTCCTTTTTTTTGACTCACACCAAAGACGTTAGACTTCTATAACAACAACAGCCTGATATCCGACAACACTTCAGCCAGCCTGGTCACAAAATTACCGGCATCAACACCATTAACGGCACGGTGGTCATAACACAGCGAGAATGGCAGCATCTGGCGAGGAACAAAGGCGTTATTGATATAAACCGGTTTAATCTGAGTTTTTGATACACCCAGGATGGCCACTTCAGGTGTGTTTACAATCGGCGTAAATCCGGTTCCGCCAATCGCGCCCAGGCTGGAGATCGTGAAACAGGCACCCTGCATATCTTCCTTGCTGAGGCGACGGTTCTTGGCTTTCTCCGTCAACTCGGCCAGCTCAGCAGACAGTTGCCAGATAGTCTTCTTGTCCACATCCCGCAGTACCGGCACCATCAGGCCTGCATCAGTCGCGACTGCCACCCCGATATGAATATACTTCTTCTGGATCAGATGCTCACCGGACGAATGCAAAGACACGTTGAACTGTTTGTATTCCTGTAGCACCTTGGCACATGCCTTGAGCAGGAAGGGCATCGGGGTCAGACGCAGGCCACGCTTGTCGGCATCTTTACGCTGGGCATTGCGGAACTCTTCCAGCTCCGTGACATCCGCTTCATTAAACTGCGCAACGGCTGGCACATTCAGCCAATTGCGATGCATATTGAGCGCAGTGACCTTGTGCAATTTGGTCATTGGAACCGTTTCGATTTCTCCAAACTGACTGAAATCTATATCAGGTACTGCAGGTATGCCCGAGCCACCTGCTGATCCAGACGCCGGCGCCTGCAATCGCGCTTTGACAAAACCATGCAGATCTTCTTTCTGAACGCGTCCCCTGGAGCCGCTTCCCGGAACCCGTGTCAAATCAACACCCAGTTCACGGGCCAGCTTGCGCACTGCAGGACCCGCGTAGACTTTACCGTCACCAACGACCTCTTCAACAATCGCCTGTGTCCGGGCAGCTGCAGGAGCGGATGCGGGTGCAGGTGCGGATGCGGGTGCAGGTGCGGATGCGGGTGCAGGTGCGGATGCGGGTGCAGGTGCGGGTGCGGCAGCTGACAGTTTTGCATCGACTGGCGCAGCCGCGGCCTTTTGAGGGGCAGCGGCCGAGGTAACCTCAATCTCCAGGACTGCCGAACCCTTGGATACCTTGTCACCGACTTTGATCTTCAATGCGGTGATTCGCCCAGCAAGCGGCGATGGGACATCCATAGCCGCCTTGTCAGATTCCAGCGTGACCAGCGTGTCTTCTTTGGCAATGTCATCACCAACGTTGACGTGAACTTCAATGACCTCAACGTCATTGTCACCGCCAATATCCGGCACACTGATCAATTCCAGGCGCTTCTGGGTCGCTGCCGCCGGCGCAGCTGCGGCCTTTGCGGGCTCAGCTGCCGGTGCTGCTACTTTCTCAGCTACTTTCTCAGCTACAACCGGAGCTGTGGCAGGCACTACCGCACCCCCTTCAATCTCCATTTCAATAAATGCATCACCGGCATTTACCTGATCGCCAACCTTGACCAGAATCTTGCTGACCACTCCAGATTTGGGCGCGGGGATTTCCATTGCCGCCTTATCGCTTTCAAGCACCAGCAGGGAGTCATTGACCCGCACACTCTGACCTTGCTTGATCAGGATTTCGATGACTTCGACATCTTTGGTTTCCCCAAGATCGGGGACTTTTATAATTTCTACAGGCACCTTGAATGCTCCTGAACTGTTTTGTTACCAGGTCTTAAACGGTTGTCGGGTTGGCTTTGTCAGGATCAATACCCAGGTCCTTGATTGCCTTGCTCAGCTGCTCAGCGCTGAACATGCCTTTGCCGGCAAGTTCAGTCAACGTAGCCAGCACCACATAGTTGCGATCCACTTCGAAGAATCGACGCAGACTCTGGCGGGTATCGCTGCGCCCAAAACCATCCGTGCCCAGCACGCGGAAGCTGGCCGGGACAAACTCCCGCACCTGATCAGCACAAATACGCATATAGTCAGTGGATGCAATCACGGGGCCTTTGTGACCATCAAGGCATTTAGTGATATAGGGCACCTTGGCTTTTTTGCCCGGGTGCAACATGTTCCAGCGTGTCAGATCCAGCGCTTCGCGGCGCAGCTCGTTGAAACTGGTGACACTCCAGACATCACAAGCAACCTTGTACTTGTCACGCAGAATCACCGCAGCCTCGCGCACTTCGCGCAGGATAGTGCCACTACCAAGCAGACGCACACGCTCGTCGTTAACAGGTTTATCCACTTTATAGTTTTTGCTGCTGCCATCTTCGAGCAGATACATGCCTTTGAGGATGCCTTTTTCAGCACCAGCCGGCATATCCGGATGGGTGTAGTTTTCATTCATGGTGGTGATGTAATAAAACACCGACTCTTTCTCGCCGTACATGCGACGCAAACCATCCTGAATGATCACAGCGAGCTCGTAGCTGTAGGTCGGATCGTAAGTCACACAATTGGGAATAGTGGAAGCCAGTAGATGGCTGTGTCCATCCTGATGCTGCAAACCCTCGCCGTTAAGCGTCGTACGTCCGGCCGTCGCACCAATCAGGAATCCGCGCGCCTGTGAATCACCGGCAGCCCACGCGAGGTCACCAATACGCTGGAAACCGAACATGGAGTAATAGATGTAAAACGGGATCAGCGGGAAGTTGTTGACGCTGTAGGATGTTGCTGCGGCCAACCATGACGAGAAAGCACCCGCCTCACTGATACCCTCTTCGAGCATCTGACCGGTTTTATCTTCGCGGTAGTACATGACCTGATTGGAGTCAGCAGGATCGTACAACTGACCTACCGAAGAATAAATTCCCAATTGACGGAACATGCCTTCCATACCAAAAGTTCGTGCTTCGTCCGGCACAATCGGCACAATGCGCTGACCAATTTCCTTGTCTTTGCACAGCACGTTAAGCATGCGCACAAAAGCCATTGTTGTGGAAATTTCGCGATCACCAGTGCTTTTGAGCTGAGCATCGAAGGCACTCAGATCAGGGATTGGCAACGAATAACTCTGAGCACGCCGTTGTGGCACAACTCCGCCCAGAGCCTCGCGCATCTTGCGCATGTAACGCAGTTCCAGACTGTCTTCTGCCGGTCGGTAGTATGGGAGCTCGGGCAACTTGTCATCCGGTACCGGTATGTTAAAGCGGTCACGGAAACGCTTCAGCGCCTCGATATCGAGCTTTTTGGTCTGGTGCGCCGCGTTCTGCGCTTCAGCACCGGCACCAAACGCATAACCTTTAACGGTTTTTGCCAGAATAACTGTCGGACGGCCCTTGGTGTTCATGGCCTGTTTGTAGGCGGCGTAAACCTTGAATGGGTCATGACCGCCACGATTCAGCGCCATGATGTCATCGTCTGACAGGTGCTCGACCATTTTTAGCAATTCGGGGCTTTTGCCAAAGAAATGCTCGCGGGTATAAGCACCACCTCGACCCCAGTAGTTCTGGTATTCGCCATCACACACTTCGTTCATACGCGCCTGCAAAATACCGTCCTTGTCGTTCTGCAGCAGGGCATCCCAGTGACGACCCCACACAACCTTGATGACATTCCATCCAGCACCGCGGAAGATACCTTCCAACTCCTGAATGACCTTGCCGTTTCCGCGAACAGGGCCGTCCAATCGCTGCAGGTTGCAGTTAATTACAAAAATCAGATTATCAAGGCCTTCGCGGCCGGCTTTGCCGATGGCACCGGTTGACTCCGGCTCATCCATCTCACCGTCACCCAGGAATGCCCAGACTTTGCGATCAGCCTGATCCAGCAAACCGCGCGAAGAGAGGTACTTCATCACATGCGCCTGATAAATTGCCTGCAAGGGGCCAAGCCCCATGGAAACAGTTGGAAACTGCCAATAATCAGGCATTAACCAGGGGTGCGGGTAGGACGAAAGCCCATCGCCATCGGTCTCGCGGCGAAACTTGTCAAGCAGCTCTGCACTGATTCTGCCTTCAAGGAAGGAACGTGCGTAAATACCGGGAGAGCTATGCCCCTGAAAATAAATCAGGTCGCCACCATGATTCTCGGTGGGCCCACGGAAGAAGTAGTTGAAAGCCACGTCGTACAGTGTCGCTGATGAGGAGAAGGTCGAAATGTGACCGCCCAGATCAGAATTGTCGCGGTTGGCGCGCATGACTGTCACCAGCGCGTTCCAGCGGATGATCCCGCGGATCTGGCGCTCCATGAACATGTCGCCCGGCATACGATCCTCATCCTGCGGGGGAATCGTGTTTCGATAGGGTGTTGTCACTGCGGCATAGGGCTGCTGCTGTATGGTTCGTAAGGCCTTGTCGGACAGGCGACTGAGCAGGAACTGCGCACGTGCGGCACCTTCATGCTCAATGACGGCGCCAAGGGCTTCCAGCCATTCTTCGGTTTCTGCGGGATTCAGGTCTTCCAGTTTTTCTGTCATATGCGTCAGTTCTTTATCTGATAATTCTGTTAGTTATGATTATATTCAAACACGTTATTGCGACTTTTGGACAGGTATGTCCGACCATTCAATCTTGTAATTAATTTACAAAAGGCAGCAAATAGTATCTTCAAAAAAAGCCTTATTCAAGCTCTGGCCGACAATTATGTAGTTAAACTACAAGAATTATCAGGGCCAACACTACAACCCAGACGACATGCGTGCGCATTAGCAACCCACGCAGTTCGCGCAGATCCGCTGCTGCACGGTCAGCAAAATCAACATCCTGGCTGCCGCGCTCATAGGGCAGCATGGCCGCAACAGCGCACTCCTGTACCAACTGCAAACCGGAATCAGCGTCCAGTTCATCGAACAAGCGGGATTTAAGTGCCCGGAAAGCTGCTACAAAATCACCAGCCAGAGCAAAGGCCAATGCCACCATTCTTACCGGCACCCACTCCAGAATTGCCAGCAGCTGATTGCCAAAGGCTTGGGCGCCGCCGGTTGGCAACAATATGCCCAAACGGATCATTTGTTGCAGCATCATGTAAAACAGTGCCCCCAAAGGACCGAGCAATATGTACCAGAACAACACCGCAAAAATACGCCGAAAACTGCACACCAGCACAAACTCTGTGAAGCGGGCGTGCATGCGGGCGTAGTCAGTGAATGATTCATCAAAGACGCCCGGTGCCATTTGTTCGGTATAAAGATAGGCGGCTTCAAAATTGCCCCGATCCCAGCGTTGCAGGTATTCATCAATTAACGCATCAATATTAACGCGCGGCAGGCAATACATGAGCAGCAGAAAATGCAGCCCTAAGGTCAAAAGCCCCATCAACCGACCTTCTGCGATCACCAGCAACAGTGCAACCGGCACCAGCGGAAGTAACAAGAACAATAACGGTAGAGTCAGCAACCTGTCGCGGATAACATCCGGGAGGCGGGGCTGATATGTCAGCAAAAACTGCTGCCAGTGCTCCACCCAAGTGTCGACCGGCAGCATTCGGTCCTTTCGCCAATAGTGATTCAGTAACAGACAACTGAGCACCACAAAAAAAGTCATATATACGCCTTTCGGTAACGTTGCCAGTCAAAACAGGGGCCGGGATCTGTCTTGCGTTGCGGAGCGATATCGCTGTGACCGACAATTCTGTCTGGAGTTATTGCAGGATAACAGCCCCGCAGGAACTCTGTAAGCTCTGTCAGCTTCTTGTATTGCTCTTCTGTAAATGGTTGGTCATCACACCCTTCAAGTTCAATGCCTACAGAAAAGTCATTACAACTTTCTTCACCAGCAAAACTGGATTGCCCGGCATGCCAAGCCTTTCGGTTGAATGGCACATATTGAGTTACCTCTCCGCAACGCCGGATCAATACATGGGCAGAAACGCGCAGATGAGCTATTCCGGCAAAGTAAGTATGCGCACCGGCATCCAGTTGATTGGTGAACAAATGGTCAATCCAGGGACCCCCGAATTCGCCGGGCGGTAAACTGATGTTGTGGATAACCAGCATATCTATCTGGCGGCCGTCCGGGCGTTCGCTGCAATTAGGGGACTCAACTCTTCGCACCCCCGACATCCAATGGTCACCGCTCAATCAATTGCCCCCTTGCATTAAGTTGATACAGACTATTCTTGCCGGCAGGTAATTTCGCGAGTATATCATCAAGACATACATGGGTTATATTGCGCGCTTTTCAGCCAGAGAACGGACTTTTTATGGGCATCGATACGATGACACTTCCCGATGACCTCGCGATACCTGATGACCTCGCGATACCTGATGACCTCGCGATAACAGTGCAGCGCGCGCTGCAGGAAGATATTGGATCTGGCGACATCACTGCACAACTGATTGACGGGGACGCAGTTGCTTCTGCCAGTATCATTTCAAGGGAACACGCTGTGTTATGTGGTACGCCCTGGGCTAACGAAGTGTTACGCCAAGTTGATCGCTCCGTCAGCATTCACTGGCTGGTCAATGAAGGCGATGAACTGGCGCCCAATCAGACCATCGTCGAACTTAGAGGACCTGCACGCGCACTGTTGACCGCCGAACGCTGTATGTTGAATTTCCTGCAAACATTATCTGCCACAGCAAGTGTCAGCCGCGCCTATACCCGCAAAGTGGCACATACTGACGTCAGGCTACTGGACACACGCAAGACAATACCAGGCTTACGCACGGCGCAGAAATATGCAGTGCGCGTGGGCGGCTGCTTTAATCATCGTATGGGACTGTTTGACGCCTTTCTCATCAAGGAGAATCACATCAGCGCTTGCGGTTCAATTGCAAAGGCTATTCAGACAGCACGTCAACTTGCGCCTGCCAAACCCGTGGAAGTGGAAGTGGAAACCTTTAACGAACTTGATCAGGCATTGTCAGCGGGGGCTGACATTATCATGTTGGATAACTTCAGCCTTGACGATATGCGCACCGCAGTGCGTATTGCACGCACGTACCCAGATTCGAGGTGTCAACTGGAGGCGTCAGGCGGAATCAATGACCAGACTCTGGTGGCTGTTGCAGAGACCGGTGTGGATTTCATTTCGATGGGAGTGTTGACCAAGGACGTTAAAGCGATAGACCTGTCGATGAGGTTTGAACGCTTTAACGTCTGATCGTTTACTGACAGTGGTCGCCGATTAATTGGTAGGCGGCACTATCGTGACTTCTCCCATGCTGCCGTTGGCGTAATTCAGTTCTGTGTCACCCGCCGGGTAACCAACCAAGGACAAGATGTGTGCAAACACTACTTCGTATTCGCTGTCCATCAGCGAGCCAGGTGTATCTGCGGGCATATTCACCAGAATCTCTTCAAACATAACCTGCAAGACCTGACTATTGCGGTTAGAGAACGCATTACGGTAAAAATCAACATTGTGGCATGCGCCGCATCGTCGTTCGTACAGTTCTTTGCCAGATGCAGCCTGTTCAGCTGTGTACACACCATCCTTAATCGTCGATGTCTGTGCGCTGGCATAACCGGCAAAAAGCGCGACTGCAGAGACCGCCAAAACTGAAATAACTGTGTTGTTTACTGCTTTCATCTTTGTTTACTCCGGTACGCAGGGTACGCTCTTGAGTGTTCACGTGCGGCTGCTTGCATAAATCAGGTCAGCATCGACAGGATAACTTTGAGGCGATGAATGCCAGCTTAACAACAGGGGTTCAGCGCCACAAAGCGCGTTAATGTACCAAATTAACGCCGCAGCGCAAACCCGCTAACCTGACAACAGGCGTCAGCACAGCCCGCTGGCAATGCAACCGGACTCGGTATCTGTAGTCCACAACAAGGTACCGCTACTGACGACGCCTCGCAGGATATAGTCATCGGTTGCCAGTATGCCGCCGTGGGCTCCCGAGGGCGTCACTGTCACCAGAAAATCATCGTCATCCGTACTGATGGCAACAGATTCAACCTGGGTCGACACCGACCATCCGTCCTGTTCGGCGATTGTCGTACACGCCTCAGGGCCACGAGTCTGAACGCAGATATCAACACTGGCTCTGGCAGGCGCGGCAGCCGACATGACTTCTGCGTACGTGGCACGTGCCGCGTATCCCTGATAGGACGGCAAAGCTACCGCGGCCAAGACACCGATTATTGCCACCACCATCATGAGTTCAATCAAAGTAAAACCGTTATTGCTGAGTTGACGCATATATGCACCTCCATGTGCAAAGTTTTATACCGGTATTGATTCCGGACAGACCAACAACATCTGTCCACAACTCTGGTATAGCAGAGCCTGCCGCTGGCTGCTATAAAACAGAGGGACACGGAGGTCACGATGCAGGCAAACCGCTTACCAGACATTCTGGCTGAACACGGACTGATCGCACGCCATCTGCTTGCGGACACAACGGCATTGGCCGAACGTGAACAGTTGCCACTGGTCAGTCTGCTGATCAGACAAGGCAACATTGATACTCACAAACTGGCGCAACTGATTGCCCAAGCTTTTTGTTGCCCGTTGTTCGATGTCCGATCACTGCACCCTGATTTTCTGCCGGAATTCAAACCCTGGATGCACCGATGCCGGGCACTTCCAATCGCACAGACGGGTCAGGTCGTGCACCTTGCAATTGCTGATCCCGCATGCCTTGGCACATTGACCGAGCAAGGCATTTTTCCAAAACAGATATTGCAACCATTGATTGTTGATGGCAGGGAACTGGAACGTATTCTCAACCATCTTGGAACCCGGCACACACCAGCGTTGCCAGGCATCAGCGCTGACTCCACGGCGCAGGAACTGACCGTCCTGATGACTGACAGCGATGAAGACGATACGGCAAACAGCGCTGACATTCATGAAACCGCCAACGAAGCACCCGTGGTGCGGTTTGTGAATCAACTGTTACTGGACGCAGTCAATCTGCGGGCATCTGACATTCATATAGAGCCTTACGAAATGTCCTGCCGCATTCGCTTTCGCATCGATGGCATTCTTCGCGAGAATTCGAGAACGGCCGCCAGACTTGCTGCACGACTGAGTGCTCGGCTGAAGGTGATGGCCTCGCTGGACATCAATGAGCGACGGCGACCGCAGGATGGGCGCATACGGCTGAAATTGGCTGATGGACGCAACATAGACTTGCGCATCAGTACCCTACCAACGCTCTGGGGAGAAAAACTGGTGCTCCGAGTACTGGATTCCTCAGGAACGTTTATGCCCATGAATGCACTGGGTTTCAGTCCCGCACAGTTGCAGATTTACCTCAACGCCCTTGGCCGGCGGCAAGGCATGATCCTAGTAACCGGACCTACTGGCAGCGGTAAAACTGTGACCTTGTACAGCGGCCTAGGACATCTGAACGCTGTGGAACGCAATATCTCAACGGCTGAAGACCCGGTTGAGATCAATCTTGAAGGCATCAATCAGGTTGCAGTCAATCGACGCAGCGGACTGGATTTTGCCAGTGCTCTGCGCGCTTTTCTGCGCCAGGATCCGGACGTGGTGATGCTGGGGGAAATCCGCGATCATGAGACCGCCGATATCGCCGTGAAAGCTGCACAAACCGGGCATCTGGTGCTCTCTACGCTGCACACCAACAGCGCCGTTGAGACCATCAATCGCCTGCTCAACATGGGGATAGAAGCCTACAACCTTGCCGGCGCGCTGACACTGATCATCAGCCAACGGCTGGCAAGGCGATTGTGCATTTATTGCCGCGAGCAGATCTGTTCAGCGCAAATTCCTGCTGACGACAAGTTTACTCAAAAACTGCCTGACAAGGTCTGGGTCGCCAGAGCTTGCAGCCATTGTAATGATGGATACCGTGGTCGCCTCGCGCTGGTCGAGTTATTGCCTGTCAGTGCAGACCTTGCTGAGAAAATCGCCACCGGCGCAGATGTTCGGGAAATAGAGGCCATTGCCCGTCAGGCAGGTTCGTCAAGTTTGCTGGATAATGCTCTGACGTTGCTGGCCCGCGGGGAAACCAGCCTTGATGAATTACGCCGAGTGTTGTCATGACTAGCAATGCAGGCAGGCAGTACTCATGGAGGGGCACAGACCTCGAAGGGCGGCCTCAACAGGGCGTGGCCAGCGCAGAGAGTCCCGGGGCACTGCGCACGGAGTTTTATGCAAAGGGCATCCTCGTCACTGACATAAAGGCCATCAGGAAACTCGCAAGCTCACAAAAACCTCTGCGTCCGCCAACCGGAATGCTGAGCATGTTTCTGCGCCAGTGTGCCGGCATGCTGCAAGCCGGACTGCCGTTGGTGCAGGCGCTTGAGGTCAGCATTGACTGTCTGCCCGTATCCCGTTTCAAAACTGAAATGTCCGCGATCAGGCAACAGGTTGCGCAAGGCAGTCTGCTCGGCGAGGCGTTTAGCCGCAGCGCGCTCGGTGATCAGAAACTGATGATCAGCATGATCAAAGCGGCAGAACAGTCAGGCACACTGGATCAGATGCTGGGTCTGCTTGCAAACGATCAGGAAAAGTCAGAGCGACTGCGGGCGCGGGTCAAAAAAGCCTTGATGTATCCACTGACCGTGCTGGTTGTGGCAATGCTGGTGACCACGCTACTGCTGATAAAGGTGGTGCCACAATTTGCCACTACTTTCGCCGGACTTGGCGCTGAGTTGCCACCCCTCACGCGCACAGTGATGATGTTGTCTGACATCGCAATCGACTACGCTCTGCCGGCTAGCGCCACGGCGTTAAGCCTCACACTGTTGCTGCGCGCGATGATTACCCGCCACAAAGCGCTGCAGTTGCTGACAGACAAACTGATGTTGTGGCTGCCACTGACAGGTTCTGTGGTCCGCAACGCTTGTCTGTACCGTTTCAGCCAGACGCTGGCCGGCAGTCTGCGTGCGGGCGTGCCTCTGTTACAGGCGCTGGAGTCAACCGCTGCAGCCACGGGTAATCATGTTTATGAGTTGGAATGCCTGATTATCCGTCAGCGGATCAATGAGGGGCATCCCTTAAGTTTTGCGGTTCGCAAGAACCGCCTCTTTCCGGTTATGATTGCGCAACTTGTTTACGCAGGTGAGCAATCTGGCACGCTTGATCAGATGCTGCAGACCTGTGCAGTGCGATATGAGCAGGCGGTTGATCAGTCTGTAGACCTTCTGAGCAGTATGATCGAGCCCATGGTGATGGTTATATTGGGCATGATTGTCGCCGTTCTGATGCTCGCTATGTATCTTCCTGTTTTTCGGCTTGGAGCCGTGTTATGACCCTAGTGGATTTACTCGCAGAATCACCGGTGCTCACCATTGTGCTGGCAGCAATACTGGGGCTGTTGGTCGGCAGCTTCCTGAATGTAGTCATCTACCGGCTACCGCTGATGTTGCAACGCGAATGGCACGGGCAATGTTGTGAATATCTGCAACTCGATGCTGCAAAAATCAGCTCGGTCCACGCTGTTTCTGAACATAAAGTCTTTAATCTGATGAAACCGGACTCGCATTGCCCGGTCTGCAACAAACCGGTTCGACCCTGGCAGAATATTCCGGTCATCAGCTATCTGTTGCTGGGCGGAAAATGCAGCGAGTGCCAAACCGCAATTCACTGGCGATACCCGGTTGTGGAATTGGCGACGGCAGCACTGTCCGCTGTTGTCGCCTGGCATTTTGGAGCGACCTGGAGTTGCGTTGCCGCCCTGTTTTTTACCTGGTTCCTGATCGCCGCGACTGTTATTGATATCGATCATCAATTGCTGCCTGACAATATCACCCTGCCCTTGCTGTGGCTCGGCCTGATATTGGCGTTGACACCCTACGGAACCGGAGTCTCCATCACTGATGCCGTTATCGGCGCAGCAGCGGGCTACCTGAGTCTGTGGAGTGTCTACCAGATATTCAAATTGCTCACAGGCCGCGAAGGCATGGGATACGGGGACTTCAAACTATTGGCGGCGATCGGCGCCTGGCTGGGCTGGCAACAGCTGCTGACAGTTGTCATTTTGTCATCCATGGCAGGCGCCGTACTGGGCATAGGCATGGCCATATTTGCAGGCAGAGATAAAAACATCCCCATGTCATTCGGGCCTTTTCTGGCAATTGCAGGCTTTATTGCGCTGATCTGGGGCAATGTGATTGCGGACTGGTATCTGAACCTCGCGGTGGGCGGCTGATGCAGGCATCTCCAAAAAACAAAGCCGCAGTCATTGGCATTACCGGCGGCATCGGCAGCGGCAAAACCGCCGCTACCGATCGCTTTGCCAGCCATGGAATCGACGTAGTTGATGCTGACCTGATGTCAAGGGAGGTGGTGAAACCCGGCAAACCAGCGCTTGCTGCAATTGCATCACGTTTTGGTGCCAGCACCATTTTGCTGGAAGACGGCAGCCTTGATCGACGGCAGCTCCGGCAAATTATTTTTACGGATCCCAGTGAAAAGCTCTGGCTGGAAAGCCTGTTGCACCCGCTGATACGCGATGAAATTGTGCATCGACTGCAACACTGCAAACCACCTTACTGCCTGTTGTCGTCACCGCTGCTGCTGGAAACCGATCAGCAAACCTTATGTGACCGGGTACTGCTGATCGATGCGCCCGAACAGCTGCAACTAGCGCGCACTCAGCAGCGCGACAACACCAGCGAGGACGCCGTTAAATCCATCATGACCAATCAGTTTTCACGGCAACAACGCCACGCTGTGGCGGATGACATCATCCTCAACAATTCTTCGCTTGAAGCGCTGTATGCGGCCGTTGATGGACAACACAAAAAATATCTGGAACGTTATTCATGAGCGAACGTGTATTGCGGGTCAACTGCCCTACCTGTAAAGACATTGTGGAATGGGGCGAGCAAAGTCCCTGGAGACCCTTCTGCTGCGAACGCTGCAAGCTGATCGATTTTGGCGAATGGGCTAACGAGCGACACAGCATTCCCGGCGCACCCGTTGATCCGGAACAACTGGCCAACCTGACCAACCGCTCCGATGAAAACGACTGAACCCAAAACACGCAAGCGAGTTCATGTTGCCGTCGGCGTGATTCGCAACCACGATGGCAGAATACTGGTTGCCCTCCGATCAGCCGATCAACATCTGGGAGGACTTTGGGAGTTCCCCGGCGGCAAGGTAGAAGCAGGTGAATCTGTTGAACAGGCACTCGCACGGGAACTGCACGAAGAGTTAGGCATTAACGTGCTCGCTAACTCTGCGCTGTGTTGTATTCAGCATGACTACAGCGACAAATCAGTGCTGCTGGACGTGTGGATTGTGACTGAGTTTTCCGGAACCGCACAAGGCAAAGAGGGGCAGCCTTTACGCTGGCTGTTCCCGCATGAGCTAGAGCACACTGATTTTCCGCAAGCTAACCGCGCCATCATCCGCGCCTTGCAGCTGCCGGATTTTATCGCGTTGGCAGATACCAACAGTGAACTGTCTCCAGCCTCTCTGACTGAGTTTTTACAGAAATTGCCGGCTTCTGCTCTGCTGCGTTTACGCAATAGTTCAGTGGAGCTTTCAGTCGTTACGCCATCTGAGTCTCAGCTGGCGTTTTTAAATAATCACGGGCAGCGCCTGATCATTGATATGCCAGCTGCTCACGGTACTCATGATGTGCATCCGCAATGGTTGTCTTCTGTGTGTGGGGTGCACGCCAATCGCCATGTATTAAAAACACTGCGCAGCCGACCGGTAGCAGATCATCAACTGTTTGGCGCCTCCTGTCACAATGCACAGGAACTGATGTTGGCACAGGTATTGGGTGCTGATTACGTTTTGCTGTCACCGGTTAAGGAAACGGCCAGCCATCCGGGGCAATCAGGCATGGGATGGGAGGTGTTTATGCAGCTGGCAAAATCCACAAGCACCGCAGTCTATGCGATGGGCGGTCTCAGTCTGTCAGACCTGCCCACCGCTCAACACCATGGAGCACGGGGTATTGCTGGCATGCGCCTGTTCAGAGCCTGATTTGACGCAGATTAACTGCGATACGAGGCATTGATGCGCACATACTCTTCAGACAGATCTGCCGTCCACACCAGCTCGCGCACGTCGCCGCGTCCCAGCTCAACATGCAGAGTGATATCCTCCTGATTCATCACTGACTGTCCCAGCGCTTCATGATATCCGGGTGCCAGACCTCCCTGTTTAACAATAGGCACTGAATCCAGATAGATATCGATACGCGAGACATCAAGATTCTCGACACCAGCACGACCAATCGCTGCAAGAATGCGTCCCCAATTGGGGTCGGATGCTGACAAGGCTGTTTTCACCAGCGGAGACTCGGCAATCGCGTAAGCGACCAGAAGGCACTCTTTACTGCTGCCACCGCCACGCACGTCAACGGTCACGAATTTTTTAGCGCCCTCTGCATCGCGGATGATGAGTTTTGCCAACTCCAGCACCAACTCGTGTAATGCACTGCTGAATGCTGCAAACATCACGGGGTCGGCATCGCTGATCTGCACGCCGCTGCGGCCGGTCGCGCTCAATATGCAACAATCGTTGGTTGATGTGTCACCATCGACGGTAATCCTGTTAAAGGACTGCTCAACCGCCGAGCGCAACAAAGAATCCAGAAGCGCCTGATCAACAACCGCATCCGTACCTACAAATGCCAACATCGTTGCCATGTTGGGTTTGATCATTCCGGCACCTTTGGTGATACCGGTCATGGTAACTTTTTGCCCTTCGACGTCCACTACACGACTGACCGCTTTGGGACGGGTATCGGTTGTCATGATGCCTTTGGCTGCAAGCAGCCAGTTGTCGACCTGCAAGGCTGCCAAGGCGTCGGGAATAGCAGCAACAATGCGCTCGGCCGGCAAACGCTCACCAATCACACCCGTCGAAAACGGCAGCACCTGCTGCACGTCAACACCGGCGCCCGCGGCCAGAGCCTGACAACAAGCCTGGGCATCGGTCATACCCTGCGGGCCAGTGCCTGCGTTGGCATTACCCGTATTCACCAGCAGATAACGCGCGGCACCTGCGCTGCCCAGCAAGTGCTGGCGAGCAATAACCACCGGGGCTGCACAAAATGCATTCTGCGTGAACATACCGCTAGAGCGGGTACCGGGTGCCAATTCAAACAACACCAGATCAAGACGATTCTTGTAGCGGACACCCGCGCTGACGGCAGCGATTCTGATTCCGTCAACCGGAAGTATCTGCCCAAGTTCCTGTGTGCCTGTTGCCATGTTTAATACTCAGACCTCGCTCTCGATTGCTACTTACCGGGCGGGTTGAACCGATAAAACTCAGCTCAGCCGACCATGACATTGTTTAAATTTCTTGCCCGAGCCGCAGGGGCACGGCTCATTGCGACCCAGCTTGGGCTCTTCACGCACAAAGGGTGTTCGTTGATCTTCAGGAAGAGAACCTTGCATTTCCTCGGTTGCTGCCTGATCCATCGCAGAGGCCTGATCATGCTGCAACTGTATCTTTTCTCTGGCTCGCTCGGCCTGTCGTGCACGCTCTATGGCGTCAATTTCATCAGGAGAACGCACCTGCACATGGCTGAGGAATCTGATCACATCGCGCTGCAAACGGGAGAGCAGGCCCTGAAACAACTCAAACGCTTCGCGCTTGTATTCCTGCTTCGGGTTTTTACCCGCGTAACCACGCAGGAAAATACCTTGCCTCAGATGATCCATGGCCTGCAGGTGCTCTTTCCATAAGGTATCGAGAATCTGCAGAACAATCTGTTTCTCAAGCAGATGCATTTTCTCACCCACCAGCTCGCGCTTGATGCGATAAGCGTCAGTCAGTGCATCCTTGATTTTCTGGCGAAGAGATTCCTCATAAAGTTTCTCATCTTCTTCAAGCCACGTAGTGACGGGCAAGTGCACCGCAAACTCAGCACCTATGGCAGTTTCCAGACCAGGCACGTCCCACTGCTCATAGATGCTCTGCGGAGGAATGTGACTAATGATCACTTCGTCAGCAACATCATGACGCATGCCGTCGATCAGCGATGACAGATCGTTGCTGGCCATGATCTGATTACGTTGCTGGTAGACAATCGTGCGCTGGTCATTGGCGACATTGTCGTATTCGAGCAACTGTTTTCTGATATCAAAATTGCGCCCTTCGACTTTGCGCTGCGCTTTTTCAATGGACTTGGATACCATGCCGTGTTCAATGGCTTCGCCGCGTTCCATGCCCAGCTTCTGCATAAAGCTTTTGACTCGTTCAGAAGCAAAAATCCGCATCAGATTGTCTTCCAGAGACAGGTAAAAACGGGAAAAGCCCGGATCTCCCTGACGTCCTGAGCGGCCTCTGAGTTGATTATCAATTCGCCGTGACTCGTGTCGCTCGGTACCGATGATATGTAATCCACCCGCAGCCAGTACCTGATCATGGCGTAACTGCCATTGTGCCTTGGCGGCTTCAATCTGCTCGGCGGCCGGATTGTCCATGGCTTGTACTTCGCTTTCCCAGTTGCCGCCCAGCTTGATATCTGTGCCTCGGCCAGCCATGTTGGTTGCGATAGTCACAACGCCCGGACGGCCGGCTTGCGCAATAATATAAGCTTCCTTTTCATGGAACTTAGCATTCAGAACTTCATGGGAAATTTTTTCTTTTTTCAGAAATTTTGACAACATTTCAGACGTTTCAATGGATGCAGTACCCACCAGAACCGGTGCGCCTTTTGAGCTAAACTCTTTGATGTCGCGCACAATAGCTTCGAACTTTTCTTCAATCGACAGAAAAACCAGGTCGTTCATGTCCACACGCTGCATCGGCATGTTAGGCGGAATAACCGCAACGTCGAGATCGTAAATCTGCTTGAATTCAAAGGCTTCTGTATCAGCCGTTCCGGTCATACCGGCGAGTTTTGCATAGAGTCTGAAGTAATTCTGAAACGTTGTAGACGCCAGTGTCTGGCTTTCACTCTGAATCTCTACGCCTTCTTTAGCTTCAATCGCCTGATGCAAACCTTCAGACAGACGGCGACCCTCCATGGTCCGCCCGGTGTGTTCGTCAATCAACACAATTTTGTTGTCTTTGACAATATACTCAACATCTTTATGGAACAAATAGTGCGCTTTTAATGCGGAGTGAATGTGATGCAGCAGCCCGAGATTGGCGGCGGCATAAAGACTTTCCCCCTGCTTCAGCAAACCGCGTTCAGTCAACAACTCTTCAAGGTACTCGTGACCCGATTCGGTCAACTCCACCTGACGCGCTTTTTCATCAATGGAGAAGTGGCCACTCTCCACACGATCGTCGCGCTCAAGCATCATGCCGGTCTTTTCAGGGGCAGGTTCACCTTTTTCAAGACGGTTGATCAGCGCGTTGATAGCCATGTACTGCTTGGAGCTGTTTTCCGACGCACCGGAGATAATCAACGGCGTGCGCGCCTCATCAACCAATATGGAGTCGACTTCGTCCACAATTGCAAAATTGAGCTTACGCTGCATTTTGTCTTCGATGCGAAACGCCATGTTGTCGCGCAGATAGTCAAAACCAAACTCATTATTGGTGCCATAGGATATCGACGCGCTGTACGCTTCTTTTTTCTCATGCTGCATCTGACCGGCAACAATGACACCGACAGTGAGTCCGAGGAATTCGTATAAGGGCCGCATCCAGTTCGCATCGCGGCGCGCGAGGTAGTCGTTGACGGTAACAATGTGGACGCCATTGCCGGCAAGACCGTTCAGGTAAGCGGGCAAGGTTGCGACCAGCGTTTTACCCTCACCCGTTTTCATTTCGGCGATATCACCGTAATGCAACACCATGCCGCCAATCATTTGCACATCAAAGTGACGCATACCCATCGTGCGCTTACTGGCCTCTCGCACCACCGCAAAGGCTTCAGGCAACAAAGAGTCAAGTGACTCGCCCTTGTCTGCCCGCGCGCGGAACTCATCGGTCTTGCCGCGTAATTGCTCGTCGGTAAGCGCTTCAAAAGCCGGCTCAAAACTGCTGATCTGCCTTACAGTTTTTTGCAGCTTCTTGATCTTTCTTGAGTTACTGCTTCCAAAAATGGCATTAAATAATTTAACTATCATGATTACCCACTTCGCTGAAGTTGTTTCTGTCAAGTTTTGCTTCTGCAGCACCTGACCGATGCTGAGAACTTTAAAGACGTCACGAGCAGCAGGGCATTAGTGAAGGGTGTGATGGAAATAGCTGGATGGATCAACAATGCGACCGTGCCGGAATGACGTCGGAGGCTCTCGCCGGGAAAAATCGGCAGGCAAATCTGCACTGGCGATCAGGCGCAGGTTGTTGTCACTGATAAACAGCAAACGGGTATCAGCAAAATGCTCTGACGCCGGATCAGAACTTGTCTCGTCAGTCGACTCAAAACGACCCGTTGGTGCTTTTGTACGGGAATGAACCGGGCGTTGCGCCTGATGTTCCCCATGAATAAATTCGTCTGCGGCTACCGGTGACTCCTGACTGACCAGAGAGCTGTTACCGGCATCTGAAAAGGCCAACTCATATCCAAGATAACCCAGAGCTACAGGAGCCCCGATCAGGCAGAGCGACAAAAATCCTTTCATCCAGCCGCGGATCACGATAGTTCGAGTGTGTCCGTAGCGCTGGTTTACCAGGATAAGTTTCATGCGTCAGGCAGCCAGAACCGGTTTGACGTACGAAATGGGAACTTGCGCATCAGAGTCGAAACTGACCAACTCCCACGCGTCCTTTGACTTTTCAAGGGTGCGCAGCAATGAATTATTCAACGCATGCCCGGACTTGTAACCCTTGAACTCACCGATCAGGCTGAAACCGAGCAGGTATAGGTCGCCAATAGAATCCAGTATCTTGTGTTTGACAAACTCATCCTCGTAGCGCAAACCATCCTCATTCAGCACCTTGTAGTCACCCACTGCGATGGCGTTGTCCATGCTGGCACCCAGTGCGAGGTTGCGGTTACGAAGCTCTTCAAACTCGTGCATAAATCCGAAAGTTCTGGCCCGGCTGACTTCTTTGACAAATGAGGTGCTGGAGAAATCAATGGTGGCCGACTTGGTGTAGCGTCGATACACCGGATGATCGTACAACAAGGTGTAGCTAACCTTAAACCCGTCATAGGGCTCCAGGCTGACCGTCTTGTCGCCCTCGGCCAAATGTATAGGCTTGAGAATTCTTATAAATTGTTTGGGTGCATCCTGCTCCTCAATACCGGCAGACTGAATCAGGAATACAAAAGGTCCTGCACTTCCGTCCATAATAGGTACTTCAGGCGCGCTGACCTCAATAAACGCATTGTCGATACCCAGACCTGACAATGCTGACATCAGATGTTCTATCGTGGAAACCTTCACATTTCCCTTGACCAGCGTTGTTGAGAGCGTGGTTTCACCAACCAGATGTGCTTTGGCCGGAATCTCGGGGCGCGACTCAATATCTGTTCTGATAAAAACGATGCCGTTATCAATCGGAGCCGGCCGCAAGGTCAGGTATACCTTTTGACCTGTATGCAGGCCTACGCCAGTGGCCCGAATCACGTTCTTGAGGGTTCGCTGCTTTAACATAAGGGGTGATGATTCCGCGAAAATATGTCTGAGAAAGGTTTTCAGCCTTTTCATGGGCGGAGATGATAACAAATATCAACTGAGAACCCAATCACTGATTGGCTGGCCAAGTGTCGCTCAATAGTGTCAAACTACAGATCCGCAGACATCGACCTGTGCTCGATGTCTGCGGGAATCCTGTGTTTGTCAACACAACTCAGGCGGCGAAATCAGTCCGCCTGACGGCGCAGAAACGCCGGTATATCCAGATAATCCATATTGGTATCTGCCCCGACTGCTCGCCCAAACCCGTTGCCCTGCGGCATAGTGTGTGAACCCGGGGTGCGTGGGCGGGCAACCTGCTGTGCCGGAACAAATGCCCTTGGCTCCTGACGCACTGGCGACGGTGACGGACTGGCGACGGCGCGAATGTTTTCCATGCCTCTCGGTGGGCGGGCTTCCTGGGCACGGATTTCACCAAGACCTGTTGCCACAACCGTGACGCGTATTTCATCACCCATGGAAGGATCAATCACGGTGCCAATCACAACGGTTGCGTCGTCGGAGGCGAAGTCCGCAATTGCGTCACCCACTTCCGTGAATTCACCCAGCGACAGAGTCTCACCAGCCGTGATATTTACCAAGATACCGCGGGCGCCGTGCAAGTTAACGTCTTCCAGCAGCGGACTGCGGATGGCGGCCTCTGCTGCTTCGCGGGCGCGATCGGGCCCGCTGGCGTAACCAGTGCCCATCATCGCCATTCCCATTTCGGACATCACTGTGCGCACGTCAGCAAAGTCAACGTTGATCATACCCGGACGGATGATCAGGTCAGCAATACCCTGAACAGCGCCAAGCAGCACATCATTAGCCGCTTTAAAAGCTTCGAGCAGTGATGCCTGTGCGCCAAGCACGGTGAGCAGCTTTTCATTGGGGATGGTGATCAGCGAGTCAACATGGCGTGACAACTCCGCAATGCCCTGTTCGGCAATCATCGAGCGCTTTTTGCCTTCAAACGGAAACGGCTTGGTAACAACGGCAACGGTCAGGATGCCAAGTTCACGTGCCACTTCTGCAAAAATTGGTGCGCCGCCTGTACCTGTACCACCACCCATGCCGGCAGTGATAAACACCATGTCAGCACCGCGCAGGATTTCAGCTATTTCTTCACGATCCTCCAGCGCCGCCTGACGACCGACTTCAGGATTGGCACCGGCACCCAGACCTTTGGTGACTGTGCTCCCCATCTGCAGCAACGTCTTGGCCTGCACATTCGTCAACGCCTGAGCGTCCGTGTTGGCGCAGACAAACTCTACACCTTCCACGTTGTTACTGATCATGTGACGAACGGCATTGCCACCGCCGCCGCCAACACCTACAACTTTGATTACAGCGCTTTGCGGAATATTATCCAGAAGTTCAAACATATTGCCCCCTCATGTTGCACAGGTTTTTTAGTAAATTTTCAAACAGTTTTCAAAAATTACTCTTGATCCAGTTCTTGATGCGCCTGATCAGGGGCATCTGTGAGTCCTTCACCGGAACCGGATTATGGCTACGCACCTGATGTTGTTGCTGCTTGACGCCATACAGCAATAAGCCAACACCCGTTGAATAAATCGGATTACGAACAATGTCCGCCAAACCCTTGACGCCTTGTGGCAAACCAATTCGCACCGGCATGTGAAAAATTTCCTCTGCCAGTTCAGTAACACCTTCCATCTTGCTGGTACCGCCGGTGAGTACAATCCCGGCAGCCATCAAATTCTCGTAACCACTGCGCTGCAATTCCGCTTTAACCAGTGTAAATAATTCGTCATAACGAGGCTCTACAACTTCGGCTAGCGACTGGCGAGAAAGTTCTCGTGCGGGTCTTTCTCCGACACCTGGCACCTGTATCATGTCGCCGGGACTGGCAAGCTGCGTCAGCGCGCACGCATACTTGATCTTTATCTCATCAGCATTATCCGTGGGTGTGCGCAGAGCCATGGCAATATCATTGGTAACCTGATCACCGGCGATTGGGATTACTCCCGTGTGACGTATGGCGCCTTCAGTGAATATTGCGATATCGGTGGTACCACCGCCGATATCCACCATACAGACACCGAGCTCCTTCTCATCATCGGTCAGCACCGCATAGCTGGAGGCCAACTGCTCCAGAATAATTTCTTCAACCTGCAGACCGCAGCGCTTGATGCACTTCTCAATATTCTGCACAGCATTGATGGCGCAGGTGACCAGATGGACTTTGGCTTCAAGCCTCACACCTGACATACCCAGAGGCTCCTTGACGCCCTCTTGAGAATCAATAATGTATTCCTGAGGCAAAATGTGCAGGACACGTTGATCCGCTGGTATTGCCACAGCCTGTGCTGCATCGATGACCCGGTCGACATCCGCGCGAGTTACTTCACGATCACGGATTGCAACAATTCCGTGCGAATTCATGCTGCGTATGTGACTGCCGGCAATACCTGCATACACCGAATGAATTCGGCAGCCTGCCATCAACTCCGCTTCTTCAACAGCGCGCTGAATCGATTCAACCGTTGACTCGATGTTGACTACGGTGCCTTTTTTCAGCCCACGCGAGCGATGACTTCCGATACCGACAATGTTCAGACTGCCATCCGCCTTCAATTCACCGACAATCGCAACGACCTTGGACGTCCCGATATCCAGGCCAACGATCATATTGCTGTTATCTGCAGCACTCATAATTCACCTTGCTCTCACCGACTTGCAACTGAACCAGTTACGTCGGTTTTGTTACTCACTGAAATACCATTGTTGTAACGAAGATCAATCGTTTCAGCATTGGCCAACTGTTCTGCTAAGCCGCCTTTGATCAGGCGGACAAATCTTGTCATGCGCTCTTCAACATCTTCACGTCCGATGCGAAGAACCGGACCATCAGCAACAACGCCACTCCAGCTGCCGCGCGCATCTACGCTGATGGTGTGCAGTCGCATATTGATCGCCGATAACATTGTGTTGAAGTGTTCAAAATTCGCGCGCACCAGAGACTCGCTTCCCTCGGGTCCACTCATAAGTGGCAACTGCGTTTCAGAACCTCTCATGGGCGGACTGAAAACCTCGCCTTGTTCATTCAATAACGATGCTTCTCCCCACCGTGCGACCGGACGTTGCTCATCGATCATTATCACCAACTCATCAGGCCAGACCCGGCGCACCGTAGCGCTTTCCACCCAGGGATTCAGTTCAAGCTCATCACGCAAATTCTGCACATCAACGCCCAAAAAGCCGGATTCTGTATAGCGGGCCAACAGCATTCTGACTTCCTGTTCGGTTACTCTGTGCAGCGGTGATTCAAACCGAACCGTATTGATTGGTTTATTAACAACAGGTCGGTCAAAATCTGGCAGATCCACCACCGGCAACTGCTGCGCAAGCACCGCGATGGAATCGGATATCTCTCCGCGGAACTGATTGACAACAATGCCACCAAGCCCAACAAACAAGACCAGCACAAGCCATCCACGCAGTCGTCGCGGCGCTCTTTCTGATTCAGCGTCAACCGCTTTGCCTTCTGGCCGGACAGCGTGACGGCTTTCCGCACGAATGGGCGCGAAATCGACAGGCGTTTCATGGCCTTCGTTATAGGCAGAAAAGGAACCTGTGCGCCGATCGCTCATGATTTTTCTGCGCCCCCTGCTAAGTCTTGCGCATCACTGCGACCATTCAATATCAGCAATACCAGCTCATCAAAATTGATGCCAAGCGCTGCCGCTGACATAGGTACAAGACTGTGATCCGTCATCCCAGGTACGGTATTGATTTCCAGTAACCAGAAGTTGCCTGCCTTGTCCTGCATCACGTCAATGCGCGCCCAATCCTTGGCTCCTACGGCGTTAAACGCCTTCAGACATATGTCAGCCAATTCAGCACTCTTTTCCAGGCTAAGTGGCGCAGGGCAGAGGTACTGCGTGTCATTGGCGATATACTTTGCGTCAAAGTCATAGAACTCATGATGAGTGCGCAGCTCAATCGCGGGGAATACGCGGCCATGAATGACAGGTACCGTAAACTCTGCTCCAAAAATTCTTTGCTCAGCCATAATCTCTGCGTCATAGGTACTGGCCATCTCGAAGGCTTGTCTGAGCTGCTCGGCAGTTCTGACCATCGACATACCGATGCTTGAACCCTCATGAGAGGGTTTAACAACGACTTCGCCCAACTCGGCAATCAAGCCATGCCAGTCACTGTCAAACGCCAGCAAGGCCGACCGGGGTGTTGGCAATCCCAAAGACTGCCAGATCAACTTGGTTTTGATCTTGTCCATGCTCAACGCAGAGGCCAGCACCCCACTGCCGGTGTAAGGAATCTGCATCAACTCAAGCAATCCCTGCAGCTGACCGTCCTCACCCCCACGTCCATGCAGCATGTTGAACACTTTATCGATCTGTTCGTTCAGCAAACGCTGCACCAGTTGTTTGTCTACATCAATGGCAAACGCGTCAACACCCTGCCTGAGCAACGCATGGAGAACTGCGTTTCCACTTAACAAGGAAATACTGCGCTCAGCAGAGTTGCCGCCCAATAAAACGGCTACTCTGCCTTGAGAGGGTTTCACTGCCATTTGACTGCTTTTGTTCTGAGTCATTTAAACAAAACCTTGCTTAGCCAGAGTTTTGCACAGCGCACCCACGCTGCCAGCTCCCTGTGTTATGACAATATCTCCGTCACGCAACAGGTCTTTAAGGACATCGCGCACTTCTTCATCGGTCTGCACAAACAGCGGGTCAATACGGCCACGCAAGCGGATGCTGCGACACAGACTTCTCGAGTCAGCACCCGGTATGATGTCCTCACCCGCGGAGTACACGTCCAGCATCAACAGAACATCCACTTCGGATAACACTTTTACAAAATCGTCGTAAAGATCCTTGGTGCGCGTGTATCGGTGAGGCTGGTAGATCATCACCAGTCGCGCTTCCGGCCAACCGGCACGCAGTGCAGCAACGGTGGCGGCAACTTCGGTCGGATGATGACCATAATCATCCAGTAACATGATGCTACCGTCCTTGACCGGGAACATTCCCTGGGATTCAAAACGACGACCAACACCCTGGAATTTTGTCAGTCCGGTGCAAATTGCATCATTTCCAATACCCTCATCGGTAGCCACCACAATCGCAGCTGTTGCATTAAGCGCGTTGTGCCGGCCCGGAATTCCGAGGTTAATTTTCAGAGAAGAATGCCCATCCGGCCTGATCACCTCAAAGCTGGTGAACTGCCGATGCTGGGTGAGCCCAACGATTCGATAGTCTGCCTTTTCAGAAAACCCGTAGGTAATAACAGGGCGAGAGATACGCGGCAGTACTTCTTCGATAACTGGATCATCGATACACAAAACGGCAAGACCATAAAAGGGAAGATTGTGCAGAAACTCAATGAAATAATTTTTCAGCTTGTTGAAGTCGCCGTCATAGGATCCCATGTGATCCGCATCAATGTTGGTAACCACTGCAACCATAGGCTGAAGATGCAAGAAGGAGACATCACTTTCATCAGCCTCGCACACAAGATACTTGCTTTCGCCCAGACCTGCGTTGGTTCCCGCACTGTTCAAACGGCCACCGATCACAAACGTTGGCGCAAGTTTGGCTTCCGCAAAAATAGAGGCAACCAGACTGGTTGTTGTGGTTTTGCCATGGGTCCCTGCGATTGCCACTGAGTGGCGGTAACGCATCAGTTCACCCAGCATTTCAGCACGCGGAATAATCGGCTTACCGGTTAGTTTTGCCTGCAACAATTCTGGGTTTTCACGATTCACAGCACTGGAGTAAACCACCACATCGGCACTGTCTATGTTACTGGCCTGATGACCGATAAAAACAAGCGCGCCCATACCCTCGAGACGTTCAGTCACCGAGGTAGCCTTGATATCAGAACCGGTAATTCTATAACCTTGATTTAATAAGACCTCGGCGATGCCGCACATCCCTGCGCCACCAATACCGACAAAGTGAATGGTCTTGATGCGGCGCATCTCCGGCACCTGATAGTAGCGACCGGAAGCATTGTTGATAACGCGTGTGGCCAACTCAGCCATGACAGACCTCCATGCAGATTTCACTGACTTTGTTACCCGCATCGGGAACTGCTTTGCGAAGCGCGGCATCAGCCATTGCACGAAGTTGCCCAGGATTGCTGATCCATTGAGCCAAGGTATTGCTTAACACGTCTGCCGTCAGAGTGTGCTGTGGCACCAGCACAGCGGCGCCCGCATCGGCAAGCCAGCGCGCGTTTGCAGTCTGATGATCGTCGATTGCAAAAGGATACGGCACCAGCACAGAGGGCAGCCCGGACACGGCGATTTCCGCCAGCGTACCGGCACCTGCCCGACAGAGCACCACGTCCGCCCAATGATATGCTTCTGCCATATCTGTGATAAATGGCACGACTTTGTGCTGTTTATGCAAATCGATTCCCAAGGCCTGATAACGCCCACAGGTATCACCAAACTTGTCTTTCCCTGTCTGATGCCAGATCTCTATGGATACAGGCTGCCGTGATAACAATTCCGGAATCACCTGATTGATGGCGGCGGCACCCAGACTGCCACCCAGCACCAGCACTCGCAGGGGGCGCTCGCCGCTAAATGCCCGGCTACGGGACTCAGCATCGACTGCAGCCATGGCGGCAATGTCTGCGCGCACCGGATTGCCGGTGCTAATCACATTGCGAGCAGAAGCAAACGTTCCAGGGAAAGCCTGAAGCACTTTTCTGGCAAATGGACGAAGCAAACGGTTACTGGTGCCCGATACGGCATTCTGTTCATGAATCACCAATGGCCTGCGCAGCAACCACGCTGCGAGGCCGCCGGGGCCGGTGACATAACCACCCATGCCCAGCACACAACACGGGTCAATCCGGCGCAGCAGCACAATGGCTTGCCAGACGGAGCGCAACAACATAAACGGAGCCAGCAGCAAGGCCATTCGGCCTTTACCACGCAGGCCGCTGACATGTAATTGATTCAGTCGAATATCGGTGTTGCGCAGAACATCATTTTCCATGCCTGTGGGGGTACCCAGCCATTCAACCAGGACACCACGCGCTTGCAATTGACGGGCAATAGTCAACGCAGGGAATATGTGACCCCCGGTACCTGCCGCCATAATCAGAATCTTCTGTGCAGTCATGGGGCTTCCTCCAAACTGTCATGACGCAGCATCTGACCGGTTTTCAACTCATATTCAGCGCGCAATAACACACCCATCATCAGACAGCTGATTAACAGGCTGTTACCTCCGTAACTCAGGAATGGCAGCGTTAAACCTTTTGTTGGCAGCAAGCCGGTGTTCACACCAAAATTGATAAAAGTCTGCGTGGCGAACACCATCGCAATACCGTAGGCAACATAAGCCACAAAATATGCCCCCTGCTTTTCAGCCGACCGAGCTACACCCATCGCTTTGCCGATCAGAAACGCAAACAACATCAGAACAATGACCACGCCAATCAGGCCGGTTTCTTCGGCCACGATGGACAGAATAAAATCAGTGTGCGCCTCGGGAAGGAAGTATAGTTTCTGCAGGCTGTTGCCAAGTCCCACACCCAGCCATTCGCCTCGACCAAATGCGATAAGCGCCTGAGTCAACTGGTACCCTTCGCCATATACATACTCATCCGCCCACGGGTTGAGGAATGATGTCAGCCGACTGATCACATGCGGCTTCATGATTGCCAGCGATGTCACGCCCGCGAAACTCAACATCATGATCAGCAAAAATCTGTGAAGCCGTGCACCGGCGAGAAACAGCATGGTGAATGTGGTCGCCATCAGAATAACAATGGCGCCATGATCAGGCTCCAGATACAGCAGCACCACCAACAAGCCCAGAATCGCCATCGGTTTGAGAAAACCGGCCCAATTGTTATGGACTTCTTCACGACGACGGGAAAGATAGGCCGCCATGTAAAAAATCATGAACAACTTGGTCATTTCAGATGGCTGCAGACGATAAAAGCCAAGATCAATCCAACGCGCACTGCCGTTAACAATAGTGCCCAAACCTGGTATCAGCACTGCAATCAACAAGATGGCTGACACAATCAGCAGAACATGACTAATCCGATACCAGATTCTCATGCTGATGGTGAGCACAATCATCATGATGGCCAAACCAAGCCCGATAAAAAATAACTGGCGCTTGAAAAAATACAATGGATCATTCGCCAGACTGCTGCCGAGATCCATCGAGGCAGACGTCATGATGATAAGACCAAAACCCATCAAGGTCAGGGTAACCAGCCACAATGAATTTAATGGTGGCGTAGCACTCACATTGGCAGCAGGTTGGGCCACCTGACTCCTGATCCACGGCAATCTGATGGAGAAGAAACTCATGATAAAGCCTCCACTGCCGCGGCGAATGTTCTGCCGCGGTGTGCAAAGTCTTTGAACATGTCAAAACTTGCGCAGGCGGGGGACAACAGCACAGCATCGCCTGCCGTAGCGCTAATAGCCGCTTCGGTCACCGCTTCTTCCATCGAAGTGGCACGCATGATGTCAACGCTGTGTTCGATGACATGAGCTATCTGATCCGCATCTTTGCCGATCAGAATGACGCGCTTCACATAGCGATCAAGTACAGGTAACAAGGGTGAAAAGTCCTGCTCTTTGCCAATGCCGCCGGCTATCAACACAAGCTCACCAGCGGTTCTTTCGCCAATCCCCTGCAAGGCCATCACGGTAGCGCCAACGTTAGTCCCTTTGGAGTCATTGAAATAATCAACTCCTTTAAAACGACGAACTAACTGACAACGATGAGGCAAGCCGGAGAATTCGCGCAGGGTTGCCAGCATCGCTTCTTCTGGCAAACCAACGGCTCGGCCAAGCATAAAGGCTGCCATAGCATTGGAGAGATTGTGGCGCCCGGCAATTTTGATTTCGCTGACCGGCATTAGGGGTTTTCCATCAATCGCCATCCAGCTTTCACCCGCATGGCTGACAACACTGGCGCCTTCGTCAGAGTGACTATCGATTCCAAAAAAGCTGAGCGCAGCATCTGTTGTGTGCCATGGACGCGATTCGATTGAATCGCGATTAATGACTATTTGCCTGCTGCCCCGGAAAATGCGTTGCTTGGCGGCCATGTAATCTTGCATGCCGTCATAACGATCCAGATGATCCTCACTGATATTAAGAATCGTTGACACTTCAGCATTCAGCTGCTGGGTAGTTTCCAATTGAAAACTAGACAGCTCAAGCACATAGAGATCTCGCTCTGCGCTGCGCAAGAGATCCAGCGCCGGTGTGCACGCACGGCCGTCCAGATTCCCGCCCACACCAACGTGTTTGCCTGCTTTGACCGCCATTTCTCCGAGCAAGGTCACCACGGTGCTTTTGCCATTTGAACCCGTAATGGCGGCAACTGGCGCCTTGGCCTCGCGAGTGAATATGTCAATGTCGCCGGTTACCGGAATTCCACTCTGAATCGCCAGTACTATTTCAGGGGTTCTCAGGCTGATACCCGGGCTCACCACCAATTCAGAGGCCTTCAACATGCTCTGACTGCTGAAGCCGCCCAGTTCCAATTCAATACCGGGAAACTCAGCGCGAAATTCCGCGAGAGCAGGTGGACTGAAGCGACTGTCGATGACACTGAAACTAATGCCTCTGGAGGCAAAATAACGCGCGCACGACAGCCCGGTCTGTCCTAGACCTACTATCACTTTCACGCCATTGTTATTGCCAGACTGCATCAATTTCTCCATTCGACGGTTTCGTCTTTTCAGCTTTTGCTTATCTCAGTTTTAGTGTTGCCAAACCAAACAACACCAGCATCACCGTAATAATCCAGAAACGCACAATGACCCTGGGCTCTGGCCAACCTATCAGTTCAAAATGATGGTGTATGGGCGCCATGCGGAAGATGCGCTTGCCTGTGAGCTTGAACGAGGCAACCTGCAGGATCACCGACATTGTTTCCGCGACAAATATGCCGCCCATAATAAACAGCACTATTTCGTGACGCGCGATAACGGCCACTACTCCCAGTGCCGCACCCAAGGCCAACGCGCCGACATCACCCATAAACACTTGAGCGGGATAGGTGTTAAACCACAGAAATCCGAGGCCAGCACCTACCAACGCACCGCAGAAAATGACAAGTTCTTCGGTACCGGTGACAAAAGGAATACGCAGGTATTCGGCGAATTCGGAGTGACCCGCCAGATAAGCAATAATGCCCAGCGCGCCTCCCACCATCACCGTTGGCAAAATCGCAAGACCATCAAGTCCATCGGTCAGGTTGACTGCGTTACTGCTGCCGACAATCACAAAGTAGCTGATGACAATAAACAGAATGCCGGTATCGATTGAGACATCCTTGAAAAACGGCACAATGTAAGAGGTCTGAACAGGGTCAGTGGCGCTAAAGTAGAGAAACAAAGCTGCTGCGAGACCTATCACGGATTGCCAAAGATATTTCCATTTAGCGGGCAGTCCACGCGGATCTTTGCGAAACACCTTGCGGTAATCATCAACCCAGCCTACGGCCCCAAACAGCAAGGTTGTCAGCAACACGACCCACACATAACTGTTACGTAGATCTGCCCACAGCAAGGTGCTGACTGCAATACTGATCAGAATCAGCGCACCACCCATGGTTGGCGTGCCCGCCTTGCTTAAGTGTGATTTTGGACCATCATCACGGACAACTTGCCCGATCTTCTGCTGACTTAACTTTCTGATCATCCACGGCCCAATCATCAGCGAAAGAATCAACGCTGTCATGATACCCATGATGCCGCGCACGGTAATGTACTGCAGCACGGCGAATCCGCTTTCAAATGTGGTCAGATATTCGGCGAGTAGGAGCAGCATTAATCAATTTTCTCATTTCTTATTTTTTTCACAATCTCATCCATCGCCGCACTTCGCGAACCTTTGACCAGTGCCACATGTCCCGCTGTCAGAGAGAGCCTGGCGTGCTCG
The DNA here is from genome assembly GCA_945869725.1 of Klebsiella pneumoniae. Taxonomy (GTDB): domain Bacteria; phylum Pseudomonadota; class Gammaproteobacteria; order Pseudomonadales; family Pseudohongiellaceae; genus Pseudohongiella. Next base: position 77,826 of record CAMBPO010000001.1, read on the forward strand.
GCCAAACTGCTTTTGTTGTCAAAATGAATTGCGCCTTGGCCAAAAGCGGCTGAACTGGCCGCTGTGAACGAACCAACTGTCCAGAGATGTTTAACACCCAGGGAGCGTGCGAACTCACCAAGCTGACGGTGCGCGCCCTCTGTAAGCTCACCCAGCTCCGCCATGTCGCCGGCGATCAGCACGCTCTGCATTTCTTTGGAGACAGCGGCTTGTTGCAGCACTTCAATCGCAGCTCTGAAGGACGAAGGGCTGGCATTGTAAGAATCATCAATCAGGCGGGAACCGTTGACGCCGCTCATGGCTTCAAGCCTGCCATGCACGGCCTGCGCTTCCGACAGAGCGGCCTGCGCGTCAACCAATGCAGCGCCCGCCTCGATGGCCAGCGCGGCTGCCGCCACGGCGTTGCTCACATTGTGTAAACCGGGCAGTGGCAGCTCGCACACAATAGATCCTGCCGGGGTGTGTAATTCAAAACGCGTCGAGTCACTGTTGATGTCCAGCACAATTGCCCGGTAATCTGCAGATGCTTTTCCGGTACCCGAAAAGCTGACACAGCGGCGATTGCCGGCACGCTGCTGCCACACCGGGAAATGCGGGTCATCTGCATTGAGTATGACGGTGTGCGTTGAAGGCGCGGAGTCAATTATCTCGCCCTTGCCGCTGACAACACCTTGCAAACCGCAAAACCCCTCAACGTGAGTTTCGGCTGCGTTGTTGAGCAGTACGATATGAGGATCGGTAATGCGCGTGCCCCAGGCGATCTCGCCACGGGTATTGGCACCCAACTCAATGACCACCCGTTGATGTGATTCGTCGATCTCTAGCAGCATTTTTGGGGCACCAATGCTGTTATTCAGATTCCCACGAGTAACCAAGGTTCGGTGTTGCCTGCCCAGAATTGCGCCAGTCAACTCCTTAACGGTGGTTTTGCCTTGACTGCCCGTGATAGCAACCACAATGGCATCACTTTTTGATCTGTTCAGGTAGCCAAGCCATCCCAACGCCTGCACGGTATCGCGCACCACCAGTTGCGGAATGTCGACAGCCTGCGGTTCGCTGACAATAGCGGCGACAGCTTCTTTATGCTGCGCAAATTCAGCAAACTTATTGCCATCAAAATTTTCACCCCTGAGTGCAACAAACAGATCACCAGCCACAAGTGTTCTGGTGTCTGTGTTGACTCGGGCGAAACTCACATCACTGCCGATGATCCTGGTCGGCATGAAAGGATACAACTTGCTCAGAGACAGGCTTCCAATCATGACGGCTCTCCACTGACAACCAGCGATGCCGCCACCAGCCTGCGTCGACGTAAAGCCAGTCCCGCTTGTCCGATATCGCTGAACGCCATCCGCTGACCGCCGATGTCCTGATAACTCTCATGACCTTTGCCCGCTATCAGAACCACATCGCCGATGCTGGCGCCGGCCATGGCCGATTCAATCGCCGCTGCGCGGTCACGCTCAATAATGACCTGTTCACGTCGGCTGAATCCAAACATGATCTGCCGGACAATATCATCAGCATTTTCCAGTCGGGGATTATCATCGGTGACAATCACTTTATCCGCCAGAGACTCGGCTACTTCGGCCATCAGAGGGCGCTTACCCTGATCCCGATTTCCTCCGCAGCCAAAGACACACCAGACCTTCCCGCGTGTATGTTGCCTCACGGCCTGCAGGGCATTTTTTAATCCATCGGGAGTGTGCGCATAATCAACAACAGCTGTGACACCTGACTCGGTTCCAACAACCGCCATCCTGCCATCGACTGGAACTAAACGCGACGCTGCACTCAGGACATCTTCCAACCTGAACCCGCCCGGCAGAGTCATAACGGCACACACAGCGGCCAGCACATTGCTCAGGTTAAACGACCCCAACAACTGACTGTTGATCCGCCCAACTCCCCAGGGCGTTGTTACGTCAGCATCAAAGCCATCGGAACGGAAACTCACATCATTGACATGGACGTTGGCAAGACGGTTATTGATACTGAACGTGTAACTGCGCGCACAGCGTGGCAATGCATTCAACATAACAGCAGCATGGCTGTCATCAATGTTTATGATGCCTACTTTTAAGGCGGGGTTTTGGAACAGTCTGCGCTTTGACTCTGCGTAGGCAGCCATTGTGCCGTGATAGTCCAGATGATCTCGTGTCAGATTGGTAAACACCGCCGTATGAAAATCCACCCCAATCAGCCGATGCTGGTGCAGACCCTGCGAAGAGGCTTCCATCGCAACAGACCGGGTATTACTGTCTCGCATCTGTGCCAGCACACCTTGCAGAACCAAGGCATCAGGAGTTGTGAACCCGGTGTCACGCAGATCCGGATAGACGCCGCAACCCAAGGTACCAATAATCCCGCACGTGTGTCCCAGAGTGTGCAGTATCTGTGCGATAAATTGTGTACAGCTGGTTTTACCGTTTGTACCGGTGACACCAATCACATCCATAGACTGACTGGGATACTGATAAAAGCGCGCCGCAATTTCTCCAAGTTTTGCGCGAAGTCCGGAGACTGCAATCACCGGTACATTGCCGACCCATCGTGTTCCGTGACACTTGTCCCCCTCATCGGCAAGAACCGCTGCAGCACCATTACCGATGGCTATCTCAATGTAGTCACGGGCATCGTGATTTTTTCCGAATAGTGCGCAGAACAAGTCACCTGGTCGTACTGTGCGGCTATCAAGCTGCAATCCGCTGACGCTCACAGACTGGCAGCGCACATCAAGACCCGCCTCAAACTCTGCCGGAATCAGCGCGCTGAGTGCAATCAAGGAATGAGCCGGTTCGACCGTTTTCATGCGCTTATCTCGCCGTCAGACTCATGATGTTTGAGGGATCAACCCGATCGGGTGTGACGTCGAGAATTCGCATAGCCCCACTGGCAATTCTTGCAAACACTGGCGCGGCAACCTGACTGCCATAACGCTGAGCGCCTTGTGGTTCATTGATGATAATAATCACCACAATGCGTGGATCGTCGGCAGGAATATAGCCAGCGAACATCGAATTGTGCAGATTGTCCTGATAGCCATTTTCACCCACGACTCGCGCCGTACCTGTTTTACCGGCAACACTGTAAAAGGGCACACTGGCTCCATCGAACCCGCCTAACTCAGGATCAACAACAGCCTCAAGCATCTGCTGCACTTCCGTCACAACGCTGTGTTCAATGACGCGCTCGGGTTCAGCGGCGCCAGGCATATCATTGCCGTTTTTCAGCAAGGTAATGGGCAGGCGCACACCATCATTGGCGATCACGCTGTAGGCCTGCGCCAGTTGCAGTGTTGAGGTTGACATGCCGTAACCAAATGACAGTGTTGCCGTTTCAATGTCGTGCCAGACCCGATGATTGGGCATAACACCGCCACGCTCACCCGGAAAACCACTGGCGGAACTTTCACCAAAGCCGACTCTGAGTAACACATCACGAAGGCGCTCATGACCCACGGCCAGTGCTATTTTTGCAGACGCGATATTGCTGGATTTCACCAGCATCTCTTCAAGCGATATCTCACCGTAGTTGTAACCGCGATCAACCACATAATCCCGACCAACACGCATACGGCCGGGTCGCGTGTCGATCAATGTTGTGCGGTCATACAGACCCGACTCCACACCAGCAACCGCCGTAAACGGCTTGAGTGTTGAACCCGGTTCAAACAGGTCAGTTACTGCCCGATTTCTCAGCGCACCAAAATCAGTAATACTGCCTCTGTTATGCGGGTTAAATGAGGGCTGATTCACCATCGCAAGAACTTCGCCGGTCTTGACGTCCAGCACAATGGCAGACGCCGAGCGTGCCTGGCGATAAATGTACTCTGCCTTCAATTCTTTATAAGCAAGATTCTGGATGCGAAAATCCAGACTCAATTCCAGCGCGTTTCCTGGCTGGGCGGGCTGAATAGTATTGAGCTCACGGATGATACGCCCACGTCGGTCCTTGATGACCTGCTGACTACCGGGCACGCCCTTGAGCCACTCGTCAAAGGCGAGCTCAAGGCCTTCCTGACCGATATCATCGACATTACTGAAACCCAACACGTGCGAAGTCACTTCGCCCTGAGGGTAGTACCTCTGATATTCCTGACGCGCATAGACACCAGGTATCCCCAGGGACAATACATGATCAGCTTCAGCCGGGGGTATACGACGACGCACATACAGGAACTCTCGGCCCGAACTGGCCTGAACCTGTGACAGCAAAGTATCCGCATCCATTTGCAAACCCAGCGCCAGTTCGCGGACGCCCGCCTCGTTACCGGCCAGTTCACGCGGATTTACCCAGACAGATTTGACCGGTGTGCTGATCGCTAAAGGCTCGCCATTTCTATCCGTTATCATGCCGCGGTGCGCTACTAATGGCTCAACGCGGACCGTCCGGGCATCACCCTCAGTCTGAAGAAACTCGCCGTCTACCAACTGCAGACTGAATAACTTCCAGATGATCGCTGCAGCAGCCAGTGCAAGGCATCCCCATACCAGACGGAGCCGCCATACGCCTGCCGGTTGAGCAGCCGATTGATCACTCATGACGCACCATTATTATTTTTGACCAGTCTGGGAATGTCATATTGAGCTCTTCCATAGCACGACGTTCTATCCGCCCCTCCAGCCCGAAGGTGCTTTGCTCTATCAATAGCTGCCCCCAATGAACATCCAGTTCGTTGGATTGCACACGTAACTGCTGCAACTCGTGAAAAGTCATTCGGTGTTGGTAGCTGACATACACAACAGCAAGCGCACTGACTACCACAGCGAACATCAGACCGGTTACCAGCAGATTGGCAGCCGAAAAAAGACCCAGCCACGAGAAGACTTTTGGCTGCAACTCCGGGGCCGGCTCAAAGACCTGCTTGCTATGCTTGGGTTTTTGTTGTGTGCTTGTCATGAATTATTGTCTGTTGTGTATTTTTTGGTTTAGTTAGTAATGCGCAAGCAACTGCTTTTCAAACCGGCTTTTCTGCCACCCTCATCACTGCACTTCTAGACCGAGGATTCTGGTAAATTTCCTCGTCACTGGCTTTTATCGCTTTGCCTATTTTCACCAACAACGGTTTTATTGCTGAAGTCATCACAGGCAAGTCGCGCGGAAAATCATCGCCCTTGCTTTGCCGCTGGATAAACTGTTTTACAATTCTATCTTCCAGCGAGTGAAAACTGATGATCACCAGCCGTCCACCTGGCGCCAGAAGATTCAGCGCCTTGACCAGCAGTGTCTCCAGCGACTCCAGTTCATGATTGATAAAAATACGAATGGCTTGAAAAGCACGGGTAGCGGGGTGCTTGTGTTTTTCCCATGCCGGATTGGCGAGTTTGACAATCTCTGCCAACTGCAGAGTACGGGTGATTGGCGACACCGCCCGTTCCCGCACGATGGCTTTTGCTATACGGCGCGAATAACGTTCCTCTCCAAACTCATAAATGACATTAGCAATTTCTTCTTCAGATGCACTTGCAATCCATTCGGCCGCGCTGTAACCACGATCAGGGTCCATACGCATATCCAAGGGTCCGTCGTTGGTAAAACTGAAGCCACGCCCGGCATCATCAAGCTGTGGCGAGGAAACACCCAGATCGAGAAGAATACCAGCGACACGCTTGGTGTATCCCAGTTCGTTGATGCGCACATCGACATCAGCAAACGATCCGCGGACGATTTCGAAACGCGCATCGTCGTGCATCAGTTGCAGGCCGACAGTTATGGCTTCAGGATCGTGATCGGTGGCCAGCAGCCTGCCATCGGTATTTAGCATCTCAAGAATAAGTCGAGAGTGGCCGCCACGACCGAAGGTGCCATCCACGTAAAATCCGGCGCGATCAGTCACCAGTGCATCCACTGCGGGATGCAGCATTACGGTTTCATGGCCCTGACTGTTAGTCATAATGTACCGCTCTGTCTAAAACACACGCCCTGATCGATTACAGCGACAAACTTAACAATGCGGGTGGCAATTCACTGCCACCAGATTCTCCGGAGAACCAGCTGTCAGCCTGGGCATCCCAGTTTTCCTTACTCCAGATTTCAAATTTCTTTCCCTGCCCTACCAGCACGAGCTCTTTGTCGAGCTGGGCACGGCTGCGCAGAATCTGTGGAAGCAGAATTCGACCACTGCCGTCCATCTCCAGATCATGCGCATGACCAATCATCATGCGCTGAACTCTGCGACTGGCCTCATCAAAACTCGATAGAGCCTCCAGCTTCTGCTGCAGAACCTCCCAGCCATCAATCGGGTAGAGCAACAGGCAACGCTGGACAAAATCAACCGTTGCTACCAGATGGCCGTTGTATTTTTCAGTCAGCAGCTCGCGATAGCGCGCTGGCATTGCCATGCGCCCTTTCACATCGAGAGTTACTTCACTGGATCCTCTGAACACAATTGCCACCCCGGCATTAAGTCGCCACCAAAGCACACTCAACACCTAATTTACCCACAAAATTCCATTTCTTCCCACTTATTACCACATTTCGACACTATAGGCATGGCAAAAGCTCGATGCAAGCGTTATTTGCAGTATTTGAGTAGAAGGAAAGCTTCTGAAATATCAGGGAAAAATGGTTTTTTTGAGGCACGCGAAAGGCGCAAAAAAGACAACGAAAAAAGAATCAACAAGCTGCAGAAGCAAGTTAAAGTGCTTTGTTAAATATTTGAATTTGAGGAGGGAAAATCAGAAAAAAAATGAGTTGAGTCAGCCGATAAGCCGGGTTCTGTCTTGGACAGTCATTCATCTGGGATCAGCATCACTGCTGACCTCTAGCGACCTACCCGGATCCAGTGCGAGCCACACCGATGGATCCCTATTTGGTCTTGCTCCGAACGGGGTTTGCCGTGCCACGAACTGTTACCAGTCGTGCGGTGCGCTCTTACCGCACCCTTTCACCCTTACCTTTTCAGCGCCGAAGCGCATGAACTGGCGGTCTACTCTCTGTTGCACTTTCCGTGGGCTTTCACCCCCCAGGCGTTACCTGGCGTTCTGCTCTATGGAGCCCGGACTTTCCTCCACCAGATGCCTTTGATTACGCTCACGCGCAAAAGAAAGCGGTTCCGATAGCGACTGTCTGGCTGACTCATCTCGCAGAGTATGTGACACCCTCTGCGAATTCAAGCGATTTGTTTGATGACACTTGGTCTGCAGACAGGCACATGTCACACTCGACGCATGAAAAACCCACATCCCGTCAACCGCAACACCTACCACTGGCGACGTTTTCTGCTGTTGACGGTTATCGGCCTGATGGCAGGCACACTGTGGATTTTCCTGCAAAAAGATAGGCTGCCGGTGTCGCTGGCTAACCGGATGCTGGCGCCTTACGGCATTGAGGTCATCACCATCAGCGGCGCAAGGTTCAGCTGGGACAGCATCCACGCAGACATCATTGAACTACGGATTCTGCAGTCCCCGGATACTCAGAGAGTAGAACAGTTTCAACTGGAATTTGAGCCGCTTGATCTGCTCAACGGACAAATAAAGTCGCTGAGCGTACAGCAGGCAGGCGTTTTAATTCCCGTGTCCGGCAGCCTTGAGGGAATACAAGCGCGCATGACAGAGATCAGTCTGTTATGTGACCCTATGCAGCAGTGCTTAGGCAGCGCCAGACTGGATATCGACATCGATGCCCTACAATCGCCCGAGACCGGGCTCAGCATCAGCGCCAGCAAGACAGGCATCGCAATCAACTTACATTACCAGGCGCCAGAGCTCTTGATCTCTTTGCCCGAAGGACAGCAATTCACGCTCGATTCACTCAGTTATGGTGACCAGCACATTGAGCAGCTGGAACTGATCACCGGTCAACACTCGCAACTGCAGCTGAATCTGAGTAATCAGACCATGTCGCTGAATGTTGTTGAGAGCAATCTGACGTTCAAAATGCGCGGCGTCGGAGACTCAAATTTTGATATCAGTAACATCAATCTATCCTGCAGCGCACTGAGTGACTGTGATGCAAACGCAAATCTGGATGCCCAGCTGAGCACATATGAATTTGCGGAGCCCGGTGTCTCTCTGGCAGGCGCAAGTGTTGGTAGCAATATCCAGCTGCAATACCGGGCATCAGAAATAACGATAACGCTACCCGCTGGCTCATTGTTCACACTGGCATCAGCAAACTACGCGCAAAATCGCGTTGAGCAAGTTGAGGCCGTTGCAAACGAGCGTTTGCAAATCAGTGTTGATCTTTCGTCCCGACAGGCAAGCTTGCTTGCAGACAACGTGACAATCAGATTACCCGTCATACGCATGCTTACCGACACGGAAAATACCAGTCTGAGCGGCCTGACCGCTCATCTGCAGCAACTAGATGCACATCTTGAATTTGCCGGGCCATCAGACAGGTCATTGCTGCAACAATTGACCGCCAGTGCCGGCCTGCAAATATCCCAAGTTTATACAACGCTGGCACCTTACAACCTCTGGCCATATCAGTGGGACAGTCAAATAGAGTGGTCTGAAGCGGATCAGCTGCATATACAGCTGGACGTTCTGCATCCTGATCATCCCCTGATGTCAATTGTTGCTGAGCACAGCACAGCCAGCAACTCAGGTAACGCAACGTTTACGATGGGCGAGCTGAACTGGTCACCCGCGGGTTCAAGATTAAGCAGTTATGTGGCACCTTTGCCATTTGAAGCGGATCTGCTGGATGGCACAATCAACCTGGATGGCAAACTTAGCTGGCAAATAGATCACAGCACTCTCGCGTGGGCTACCACTGGCCAGATGCGGCTACAGCTTGCTGATCTTGCAGGCTTTGCGGATGAAATAGTATTTGCAGGACTCACGGCAACCAGCATCTGGGATCTGCATGAAGATTTGTCAGTTACAACACAAGCGCCTTTTTTACTTAACATCCGCGAGCTTAACCCCGGTATCCCGCTGCTCAACGTGCAGAGCACTGTTTCCGTTGATACCGGCAGCCACCTGATTCATCTTGAATCGCCGCAGGTGGAAGTGTTTGGTGGTGCTGCAAGCACTGACAGTATCCATATCACTTTACCCGAGGAAAACAGCGCTGCAACACCCAGTGAAGTTTTCATAGTTGAAATTAATGGGATTGATCTTGCACAGGTATTGAGCCTGAGCGCTTATCAACAAGTCGGTGCGACCGGCATCATCAGCGGAACACTTCCGGTCAGACTTCAGGGGCTGACCCCTTTGATTGAAGGCGGGCTACTGACGGCATCACAGCAAGGCGGCTCCATCCGCTACGATCAGGGCTCAGCCACGACCGGCAACCAGAGTCTGGACCTTGTGTATCAGGCTCTGGAGTATTACCAGTACGACACGCTCAGCGCGGGCGTGGATTTTGATGAACTTGGCGAATTGGTACTTTCTCTGCAGATGCAGGGGCAGAGCCCAAACGTAGAACAAGGACAACGCATCAACCTTAACCTGAACATCAGCGATAACATCCCGGCATTGCTGCAAAGCCTCCAGGCAGCAGACAACATCACCGAGCGTTTTCAGGATTTAATTGAACAACGGTAATTATTTTTAAGTGTTAACAACATTCAGCTGCAATTCAGCATGTCGTGTTACATTAGATTCAGAACAAACACAGGAAGTCTACAAAATGCTGGCAATCAAACAATCAGACGCACGGCCTGTTTCGGCGGGCCTTGGCAAATTGGGCTGCTTACTGGCGCTGAGCGCGCTTTTTACAGCAAGTTGCACGCCCACGGTACAAGTGGCCATGCCCAGTGAGCCCATAACCATCAACCTGAATGTCCGTATTCAACACGAGATACGGGTACAAGTTGAACGAGAACTGGATGACATTTTCAGCGCAGACAGCGGACTTTTTTAAGGCTTTTGAAAGCACTTACAAACTCTGCCGCCCAAGGAAAAACAACATGAGCAAATCATTACACCGCAATATAAAAGTATCGTTTTATGCAGCACTGATGTCGCTAATGCTGATTTTTACCCCCGCTGCCGTTGCCCAAAATCTGGAAGAGGCCAAGGCATCTGGCCTGATTGGTGAACAACGTGATGGCTATATCGGCCTTGTTCAGGGCTCCGCGCCACCAGCCGTTGTCAGTCTTGTGGAAAACATCAATCGTCAGCGCAGAGAACGTTATCAGCAAATAGCCAGCGAAAATGGTATCAGTGTCGATCAGGTTGCACAGCTCGCGTTTAACAAAGCTTTAGAGGCCACTCGATCAGGACACTTCCTTGAAGATGCTAACGGCCGATGGGTCACAAAGCCCTGACTATAGTGATACATCCGCCAGCTCAAGGGCACGTTTATACACAGCATTTTTCTTAAGGCCAGTGATTTTTGCCACCAGTGCAGCGGCCTGTTTGACCGGCAACTCCTCAAGCAGAATACGCAGCTGACGATCTGCATCAGACAGCTGCGAATCCTGATCAACGACTGGCGCGCCGTGGATCAGAACCACAAATTCACCGCGTCGGTTGTTGTCGTCAGCCATGATCCACTGACTGAGCCCACCAAGACTGTCGCCGTGAATGGTCTCCCAGGTTTTGGTCAGTTCCCGGCAGATTACTGCCTGGCGCTGTTCACCAAACGCGTCTCTCATATCAATAACACTGTCGGCAATACGATGGGGCGACTCGTAGAAAATGACCGTTCTTTGCTCGTCTGCCAATGATTCAAATAACTGTCGACGAGCTCCCTGTTTGTGTGGCGGAAAGCCTTCGAACACAAAACGGTCAGTTGGCAGGCCAGCGGCGCACAACGCTGCTGTAAGCGCACATGCTCCGGGCACGGGAATCACTGTGATCTGCATCTGACGAGCACGGGCAACCAGACTATAGCCGGGGTCGGAAATCAGCGGCGTACCGGCATCACTGATCAGAGCGACGCTGCGACCGGCCGCCAACTCCGCCAAAATGGCATCTTCGCGTCCTGACGAGCTATAGTCATGATAAGACACAAGGCGGGTAACAATCCCAAAGTGCTGGGTCAGACGACTGCTGTGACGGGTATCCTCAGCAGCAATAACATCAGCACGGCGAAGAACTTCGATAGCACGATGACTGATATCGCCAAGATTGCCTATGGGGGTCGCAACAATATAAAGCGCCGCCTTGCCTGTCTGTTGATCGGTCATTTATCAAGACTCCAGCAATCGCTGCAAAATAGTCGGGCATGATAGCGGCAGCATCAAGCGATCTACAACCGCCTGACGCCAGAAACCTGGAAAGTCGCCACCCGGCTCAATGGCCTGCTATGATTGGAAAGAGTTTCAGGAGTATTCAAGATAAACCATGACCAGACACTTCTTACCACACCTGTATATGCCCATCCTGGTGGCGAGCCTGCTGACACAGTGCTCAAGTGCAGGCGAGCCGCAACTTTCAGCGGTTTCAGCTGACATAAGGTCTGAAAGTCAGCCCGTTGTTGCAGACGAGCCTGTCAGCGAAATCAACAGGCTTCTGCAGTTAGCGGCAGACTCCCCGTCTCCTTTGGCCGAACAGCTTATCATTCAGGCCGCTGAAATTGCTTTTGGAGACGGGGATGTAAACACATCATCGGCAATCCTCGGCAGTCTGGGAGATGACTTGAGCTGGCCAATGACCGTGCGCAGCCAGGCGGCCTTGCTGCGTGCGGAACTGGCAATCGCTACGGGGGAATCAGAGCGGGCATTGATTCTGTTAAATGGTACGCCGTTTGAGCGGGTCAACGAACTGAACAACGACGTTCGGCAGAACCTGATGAGAATACGGGCGCAAGCGTTTTTAAGCATGAATCAATATCTTGCAGCTGCACGCGAGCACACGCGTATGGCTGCATTACTCAGACCTGATCAACAGGAACAAAATATCGATCAAATCTGGCAGATACTTACGTCAGCGCCACCCGGCAGTTTTCAGACCCAGAACACATTGATTGACTCTTATGAATTGCGAGGCTGGATAGAGCTGGTCAATCTGGTTAACGGGTCTCGCAGCAATATTGAACAACAGGTCAGGGCGATCAGCGCATGGCAAAGCCGCTGGACGCAACACAGTGCCGCCGACAGTTTACCGCGGTCCTTGTCATTTACTATGGAAGTGCTCAACACCCGGGCGGAACGTATTGCATTGATGTTGCCGCTATCCGAAGCCGCTGGTATTGCCGTGAGTGAAGGCTTCCTGGCAGCCTATTTTGAAGCTCTGAACCTGAAGCAACAGGTTCCTGAAGTGCAGATCTTCGATACCAGCGGCGTGACAGACATTATGCCGCTCTATAATCAGATTGCAGACAGCGGCTTTGACCTGATCATCGGCCCCCTGCTCAAGGATTCAGTTCGTGAATTGCAGTTGCAGACCTCTTTGCGTGTGCCTACGCTGGCATTAAATTACGGTGATGAAGGATTGCCAGCTCCAGCCAACCTCTACCAGTTCGGCCTGGCTCCGGAAGATGAAATCCGCCAGACTGTCAGGTTAGCGCGGCAGGCAGGCCATCAGGTTGCGGCCGTTTTGACTCCTTCGGGCAATGACTACCTGAGAATACGCGACACCTTTGCCAGCGAATGGGAAAAATTGGGTGGTGAGGTGGTTGCGGTGTCCGAGTTTGGCAGCAACAGCAGCTACTCCGACACGATCAGACTGATGCTCGATGTTGATGACAGCGAAGCTCGAGCAGCTCAATTGCGCAGCATCATTCCACGAAGCAATATGGTTTTTACACCCAGGCGCAGACAGGATGTTGATGTGCTTTTTCTGTTGGCCAACCCTGCCGAGGGCCGGCAGATCCGACCCACCATGGGTTTCCACTTTGCAGGCGATGTCGCTGTTTATGCTCTTCCCGCCATTTACGACGGCCTCGGTTACGATGGCGGAATCAGCACCAATGTAAATCGCGACCTGAACGGCATCAATTTTATAGATGCCCCTTGGGTACTGACCAATGACGACCCACTGAAACTCGCGACTGCCTCAGCATTTGAGCCCGGAGCTGGCCCCGTCGAAAGGTTGCGAGCTATGGGTATTGATACTTATCGCCTGCACAACCGCCTTGCACAACTCGCCAATTTCCCGGGTGTCAGTCTGCAGGGTGCAACCGGAAATCTGTCTATGAGCAGTGATGGCAGCATTCAGCGCGAATTGCTACCTGCACAGTTTGTGGAAGGCACTATTGTGCTTCCGGGCATGACAACGGGCAGCACCAACCCTGATTGACTTTCACCAGTACACAATAAACAGCAAACATGGAGACAAGGATGTCCCAAAAAATAATCTCGACTTATCGAAGTGCAGGATCTGCGACCGCTCCAAAACACAGGCGCAGCATTGGCAATTGGTATGAACAGCTGGCAGCCGAGCATCTCGAAAAACAGGGCTTACAACTGATCAGAAGCAACTACCATTGCCGACTGGGAGAAATTGATCTGATTATGCAGGACCAGAACACTCTGGTTTTTGTTGAAGTTCGCTATCGTTTGAGAAATGACTTTGTCAGCGCCGTGGTCAGCATTAACCCCACAAAACAACAAAAAATACTGAGGACTGCGATGGTATACCTGAAACAGCACAAGCTTAACGACAAGGTACCTTGTCGGATCGACCTGATCGGCCTCACTCGCTGCAGATCGACAGGCGAACTGATAGTCGAGTGGATAAAAAATGCCATTATGTCAAACGTATAAACGTATCCCTATAAAAACCACATGACAGCCGGTCTGGCTTAGTCAACGGTTTAAAGTAAAATGCGGTCCGAGTCGCAACTTTTCTGTCCACGGCAGGTTTCAATGACACCCGAACAACACATACAGAACCACTTCCGGCAGAGCATCAACGGGCTAAGCACCACTTTGAACACACAAACACACTTGATCAATTCCGCTGCAGATCGCATTGCGCACGCCTTGCTGCAAGGGGGGAAAGTGCTGGTCTGTGGCAATGGAGGGTCGGCAGCCATGGCCCTTTACTTCAGCTCCCTTTTATTAAACCGGTTTGATCGGGAGCGACCGGCTCTGCCAGCTATTGCATTGTCGGCTGACCCGGTCGCCATGACGGCAATAGCCACGGATTTGCAGTACAAGTCGGTCTATGCTCAGCAAATCAGGGCACTTGGGCAACACACAGACATCCTGCTAGTGTTTACATCTGGTCGTAATAGCGCAAATCTACGCGAAGCTGTCAGTGCTGCCTATGACCGTGAAATGCCGGTCATTGTTATCAGTTGTGAAGACAGTGGTAACGTATCAGAGATGTTACAATCGGATGATATGGAGTTAAGGGTACCCGCTCCTGCCGGTCATCGAAGCCAGGAGATTCAACTGACGGTCATGCATTGCTTGTGTGATTTGATAGACATACAAATTTTTGGAGAAGAGCTATGAGCATAAAACACATTGTTTTGGTCGGATTTCTGCTGAGCAGCTCGGCATGTACTACCATTCTGACCGGCACAGCCGGGTCTGAAGGTATTCAGGAAGACCGATACCTTCGCACCGCAGGCACTATCGTAGAAGATGAGTCGATAGAGACCAAAGTCACCGTAAACATGAGAACACAGCAGGAGCAATTCAGAGACTCAAGCTTTGATGTGATCAGCCATAACGGCGTTGTTCTTCTGGTCGGTCAAGTGCAGTCAGAGGACCTGAAACAACAGGCTACCCTCATCGCATCAGAAGCGAGTGTCCATGTGCGACGAGTTCATAATGAAATGGAGGTCGCCGGGCCTCGCAGTCTGTTGTCCCGCAGCAACGATACATGGCTGGCGACTAAGGTGCGTACTCAGCTGGCAGCCAGTGACCAGATCAACTCCAATAGAATGCGGGTGATTGCAAACAATGGCACAGTCTATCTGATGGGAATTGTTGACAGTACTGAAGGAGAGCGAGCAAGTAACCTTGCACGCAGCGTTGGCGGGGTATTGCGCGTTGTAAACGTATTCGAATTCATTTGAAATGCAGTCATCGCCTCATACTGTAAGGCGATTATTTCACCACACGTAACGAAGCACGCCCCAGGGTTTTCTTCTCAGACTGGGATGTCTTTACTGAAGTAAGCGACGCGGGCGGTTTTGGTGGGACAGGAGGAGTTGGCCCAGGTTTTTCTGCATCAAATACCATTCCCTGACCATTTTCCTTGGCGTAGATTCCCATTACAGCCATCACTGGCACAAAAACCGGTGTTGGAATTCCTGCAAAACGACCGTTAAACTCCACTGCATCATTGGTCATGTGCAACGCATGCACCGCTACAGGGGAAATATTGAGAATAATCTGACCGTCTTTGACGTAGTCCTGAGGAACCTGCACATCCTGAGCATAGGCATTGACCACGATGTAGGGCGTGCAGTTGTTTTCGAGTATCCATTCGTAGAGTGCGCGAAGCAGATAAGGCCGGCTCGAGTTCATGCTCATCAGCAGGTGCCTATACCATTTCCTTTTCCTGATCGGACAAACTCATTCGCACAGAGTCGCGCGCGAATAACCTGGCCCGGTATTCAAGAAGAGGCTGAACAGACTTATGATTACCCAGATGTATGCCAAGTGATGGCAATCGCCACAGAATTGCGGTGACGCAGCAATCCACGACGCTGAATTCATCGCTCATGAAGTAAGGTTTTTCGGCAAAAATAGGAGCTATGGATACCAGACTTTCGCGTAACTCCCCGCGCATTTTGTCTTGCTGACCCGCGGAGCCTTTTCCAGCACTAAGGTCATCGACTGTTGAGCACCAGTCTCGTTGAATGCGGTACATCCACAAACGGCTTTGCGCCCTTGCTACCGGGTAAACCGGAAACAAGGGCGGATGCGGAAAACGCTCATCCAGATACTCCATCATGATATTGGCTTCATAGAGCACAAGATCACGATCAACCAGCGTTGGCAGACTGTTATATGGATTTAATGATGTAAGGTCTTCGGGGGTATTAGCCGGGTCTACGTTAACTGTCTCGACGGTAACCCCTTTCTCGGCCAGCACAATTCTCACCCGATGGCTGTATTGACTACGGCCATCGGAGTAAAAAATCATGGAAGAGCGTTTAGCGACTACACCCATACTGCTGTCCTCAATAAATCATCTCAGTCAGATTTGACTGGTGGAGAACGTATCAGTGGATACGTCTCCAGTATTCGCGATTCAGCAGCGTTACCAGAATCAGCAGTATCGCTAGGAAACCGAGCACATAGACACCAATCTCTTGACGTCTGAGGTTTATTGGCTCGCCGACGTAGTAGAGGAAATTTACCAAGTCATAAATCATGGCGTCGAACGCTTCGGGAGACAGTTGTCCTGTTCCATTAATATGTGTCAGTTCACAGTCTTCAGGCGCTGACGCATTGTTGCTGCAGATTACATCACCCTGCAGTTTGTACAGCACATTAGGCATCCCTACGTTGGGGAATATAGTGTTGTTTACTCCCCATACTCGAGCATCATCCTCGTAGAACGAACGCAGGTAGGTGTACAACCACTCAGGACCACGGACACGTGAAATCAGTGTCAAGTCTGGAGGAACAACACCGAACCAGGCATTTCCATGCTCAGGCCGCATGGTGTTCTCCATCAGATCACCGAAACCCGCCTCACCAAAGGATAAATTTTCCATCATCAGATTTTCAGGAATGCCCAGGTCAGTAGCAGTACGCTCATAACGGGCATACTTCAGTGAGTGACAGGAATGGCAGTAGTTCATGTAGGTTGCCAATCCACGCTGCTGCGAGGCCTGATCACGAAGATCCATCTCTACATGGTCAAGCTCTACTGTCACTTCCGCACCAACCGCTCGCAATGGCAACAGAACCAACGCAGCCAACAGGACAAGTGTCAGCACTACCTGCTTGTTACTGATCCATCGGCCTGTTACACGCAATGGCTCCGGGAAAGTCTGTTCTTTCTTCGTATACCAAGGCATCAGGAAAAAGAACAAGAAATAAAGCACTGTGCATATCTGCGCCAGCGCTATTCGGCTGGGGCTAGTGCCTAAAGTACCCAGGTAACCCAAAATCAGGAAACTTGCAGTAAAGATCAGCAGAGCAATCCGGCTGTACCAGCCTTTGTAGCGCATGGATCTCACAGGACTGCGATCAAGCCACGGCACAACAAACAGAATAGCAATCGCGCCAAACATTACCAGCATGCCCCAGAATTTGGCATCAAGACCCAGCAATGGAACGGTTACAGCACGAAGCATCGAATAGAATGGCGTGAAGTACCATACCGGTGGAACATGCGCAGGCGTAACCAGCGGGTTTGCTTCCTGGAAATTCGGCGGCTCAAGGAAATAGCCTCCCATCTCTGGAGCAAAGAAAAGAATAAAGCAGAACACAAACAGGAAGACGGTGATGCCAACCAAATCGTGAACGGTGTAGAAAGGGTGGAACGGGATGCCATCCAACGGCACGCCATTGGCGTCTTTGTTTTTCTTAATTTCAATACCGTCAGGGTTATTCGAACCAACCTCATGCAGTGCCAACAAGTGCAGTACTACTAACGCGAGAAGGATGATTGGCAAAGCAACAACATGCAGCGCAAAGAATCGATTAAGAGTCGCATTTGAAATCAGGAAGTCGCCACGGACCCAGATCAGCAGGTCTTCACCAATAACCGGTATAGCACCGACCAGCGACACTATTACGTTAGCGCCCCAGTATGACATCTGACCCCAGGGCAGTACGTAGCCCATAAAACCTTCCATCATCAGCACCAGGTAGATGGCCATACCAAATACCCAGATCAGCTCCCTAGGCTTTTTATACGAACCGTACATGAGACCACGGAACATATGCAGGTAAACCACCACAAAAAAAGCCGAAGCACCTGTGGAATGGATATATCGAATCAGCCAGCCAAACTCCACATCACGCATGATGTATTCAACTGAAGCAAAGGCTGCTTCAGCGCTATTGGTATAGTGCATGGTCAGGAAGACACCAGATACCAACTGGATAACCAGTACAACAAGAGACAATACGCCAAAGAAATACCAGAAATTGAAGTTCTTGGGCGCGTAATACTTGCTCATGTGCTTTTCCCAAGCATTCACTATAGGCAAGCGTTCATTAGTCCAGTCCCGAAGACTCACTAAGGAGGACACTACAAAACCCTGTTTTTTTGAATCACTCATTATGCGGCCTCCCCGTCTTCACCAATCACAAGAATACTGTCGGTCTCGTAGAAATAAGAAGGGACTTCCATGTTTCTTGATGATGGAGAACCGTTGTATACGCGACCAGCCATATCAAATTTGGAACCATGGCACGGACAGTAAAAACCACCCTTCCAGTTTTCCTCAAACGGCTCCGCCCGAATGGAGAGACGGGGTGTAGGAGAACAAAACAAGTGAGGGCAGAGACCCACTAGCACCAGAATTTCAGGCTCGCGTGAGCGGTGCGCATTAGTTGCATAGTCAGGCTGCTCCGGCTGCGCAGAAGCAGGATCCTGCAGATCACCGTCGATGGTCGGCAATGCAGCCAGCGACTCGGCTGTGCGACGCACGACAAATATTGGACGACCACGCCATGCAGGGATGGGTCCGAGAATTGCACCTTCTTCGATGCGACTGATATCAACCCGAACTGCAGCACCCGCAGCACGTGCTTTAGCACTGGGATTCCAGGAACCGACGAAGGGAACAACTGCCCCTACGACACCTGCCACCCCAACAACCGAGGTTGACCCCAATAAAAACCGCCTGCGGCCAGAATCAGTATCGTCTTCACTCACCGTGTAATCTCCTGAGCATTGTCGTCTGTCAAAAAGAAACTGGTTCTCCCGTAGTTTTGCCGGGAGATCAAAAACCTGCTTTTGCTGCACATCTGCGCGAATCAAGGCTGGAGGCTAATATCTAGATGAATTACGCAAACCGGCAACCGGGCCGAATTTTAGTAAATTTGGCGTATTTTTTCAAGCTTACCAACCATCAAAACCATGACAACTCATTGAAATAATTGCGATTTTATTTTTTTTCAAAACAAAAAAGCGCTGCCCCAGTCCGGAACAACGCTTTTTTACCAGACAATCCCTTCAATTCCGAAGATTTGACGGAGAGGCCAAAGAGTATTAACGCTTGGAGTACTGAGGACGCTTGCGCGCTTTCCGAAGACCCACTTTTTTCCGCTCGACCGCACGAGCATCACGCGTCACAAAACCAGCTTTACGCAGAGGGGATCGCAGTTCTTCGTCGTACGCAATCAATGCGCGGGTTAAACCGTGACGAATAGCGCCTGCCTGACCAAAACTTCCACCGCCACTTACGGTCACTTTCAGATCAAACTTTCCAACCATTTCAACCAATTCCAAGGGCTGCTGTACGATCATTCGCGCAACTTCACGGCCGAAAAAATTATCCAGCGTGCGGTTGTTGATGCTGATGGTGCCAGTCCCCTTGCTGATAAAAACCCGCGCGGTTGCTGTCTTTCGTCGGCCGGTGCCGTAATATTGTGTTGTAGCCATAAGGACTCAGTGAACCTCGTCGAAAACTTACAGTTGCAGTGCCTGCGGTTGTTGTGCCGCATGCGGATGCTCGTTACCCGCATACACTTTGAGCTTTTTGAGCATAGCACGACCTAACGGAGTGCGGGGCAACATACCCTTGATCGCAAGCTTCAAAACGCGATCAGGAGCTCTGTCGATCAACTTTTCAAAGCTGAAAGACTTGAGGCCACCAGGAAAACCGGTGTGGTGATGATACATTTTATCTTTTGCTTTGTTGCCGGTGACACGCACTTTTTCTGCATTGATCACGACCACAAAATCACCTGTATCTACGTGTGGAGTGTATTCAGGCTTGTGCTTGCCGCGTAAGCGGGTAGCGATTTCGGTCGCGATACGACCGAGGGTCTGGCCTTCTGCATCCACGAGCAGCCAGTTGTGTTCTACATTCTGTGGTTTGGCACTAAAAGTCTTCATGAAACGTCACCGAACGGGCATTATCTTCAGGGAGCGCGAATACTACCGAAGCATGTTGGAAACTTCAAGCACTTTGTTCTCAATTACTGCAGATGCCAACCTAAGGCCTGTGCTCAAGCCCCAGGTAGTTCTCAGACTGCATCTCGAGCAAACGACTGCGCGTCCGCTCAAAAACAAACGTCAATGAAGTACCTGTATACAGTTCAGTCAAGGGTACCGACGCAGACAGCAAGAGCTTCACCTGCCGGTCGTAAAGCTCATCAATCAGACTCACAAACCGACGCGCCAGATCATCCTGAGCAGCGGTCATCTGTGATACGTTACTTAACACAATCGAATGGAACTGCCTTGCCAGCTCAATATAGTCGAAAGCGCTTCTTGCACCTCCACACAACTGAGCAAAATCAAACCAGGCAACACCATCGCAGACCATGCGCGCAGGTACAGCCCTGCCAAGAATCTCGATAGGGGAATCATTCATTCGCTCCGAATGCCCATAAACCAGGCTATTAAAGCCCTCCAGCAAAGCTGCATCGGCCTCCACACCCAGTGGCGTAAAGTACAGACACGCCTGTTTAAGGGCGCGCAAACGATAGTCAATGCCTCCATCCAACTCAAACACCCGGGTGTGCTTGTGCAGCAATTCTATGGTCGGCAGAAAACGGGAGCGCTGGAGACCGTTGGCATACAAGCCATCAGGATGAATATTGGAGGTTGCAACCAACACCACTCCTTCTTTCATCAGATGTTCCAGCAGGCCGCCCAGAATCATGGCGTCGCCGATATCTGAAACAAAAAATTCGTCGAAACACAGTACGCCCGCACGACCGGCGATGTTCGCAGCAATAACTTCCAAAGGATTCTTCTGTAATTTCAGCGCAGCCAGCTCAGAATGCACTTGTTGCATAAATCGATGAAAGTGAGTCCGCTGTTTGCTGGCGAATGGCAGGCAATCAAAAAATGTATCCATCAGGTATGTTTTGCCCCGCCCTACCCCTCCATATATGTAGAGACCTTTGATCGGAGCAGGCTGACGAGAGGTACCGATCATGGCAGCCAGCGATGCCAGCAAGCCCGATGGCTTTTCCCTGGCCTGCAACAACTCATCAAACAAACGCTGCAGCTCATTGACCGCCAATGCCTGCGCTGCATCAGGCTTGATGATTCCTTTCGCCAGATCGTCACGATAACATTGAAGAGGATAAGGCATTTCGTCTGTGACCTGGTGGAAAGGCGCGCATTTTAAGTCATCTTGACACTGGACACCAACCCGAAACCCGACAGTCCACTAACAATCGCTCACCTTCGTGTTAGAATTCCGATGGGTTAAACTGACATATACGCGTTATACTCGCGGCATTTCTCTGAGGGATAGCAGCCAATGATATGGTTAACTGGCATTGTATGCCTTGTGGTCGGAGTAGTGGCTGGTCTCTTTGCAGCGCCTCGCCTGAGCAACAGCAGCCCTTCAAAAATTGAGGAACTTGAAGCAAAGATTCAGGAGCTTCAGAAACATCATGCCAATTACAGAGAGCATGTTAGCGATCATTTCAGTGCTACTGCTGATCTGGTTCACAACATGACGGAAAGCTATCGGGATGTGTATCAACATCTATCCAGAGGCGCCCAAGATCTTTGTAATGAAGAAGTCGCCATCAAGCTGTTACCTCCCGCAGATCAGTCGATGTTCTCGGGCGCTGATGGTGACACCATGGAACCGCCCAAGGATTATGCGCCACGACGTGATGGCAACCAGAGCGGCGCACTGTCGGAGAGATTTGGCCTTGAGCGACAAAAACCCATGGATGACGGTCGCTGAGTAATGGATTTACCGCTAGATCCTGTTCCATAACCAACCAGACAACCCGGCAACTGCTCCAGAGAACTTATCTCTGGGCGTTGCTGCGCCACACAGAAGGCAAAATCATGGCTGATTACAACCTTACTCATTTGAAGCAACTGGAAGCGGAAAGCATCCATATTATTCGCGAAGTCGCTGCGGAATTTGACAACCCGGTCATGCTTTATTCGATAGGCAAAGATTCTTCAGTGATGCTGCATCTGGCGTTAAAGGCGTTTTATCCCGGCAGGCTGCCTTTTCCACTGATGCATGTGGACACCACGTGGAAATTTCGCGAGATGATTGAGTTCCGCGACACGCAGATGAAGAAACTTGGATTGGATTTGATTGTGAATATCAATCAGGAAGGAGTCGCTGCAGGTATAGGTCCATTCACTCACGGCAGTGAAAAACACACAGACGTGATGAAAACCCAAAGTCTGCGCCAGGCGCTCGACAAACATAAATTTGATGCAGCATTTGGTGGCGGACGCCGGGATGAAGAAAAATCACGAGCCAAAGAGCGTGTGTTTTCGTTCCGCGACAAAAATCACCGATGGGACCCAAAAAATCAGCGCCCCGAACTCTGGAATATATACAACTGCAAGGTCAACAAAGGCGAAAGTATACGTGTGTTCCCTCTGTCTAACTGGACTGAACTGGATATCTGGCAATACATTTATCTTAACAACATAGAAATCGTACCGTTGTATTTTGCTAAAGAGCGCCCAGTCGTCAACATAGATGGTGTAGACATCATGGTCGATGATGACCGCATGCCTCTTGAAGGCAAAACAGTTGAGCACAAAATGGTGCGCTTCCGCACGCTAGGCTGCTATCCGCTTACCGGAGCTGTTGAGTCTGCCGCCACCACTCTGCCTGACATTATTCAGGAAATGTTGTTGACCACAAGCTCCGAACGTCAAGGGCGCTTGATTGATTCAGATCAGGCAGGTTCTATGGAAGAGAAAAAGCGCAAAGGATATTTCTGACATGTCACATCAATCCGATCTTATCAGCACCGACATAACGGCCTACCTTGCGCAACACGAACGCAAGAAACTTCTGCGCCTGCTGACCTGCGGCAGCGTGGACGATGGAAAGAGTACCCTTATCGGGCGACTGCTGCATGACTCCAAAATGATTTATGAAGATCAGCTGGCTGCCATCACCAAAGACAGCATCAAATCAGGCACCACCGGTGGCAATGTCGACCTGGCACTGCTGGTTGATGGTCTGCAGGCCGAGCGCGAGCAAGGTATTACCATTGACGTAGCGTATCGCTATTTCTCGACCTCAAAACGTAAATTTATCATTGCCGACACACCCGGCCACGAGCAGTACACCCGCAATATGGCAACAGGGGCATCAACCTGTGATCTGGCAATCATATTGATCGACGCTCGTTATGGTGTTCAGGTACAGACCCGAAGGCACAGTTTTATAACCTCGCTGCTTGGCATCAAGCATATCGTTGTCGCAGTCAATAAAATGGATCTGGTTGGCTACAGTCAGGATGTCTTTGAAAAAATCAAAGCAGACTTCACAGCTTTCAGCAAAAATCTGCGTAAAGCAGAATTTCACTTCATTCCCATGTCGGCACTGGACGGCGACAATGTGGTTAATCCGAGCGCATCGATGAGCTGGCATCAAGGCCCTGCGCTGATGTCGCTGCTTGAGAATGTTGAAATAGCAGAAGACCGAAACTTTTTTGATTTCCGTTATCCCGTGCAATACGTGAATCGCCCCAATCTTAATTTCCGGGGCTTCTGTGGCACGGTAGCGTCAGGCGTGGTGCGCAAAGGTGATGAAATTGCGGTGCTGCCATCCGGCAAAAAGAGTCGCGTTAAATCCATAGTGACCTACGACGAAGAGCTGGAAATGGCATTCGCCGATATGGCAATCACCCTGACACTTGAAGATGAAATTGATGTGAGTCGCGGTGACATGATTGTGCACCGCGACAATTTGCCCGTGATTGCAGTGGAGTTTGATGCCACTGTAGTCTGGATGACTGAAGCGGCACTGCTCCCAGGTAAACTGTACGACTTTAAACTGGGCGGCAAAACTGTCAGCGGCCGCGTGGCCGCCATCAAACACAGAATCGACGTCAATACGTTGCAGGAAATGCCTGCACCGGGGCTGGAACTCAATGAAATTGGATTGTGTGAAATCAGCGTTGACCAACCGGTATGTATAGACAGTTATGAAAAAAACCGTGCCACCGGCGGCTTTATTGTCATCGACCGCCTGACCAACGTGACTGTTGGCGCCGGCATGATCAACCTGGAAATTGCTGCCGCCAATCGACAGGTTAAGCGCAGCAGCACTATTCATGTCACCAAAGAAGAGCGCTCTGCCCGTTACGGCCAAAAACCCGCCACCATCATGTTTATTGGTGTCTCAGGGTCAGGAAAATCAACCTTGGCTCATGGACTTGAACGGCGCTTGTTTGATATGGGCCGCGTGAGTACCGTACTGGATGGCAAAGCCATGCGCCTCGGCATCAGTAAAGACTTGCAGCACGATGCTCAGGGTCGCGCGGAAAATCTTCGACGCAGCGCGCACATAGCGCGTCTTCTCAATGATTCAGGACTGATCTGCTGTGCAGCCTTTGTCGCGCCTAACCCGGATTCACGAGAACATGCGCTCAGCGTCATTGGCAAAGACAATTGTGTGGTGATTTACCTGAATCCACCCATGGATGTCTGCAAACAACGTGACCCCAGCGGCATCTACGCGGCGGCAGAGGCTACTGGCTCTGCCGATGTACCAGGCCTGTCATTCCCGTATCCCAGGCCGGAATACATGGATATTGAACTCGATACCAGTGTTTTGACTGTTGAAGACTGTCTGGATGAGGTCATCGGCCTGATGCAATCCAAAGCATTTATCGCTGCTCGCTGACAGGAAACGGATCCCGGTCTTTCAAACCGGGTTATCGATATCAATAAAGGTGTGTTGTATGTTGAAGCGCTGAGCGGCCCAATCGCCTAGCGCCTTAATACCATATCGCTCAGACGCATGGTGACCTGCCGCAAAGTAATGCAGGCCATGTTCACGCGCACTATGCACGGTCTGTTCTGAAATCTCGCCAGATATATACACATCCGCACCCGCTGCGGCCGCTTGGTCTATGTATTGCTGTGCAGCACCTGTGCACAGGGCAATACGGCTGACCAAACTTTCACCACCTTCGATATGCAGGGGTTGACGATTCAACGCCAGCGCAATGCGTTGCTTCAGTGTTTGCGCACTGATCTGTTCACTCAAATCACACACCAGCCCCATCACATGATTGTTCTGACGCATCAACTCCCCCGTTGGTGTCAGACCCAGCAACTGCGCAAGCTGAACATTATTTCCAAGCTCTGAATGCGCATCGAGAGGGAGATGATAGGCTAGCAGACTGACATCTGCATCCAGCAGAGTTTTAAGTCTGCGGCGTTTGAGCCCGGTAATGGCAGGGTCTTCTCCGCGCCAGAAGTAACCATGATGCACAATGATGGCATCCGCACCCTGTTCGATCGCGGCATCCAACAAGCGTTGACTTGCGGTTACGCCGGAAACCAGGTGTCTTACAACAGCCTTACCCTCAACCTGCAACCCATTAGGGCAATAGTCGCTAAAGAGCTCCGGCCGCAGTGCCTTGTTGATTTCTGCCAGCATTTTTTTCAATTCAATCGCCATCAGCGCCTTACCTTTGGATAACTGCTATTTGCCTTCACTTACAGCACAAATCTTCGCATAATGCGCCGAGTATCAGTGATGTAAGTTGCTACCGCAAGTTAGCAGATATCAACGCGCATTCACCAAAAGTAATCACAACCGGGTTGTACTGATTTATTCATGAAAAAAGTTCTTCAATTTATAGGCTGGCCCGTTATCAGCGGCGTGCTTCTGGCATTGGTACTTGCGCAGTACCAACAAATGCAGCAAGTACGTCAACTGCTGGCAGAAAGGGAACCGCTTGCTTTTTCAGCAATGCCATCTTCTCAAGTTAACACCGCGCCAGCGGATTCTTTCGCAGACGCCATCACCAGGGCCGCTCCATCAGTAGTCAGCATACACTCGACGATCCGCGAACAAATCCAGTTACCACCCGCTGAGGAGATTCCGGCGGGGTTGCGCGATCTGCTGCAAAACATACCTTCCGAACGTCTGTGGGAAAGCCTGGGATCGGGTGTAGCGGTCAGCGATGAAGGGCATATTCTGACAGCACTTCATGTCATTGAAGGCGCGGAGGATATTGAAGTTCACTTCTATAATTCACAACAGGCCAGTGTTACAGCACGGGCAACTCTCATCGGATCTGACCCAAGTACGGATCTCGCATTGCTGAAAGTCGACAGCGGAATGTTGCCGCCACCAGTACCTATCGGTTCTTCCGATAGCGTGCGCGTCGGTGATTCAGTGCTGACGATCGGTTATCCGCGCAGAGATCTGATGACTCAAAAGTCAGTTTCCAGCGGTATTGTCAGCGCATTGGGTATCCCGCGTGATGGGCTGCCCATTGTTGAATACATACAGACAGATGCTGCCATGAACTATGGAAACTCAGGCGGGGCACTCATTAACACCCGTGGAGAACTCATTGGCATTAACTCGTTTATCTATTCCGAGACCGGAAACTCTGACGGCATTGGTTTTGCCGTACCTGTCAATAAAGCGATGATTGTTGTTGAGCAACTCATCGCACGAGGTGAAGTAACACCTGGTTATCTCGGGGTAATCACGGGAGAAATGTTGAACGCGCAATCAAGTGCCAGTTTTTTCGGAACCTCGGATATTAATGGTCTGTTGATCGAACAGGTGACCGAGGGAAGCCCCGCAGAAATTGCAGGTGTGCGCGCCGGCGACGTGATGGCTGCAATCGATAATCAGGATATTCGCAGTGTCATTAGCGCTATTGAACAGATTAATCGCAAAGCGCCTGGAGAAAGTGTTGATCTACGGATTTTCCGCTCCGGCAGTTATCAGACGATCTCAGTGGTGCTGGGTACAGGCACAGCGCAATATCGTACCCAGTCTCAAGAAGATTAAGGCCAACCGATAGTATTTCTCATGCCTTTCCCGGTGTATGACGGCCCGGAATCCGCCAGGCAGCCGACAAAGCATGTGCCTGCAAATGTTCGTTTAGCGCCAGAGTTTCCGCCACAGGAGCCAGTGTGGCCGCACCTGCCGGCGAACAATTTATGATGGAGCTGCGTTTCTGAAAATCATAAACACCCAAAGGCGAAAAAAACCGTGCCGTGCCAGACGTCGGCAAGACGTGACAAGGGCCTGCGCAATAATCACCCAACGCCTCAGGTGTATGTCTGCCCATGAATATTGCGCCGGCATGACGCACGCCGTGCAACCATGACTGTGGGTCAGCTACCGAGAGTTCCAGGTGCTCCGGCGCAATCAGGTTACAAACTCTCAGTGCCTCGGCCTTGTCGGCCGCAAAAATAAGTGCTCCACGCTCGCTCAAGGAGGTACGGATAATTGCCTCTCGGCTCATTTGCGGCAGCAATTGATTGATGCTGTTTTGAACGGCATCCAGAAATGCACGATCGGTGCTGATCAGAATAGACTGAGCCTGCTCATCATGCTCGGCCTGTGAAAACAGATCCATGGCGATCCAGTCAGGATCGGTCTTTCCATCACATACAATCGTGAGCTCAGATGGGCCAGCCACCATGTCGATACCCACCTCGCCAAAAACCTGCTTTTTAGCAGCAGCGACATAGACATTGCCAGGACCGGTGATCTTATCTACACGAGGAATCGTCTGCGTCCCAAAGGCCAGGGCAGCAATTGCCTGCGCACCGCCAATGGTAAAGAGTCTGTCCACGCCGGCAACGGCCGCCGCTGCAAAAATCAACCGGCCTGCGCCGCCTGCATCCTCGCCATAAGGCGTCGGGACGACTGCAATTACTTCCTCAACACCGGCAACGCGGGCAGGAATGGCATTCATTAACACCGAAGATGGATAATTGGCCTTGCCGCCGGGCACATATAAACCCACGCGTTGCAGAGGAATAACAAGCTGGCCATAGACTGAACCGTCCTCCTCCTCATACTGCCAGGATGGTTGCAGCTGACGCTGGTGATAAAGGCGAATCCGCTCAGCAGCCTTCAACAGCGCGTCACGCTGTTCGACGGTCAGATGGTCCAGCGCAGCCTGCATTTGAGCTTTGCTGACTTCCAGTTGGGACATGCTGCTGACATCACGTTTATCAAACTGACGCGTGTACTCAAGCACCGCCTCATCGCCGCGCTGTCTTACATCGGCGAGAATACCGGAGACAACCTTGTTGATCTTTTCATCTTCAATCATGCGCCGGTCAAGCAGGGTAGCAAGCTCAGTGTCAAAATCCACATTCTCCGACATCATTCTGCGCATCATGATATTGGCGCTCATGACTCACTCCGGTTGGCCACAACGTCCCCGAGTTCTTTCAACAAAGCACTGACGGCTTTGTGTTTCATCTTCATGGAGGCTTTATTAACAATGACCCGCGAGCTGATGTGAGCAATGGTCTGCAGAGGTTCCAGTCCGTTGGCGCGCAATGTGTTGCCACTATCAACAATATCAACGATCCAGTCAGCTAAGCCCATAGAAGGTGCCAGTTCAAGAGCGCCATTGAGCTTTATGATATCGGTCTGCAGACCTTGCTCGGCAAAATAACGCCGTGCAATGTTGACAAATTTGCTGGCCACTTTGACCCGTCCTCGCGGTGCCGGAGCGCCAACAGGCGCAGCGGTCATGAGCCGACAACGCGCAATACCAAGATCCAGTGGCTCGTAAAAGGCATCTTCTCCGTACTCCATCAACAGATCCTTGCCCACAACACCAATATCCGCACTGCCAAACTCAACATAGGTGGGCACGTCCGAACCGCGCACGATCATGATGCGCAGACCTGCCACGTTGGTATCAAAAATCAACTTACGGCTTTTTTTGTGATCTTCAAGCAGATGGATACCGGTTTCTGCCAGCAAAGGCATAACCTCTTCCAGGATTCGACCTTTGGTCAGCGCCATTACAATAGGCTGCCCTGTCATGTCCATCATACTGCGGTTTCCTTGACTTACGCCCGTTCTCAGGAGGGAATGCGGCGGATGATTGCACCGAGTGACTGCATCTTCTCTTCTATACACTCATACCCGCGGTCGATATGGTAAATGCGATCAACCAATGTTTCGTTGTCACAAACCAGTCCGGCAATGACCAGGCTGGCAGATGCCCTTAGATCAGTTGCCATCACCGGGGCACCTTTCAAGACAGGGACGCCCGTTACAATGACGGTATTTCCCTGAACAACCATGTTTGCGCCCATGCGGTTCATTTCCTGAACGTGCATAAACCGGTTCTCAAATACGGTCTCAACTATAGAGCCCGTTCCCAGCGCAATGGCGTTCAGGGCTGTGAATTGCGCCTGCATATCTGTCGGGAAGGCCGGATATGGCGCTGTGCGTACCGAAACCGCTTTAGGACGACGACCATGCATATCCAGTTCTATCCAGTCTTCTCCAACGTTAATCTCTGCGCCGGCTTCAACAAGCTTGCTGAGCACCGCCTCCAGATTATCAGACCGGGTGTCCTTGCACTTGATATGTCCACGTGTGGCTGCAGCCGCTATCAGATATGTTCCGGTCTCAATACGATCGGGCATCACAGCATAGCTGCAGCCGTGTAACCTTTCCTTCCCATTAATCACGATTGTATCGGTGCCTGCACCCTTGATTTCAGCACCCATGGCAATCAGACAATTTGCCAGATCAACAACTTCAGGCTCACGGGCTGCGTTCTCAATAACCGTTTGGCCTGCCGCCAAGGTCGCTGCCATCAACACATTTTCCGTACCGGTGACGGTGCACATATCCATAAATATGTGGCAGCCCTTTAATCGCCCGTCAACTGAGGCCTTGATATAACCATCTTCCACAACGATGTCAGCGCCCATTTTCTGCAAGGCAGAAATATGCAGATTCACTGGACGACTGCCGATCGCGCAACCGCCCGGCAAAGCAACCTCAGCTCTTCCGAAATGCGCGAGTAATGGTCCCAGCACAAGAATGGACGCTCGCATAGTCTTCACTAGATCGTAAGGAGCACTGCAATGTTTGATGGACGCACTGCTGATCTCAACATTGAGCTTGGCATCTACAACGTGCTCAATGCCCATGCAGCCAAGCAGTTCAAGCATCGTGGTGACATCATAAAGATGTGGCAGATTGCGAACCTGAACGGTGTCAGTGGTCAACAAGGTTGCTGCAAGGATAGGCAGCGCAGAATTTTTTGCCCCAGCAATCCGTATCTCACCACTCAGGCTGATTCCGCCCTGTATTAAAAGCTTGTCCATAACGAGTCCTGAAAAAACCTGCAGGTGGCAGAAAGTCTGTAGAGTGATTGCAACGCTTGTGGCATGTACGACAAACAGGCCAAGTCAGCTGACGGCTTCCTCTGGCGTGTGCAGTTTCATGCTGATGGCATGGATTGCGCCAGATGCAATGTACTCATTCAAATACTGATAAATCAGCTGTTGCCGCTTGACCTGACCGAGACCTGAAAAAACGGTTCCGATGGCGGCCAGTTGAAACTTGCCACCCCCACCCTCAACATTAATCTGACAATCAGGCAAAGCGGCAACGAGCAATTCATTTATTTCCTGCGCATCAATACTCATCTGTCACTCACTCTCCAACTGTGCAACATCTGTTGCTAATCACTGCCAAGCTGCAATCACCTGATCGATATCATTGTTACTGCGCGTCATCAATGCCGCAAATTGGGTATGGTACTGCCGACGCAGATTGATGCCGCCAACAAAAACATTGCGCAGCTTCCACTCGTTCTCAGCATTCCTGAAAAGCGCATACTGCAGCTCTATGCGGGCCCCCTCCGATACGATCTGCATGCGCACATTGGTGCCAGCAGAAGCATCAGCAGGCTCATCAGTGGCCGGCAGAAAATTCAGTTGCTGACCGCCATACTCCACCAATGCCGAACCATAAAATCGGGTTAAGGTGGAACGCAATTTCTCACCAAAAGCAGCGATCTGCTCTTCGGTTGCCTGTTCAGAGAAACGCGCCATCACACCCACTGCAACTTCGCGAAAATCAACAAACTTGGCCACTTCGGCTTCAACACCGGCATAGTACCTGTCTTTGTCTGTATCAAAATACGGTCGCAACTCCTGCACTGTTTGCAGCAGTTGACTAACTGACTGTTCAGCAGCCTCAACAGCCGTCAGACCTGCTGTCGATGAAGTTGCGGCTTGCGACAGCGCCACAGATGATGCAAACAAGGTAAAGCACCAAAAAAAGATCGAAACTAAAATTTTCATGCAGAATCCCTCAATTCGGGTAATGAACGCGACGCAGTGTACCTTAATTGGGCTGGCCAATAAATTACTGTTTGCAGTCTCAAGTATGACGATTTTCTGATAAATGCTGGCTGAATTAACGCAGATTACCCGACAAGCCAGAGTCGGTTTATATTTTATGCTGCGCAGCGCGAGCCGCTTGGGCATAATAGCCTTTCAGCCAAGTTGCCGTCACTGGCAGGATAATCAGGGTATGGACAGAACGCAGCAACTTATTGCGAGCGCGCAGCGCACTATTCGCATTGAATACGATGCTATCGGCGCCTTAATCGGTCGCATCGACAGCAGTTTCGTCAAGGCTTGTGAACTGATGCTTGCCTGTGAAAGCCGGATTATTGTCACAGGCATGGGCAAATCCGGTCATATCGCCCGCAAAATTGCTGCAACGTTGTCCAGCACAGGCAGCCCTGCTGTTTTTGTCCATCCCGCCGAAGCCAGTCATGGTGATCTCGGTATGATCACCAACAAAGATGTTGTACTTGCCCTGTCAAACTCTGGCACAACAGAGGAACTGCTCACTATCCTGCCACTGTTCAAGCGTAAAGGTGTTTCGCTGATTTGTATGACCGGGAATGCGGATTCGCTGTTGGCGCGCAGTGCTGATGCTCACATCAACGCCAGTGTGCTGGAGGAAGCCTGCCCGCTGGGCCAGGCACCAACGGCCAGCACCACTGTCGCGCTAGTACTTGGTGATGCGCTTGCAATGGCCATGCTGGAGGCCAAAGGTTTCACTCACGAAGATTTTGCCTTTTCACACCCGGGCGGACGCCTGGGTCGTCGTCTGTTGCTCAAGATCAAAGACATCATGCACAGCGACCAGCACGTGCCGCGGGTGAATTCAAACATACTGCTGAAAGATGCTCTCTATGAAATCAGTAGCAAAGGCCTCGGAATGACTACCGTGCTGGGCAACGATGGTTCTTTGGCAGGTGTTTTTACTGATGGGGATCTGCGTCGTGCGCTGGACGCTGGCTGCAACATAATGGAAACTCGTATACATCAGGTAATGTCCATAAACAGTAAAACCATCAGGGAGAGCGCACTGGCGACCGAAGCGGCGAGATTGATGGAAGAAAACCGCATCTACACCCTAGTGGTTGTAGACGCCAACGATCAGCTGAGCGGAATCATCCGCATGCACGACCTGCTGCAGGCCAATGTGATCTGACAATATGATGCACACCATCGAGAAGTTTGAGCCACTGAGGTTTTACCACCCCCCTGCGCTTGTTAAACAAGCGGCAGCCAACATACGTTTGCTGCTGCTGGATGTGGACGGCGTGCTGACAGACGGTCAGCTGTATTTTGGCGAGCATGGCGAGTTTCTCAAGTCGTTTAATACCCTTGATGGCCAAGGCATCAAGTCGCTGCAACAACAAGGCATTTGTGTTGGCATCATCAGTGGGCGCAAATCTGCTGCCCTGAGCCTACGTGCACAGGCATTGGGAATTACGTTGATAGCCCAGGGCCGGGAGGACAAATTCCAGGCAATGCAAGAAATACTCTCTGAACAGCCATTCCAGCTTCATGAAATTGCCTATCTCGGCGATGATCTTCCAGACCTGCTGGTGATGCGGCATATTGGTCTGCCGGTCGCTGTTCCTGATGCACATCATGAGGTGCACCGCCATGCCCATGCGAGCACCACCCGGCGCGGCGGCCAAGGGGCCGTGCGCGACCTGTGCGACTTTCTACTGATCAGCCAGCAACGCTATCAATCAGCTTTGTCTGCGTATGTTGATGAAGGGAGCACCCGCTAGTGCAGGTCAGAGCGCCAAACAGACGCTGGTTTCTCGCGCTGGGCCCTGCGGCGCTGACTATCTGGCTGCTTACCGGGCAGGAAGAAAATGTCATCTCTGAAACAGAAAACCGGGCGCAGCAACTGCCTGTACAGGAGCAGTATGAAGGGTTTGGCAGAGGCATCAGCAGCGTCATTTATGCGGAAAATGGCTTACAGGCATACACGTTAAATGCCAGCGAGCAACGACAGTTTCCTAACCAGCTGACCGAACTGGACCAGCCGCAGCTGCAGATGTTTGACGGACTGAGTGAGCGCTGGAATATATCAGCCGCTTCAGGCAGAATTCGAGGCTCGACGGGAGGGGACATCCTCTTGCTGGATCTGGAAGAGAACGTTGAGGTGTTGCATCAACCCTCCGCAGATAATCTGATTCGGCTGACCACCCGGAGTATGACTATCGAACCGCCCACACAGACGCTGTTTACCAGTGCCCCGGTGGAGGTTGTCGGCAATGGTGTTAATTTGACCGCTAACGGTATGTTTGCTGATCTGACGTCAAACCTGCTCAACTTCAATTCAGAAATCCAAGGCCGCTACTACCGTGCACGTGACTGAAAAACAAACATACAGGCCTTGGCGACCGATCATACTCAGCGTACTTCTGACAGTATTTGTACCTTCTGGCGTATTTGCGGCAGCGCTCACCGACGTCACCGAAGAGCTGATTGTCAACACCGATGGCGGGGGCAGTATAGAAACGGTTGGCAACACACAAATCACTACTTTTCGCGTAAATGTCCGTATTCAGCAAGGCCTTGTGACCATTGTGGGCGATACCGCCAGGCTGGAACGGGACACGGTGACCGGGGATCTGATCAGGGTCGTCGTTGAAGGCTCGCCGGCTCGGTTTGTCCGCCAGGCAGAGATCGGTACCGAAGTGATAAATGGCAGCAGCCTGCAGATTGTTTATTACAATCAGGCGCCTTCTGCAGACAGCGGCAGCGAACAGCTGTTGTCCGTTGTCGAATTTGTAGGCGAGGCCAATTTCGCCCGTGGCCGCACAACGCTGGAATGTGTTGAGATAAAACACATTGTAGAAACCGGCGCTACTGATTCACCCGGCCCCTGTGTTGGTGTTTTTGCCCCGCCAGCAGCTGCGGAGTCATCAGCAGATGCCGCTCAATGATGGATACTCTTCACGCGCATCATCTGGCAAAAAGCTACAAGGGCCGGCAGGTTGTCAGAGACGTCTCCCTGACCGTCAACAGTGGGCAGATAGTTGGACTGCTGGGCCCTAACGGCGCCGGCAAAACCACCTGCTTTTATATGATTGTCGGGCTGGTCAACGCGGAAGGCGGTCAAATTCTGGTTAATGACATCGATATGACCCACTTGCCCATCTATGCGCGCGCGAGGCTGGGAATCGGCTACCTACCTCAGGACTCATCAATCTTCCGCAATCTCAGTGTTGAAGATAACATTATGGCGATACTGCAGACTCGCAAAGATCTGGATCGCACTCAACGCAAACAGAAAATGGAAAGTCTGCTGACAGAGTTCCACATAAACCATATCCGCAGCAATAAAGGTATGAGCCTGTCAGGAGGCGAACGCAGACGCACAGAGATTGCGCGCGCCCTCGCCAATGATCCGCATTTTATTCTGCTGGACGAACCCTTTGCGGGCGTAGATCCAATCTCGGTCAGCGATATCAAATCCATCATCGAACATCTCAGCGCGCGGGGCATTGGCGTGCTGCTGACTGACCACAACGTTCGTGAAACACTGGATATCTGCGAGAAGGCCTATATCGTCAGTGAAGGCGGCATCATCGCCGAAGGCACATCTGAGCAAATACTCGCCAACCAGAAAGTACGTGAAGTTTACCTGGGTAAAAACTTCCATATCTAGACGAATTCTGCCTGATTTTTTGGTGTTGCAAAAAATTATGAAGATCGGCATGATGATTGCTAGCAGTTCGCCAGCCCATACTTGGCTCAACAAAGAATTCTCGACAACATGATCGATAGTCCGCTATGAAAATCTCGCTACAGCTAAAGCTGGGTCAGCAACTGACCATGACGCCACAGCTGCAGCAGGCAATCCGGCTACTGCAGCTGTCTACACTGGATCTGCAACAAGAGATCCACCAGGCACTTGAGTCCAATCCGATGCTGGAAGTGGACGAGAGTTTTGAAAGTGGCAGCAGTGCGGATGCTGATTTCGACAGTGAAGGCGGTGAGTTTTTCGAGAAACCCGTCAGCACCTCCCAGGAAACGGATCAGCCCGACTACGAGCAGGCTCAGGAACTTTACCGGGAACTGCCTTCTACGGATAATTCCTATGAAAGCTCAGAGGACAGCGCAAGCTGGGACGAAAGCATCCCTGATCAGCTACCTGTGGACACCAACTGGGATGACGTTTACCAGAATTCTTACTCTACAGGCAGCCCATCACAAGATTCAGACAGCGATTTTGAATCGCGTGACTCGGCATCCGAAACACTTCAGGATCACCTCAACTGGCAGCTGAATCTGACCAACATGTCCGATACCGATCGCCTGATTGCGATGTCGATTATTGATGCTGTGGATGCTGACGGCCGACTGTCTGCAAGTCTGGAATCCATTGTTGAAGGCCTTCAGGAACATCTGGATATTGATGAAGATGAGGTGGTTGCGGTACTTCACAGGATCCAGCAATTTGATCCGGTTGGAGTCGCTTATCGGGATCTGTCCGAGTGCCTGATGATTCAACTGAATCAAATTCCGCCAGAGTTATGCTCCAGCGCCATTAAAAATGCTCGCATACTGGTAAAGGACTATCTTAACCTGCTGGGTAACCGTGACTACGCGCAGATTATCCGCCTGGCGCGTATCAAAGAGCATGACCTGC
Organism: Klebsiella pneumoniae; assembly: GCA_945869725.1. GTDB lineage: Bacteria > Pseudomonadota > Gammaproteobacteria > Pseudomonadales > Pseudohongiellaceae > Pseudohongiella. The sequence goes on from CAMBPO010000001.1 coordinate 113,505, forward strand.
GTGACGCTATCAGCATCATCGAAAAACTCAACCCAAGGCCTGGTGCTGATATCGCGCCGACCTCCACGACCTACATCGTCCCGGATGTTTTTGTCATGAAAGATCAGCGTAACGGGCGCTGGCGGGTAGAATTGAATCCCGACATTGCGCCGCGGCTGCGCATAAACCCAGATTATGCTGCACTTGTAAAACGCTCCGAGAACAGCACTGACAATAACTATCTCAGGGATAATCTGCAGGAAGCGCGCTGGTTTCTGAAGAGCTTGCAAAGCCGAAATGAAACTTTGCTGAAAGTAGCAAGTCGCATTGTTGAGCATCAGCAAGGTTTTCTGGAGTACGGCGATGAGTCCATGAAACCCCTTGTGCTGCATGATATTGCCGAAGCCGTTGAAATGCATGAATCAACGATTTCGCGGGTGACAACACAAAAGTACATGCACACACCGCGTGGAATCTTTGAACTGAAGTATTTTTTCTCAAGCCATGTCAGTACCAGTGCCGGTGGTGAATGCTCATCAACGGCGATCAGGGCGTTAATCAAAAAGCTGGTGACTGCAGAAAACACCAAAAAACCCCTCAGTGACAGCCGTATTGCTGAGTTACTGGATGAACAAGGGATCAACGTTGCGCGCCGTACCATAGCAAAATATCGCGAATCGCTTAATATTCCTCCATCCAACGAACGGAAACGACTGGTCTGACAGGCCTGGCTTGATTGCCAGCGTCAGCCTCAGGTCCTAGAATAACCAGCACTACAAGACGGGATAACCCCATGCAACTTAGCAGCATTCTCGCGCCGGAACGGACACTGTGTAATCTGCCGGGCGTCAGCAAAAAGCGGTTTCTGACGACTGTCAGCGAACATATTTCCAAAACCACACCCGGCATGAGTGCTGATGCCATCTATACTGCGCTACTGGCCAGGGAGCAACTGGGCAGCACAGGAATTGGAAACGGCATAGGCATTCCGCACTGCAGAGTTGCCGAATGCCACCAGACAACCGGAGCGCTGATCACTTTAAACGAGGGTATCGATTTTGATGCCATCGATTCTCAACAAGTGGATTTGCTGTTTGTATTGATTGTGCCGGCTGAAGAAACGACAGAACATCTTAAGGTACTTGGCGCCCTGGCCAGACTCTTCCATCAGGAAGCTTTTTGCCAGGCACTGCGTGCCTGCAAGAGTGACGATGAACTTTATCGCACGGCCATTTACTTTGATAAAAAAGTTAACAACTGAGACGGATGATACCTGGTGAGACTCCTAATAATCAGTGGCCGCTCCGGCTCGGGCAAAAGTACCGCACTGAACATGCTTGAAGACCATGGTTATTATTGCATCGACAATCTTCCGGCCAGTCTCTTGCCTGCGTTTGTGGCACGCATCTCTCGTGAAGAACCAGCACTGCCCAGAGTGGCTGTAAGTATTGACGCGCGCAATTTGCCGGACGACCTCAAAAAAGTGCCCAGCATTATTGCGTACCTTCAGGACTCCTCTTTGCACACAGAAATCATTTTTCTGGATGCCAGCGGCCCGACATTGATCAAACGCTTCAGTGAAAGCCGCCGCAAACATCCGCTCACCACCGAGAATATCGGTCTGCGCGAAGCGATCAATCGAGAGCGCGAGCTTCTGGAGCCCATCGCCGCGCTGGCCGGGTTATCGATAGATACCAGCGCCTTGTCCGTGCACCAGTTGCGAGAGATTGTGCGCAGTCGCGTGGTGGAAAAGAAAGACTCCTCCCTCGCGCTGATGTTTGAGTCATTTGGCTTCAAAAATGGCGTGCCGGTTGATGCGGACTTTGTTTTTGATGCACGCTGCCTACCCAACCCTTACTGGGATGACAATCTTAAGTCGCTGACCGGCCTTGATCAGGCTGTTATCGATTTTTTGGTAACACAAGACGACGCCACGGCAATGCAAACTGATATTGCTGATTTTCTCGCCAAGTGGTTGCCACGGTTCGAAGCCAGCAACCGCAGTTACATGACCGTTGCTATTGGTTGCACGGGCGGGCAGCACCGCTCTGTTTTCCTTTGTGAGCAACTAAAGCAGCTTTTCTCAGGGCAAATCTCCAATGTTCAGGTGTTACATCGTGAACTGAGCCGGCCAGAGGCACTTAAAAAATCGTGATCGAATCCAGTATTACCATCTGCAACAAAGCAGGACTCCACGCGCGAGCGGCCTCAAAGCTAGTGGGCGTAGCCGCACAATTCCAGAGCTCTGTAAAAATTGGCAATGAAAAGCTGGTGGATGGCCGTAGCATTCTGTCTTTGATGATGCTGGCAGCAGGCAACGGCACCACACTGAGGATTGTTGTTGACGGTGAGGACGAACAATATGCTCTGGACGCTATCCAGTTTCTGGTAAAAAACCGATTTGACGAAGGCGAGTAAATCTCGACAACTGCTATGAAAAACCCTACCGATGCACTTTATGAAGAAGCAGAACCTTCTTCTGGCGAGGACATCAGCAAGACCCGACGTAAAAAGAACAGCACTGAACTGCAGAAAATGGGTGAGGAACTGCTGAGTCTGAACAAAAAGCAACTGGAACAGATTGAAGTCTCAGAACCGCTACTGGCGGCGCTGCGCGAGTACCAGCGAATTCCGCCAAGACATGAAGCCCGTCGTCGACAGCTCCAGTATATTGGCAAACTCATGCGCGCAAGTGACCATGAACTGATTCGCGCGGCACTCGAGAAACTGCATACTCCAGATCGACAACAGGTACGCCGCAGCCAGGAAATTGAACGCTGGGGCGAGCAACTTAGCCAAGGCGACACCAACGATATTGAAGCCTTTGTTGATGCCTTTCCGCTCGCTGAGCGCCAGGAACTCAGACAACTACTGCGCCGCTTCCAGCAACTGTCGGTTAAGGAATCCACAAGCGATGAGTTTTCCGCCGATAATGAACAGGCCAGAGCCGCTCGCAGGCGTATCTTCGATTATGTGAAGAGCTGCATGCCTTAGCCATCGTTACCTGACTTGCAATTACCCGGCAACGGTTACGCTGATCACTGCCGGAACAGGGTCAGCAGACTCTCTCGCAGCCAACGGTGGGATGGATCGCTGTCAGACTGACGATGCCAGTACAAATGCAGATCCAGTGGCGGGACTTCAAAAGGCAATGGCCGCAGGCTCAGGGAATATTGTGAGGCGAGAAATCTGGGCACCGTCAGCACCAGATCTGTTCCACTGACTACCTCAGCCGCAACGCGGTAATGCTGTACTCTCAGCTGTATTCGACGCTCACCCTGCACTTTCAATAAAGACATGTCGACCTGCCCCAAGCCTTTACGACGGCTGGAAACATGAATATGTCTCATCGCCAGATAAGAATCCAGCGTCAGAGGTTCACTCGCCAAGGGATGATCCGGGCGCATGGCACAGACATAATCGTCACGTATCAATGACTGGTGCGACACCTGTGTATCCTCGATCAACGGCACATCGATGGCAAAATCCAGCTCCCCCCGAGACAAATGCCTGATCAGTTCATGGCGCTTTGTGTAGTAACTCTGTAACGCCAGGTGCGGAGCCTGTTGCTCAAAGTAAGGAAACAAACGCGGCAGAATAAGTGCCTCAGCAAGATCTGTCATGCTGAAATGGTAGGTGCGCTGCGCAGAGGCAGGACTGAATTCCTCACGCTCAAGCACGCTGGCATTTAACATTCCCAACGCTGCGGAAATATTCTGCGCGATACCGTCTGCAATGGGTGTTGGCAACATGCCTTTTGAGGTCCTGACAAACAACTCATCATTAAACATGCGTCGCAGTCTGCTCAATGCGTTACTGACCGCAGGCTGCGTAATCGCCAGCGACTTGGCAGCCTGGGTAAGATTGCGCTCCGTGTAGATGGTATCGAAGACCAGAAACAGATTAAGATCCAGTTTTTTCAGAAAAGTCGCCTCGCCATGTTTTTCAGTTGTATTCGTATCATGAATGAAAATCAAAACCTAACATAAGGCTAATCGATAACACCGGTCTCATCAGGGCGGTTAGTGGTCGCAAAAAGTCGGCGAGTGTCAAAGGATTTTAGTTAATGAGTCAGTTGTTTTTGGTCAGACACGGACAAGCTTCATTCGGGGCTGCAAATTACGACCAGCTCTCTGCGCTGGGATACCAGCAGTCTGCATGGTTGGGTGAACATTTTGCTGAGCTGGACATTCAGTTCAGCCGCGTAGTGACCGGCTCGTTGGCAAGACAGCAGCAGACGGCTGCCAGTATTCTGCAGGCCAGCGGTCAATCACTGCCTGTTGCGACAGACGCAGGATTTAATGAGTTTGATTTTCATACCTTGGTCAGAGTGTATTGTCACAGCTGCGGCATCGACATACCGGATACACGTGATGGGGGCCGGGTGTTCTTCCAGATGCTGCGAAAAGCCATACACGCCTGGTCGCAGGACGAGCTCTATGTGCGCAGCGTTGAGCTGACCGCCGCAAAACCGGAAGAACAGCCCGCACTGGAGAACTGGTCTGAATTTCACCAGCGGGTCTCCAGTGCCATGCAGGCATTGTGTGCTCATGAGGTGGAGCATAACGTGCTGGTGGTCAGCTCCGGCGGTGCGATGGCCATGGCCCTCAGCCAGATTCTTGATTGCAGTGTAGAAACACTGATCAACCTCAATATGCAGACGCGCAACACCGGCATTCATCACCTGTTCTTTAATCAGCGCGGTTTCCAGTTGGCGGCCTTTAACAGCCAGCCGCACCTGCAAAAGAAAGGCCGTTTGCACGCGCTGACCTACACCTGACACAACAAGGAAAGCAAAAGGACTTTACGCGCATGAACACAGACGCCGATCAAACAATGTTAAAGGCACTCACGCAGTGGATCGCTGACCATGCGCCACAACTGGGTAACGCAATCAGCATGCGCAAATTCGCGGCCGGCCAGTCCAACCCCAGTTTTCTGCTGGAGTGCAGCCACAGGTCAGTAGTGCTGCGCCGGAAACCGGCCGGCGAACTGCTGGCATCAGCACACGCTGTTGACAGGGAATACCGGCTGATCAAAGCACTGAAAGACAGCGCCGTGCCGGTGCCCGAGGCCATTGCGTTATGCGCCGACGACTCGGTAATTGGCAGTATGTTTTATCTGATGAGCTATGAGCCAGGAGATATCTTCTGGGACCCTGCATTGCCAGAAACAGTCCACAATTGTCGGGCTGATTATTACTTTGCCCTGGTCGGTACCTTGGCACAATTACACAAGGTAGACTACAAGGCACTCGGGTTATCAGACTTCGGCAAACCAGGCAATTATTACGCACGCCAATTGTCGCGCTGGAGCGCTCAGTACCAGGCCTCATCAACAGACGTCATTCCTGAAATGAATGAGTTGATTCAGTGGCTGGATGACAATTTGCCCGAAGATGATGGCGAAAGTTGCATCATCCATGGTGACTACCGGCTTGATAACGTCATTTTTAACAGCGGAAAGTCTGAAATTCGCGCAGTTCTCGACTGGGAGTTGGCTACGCTGGGCCATCCGATGGCTGATCTTGCCTACTATCTGATGGCCTTACGTTTGCCTCGGCACGGTGAAATCAAGGGCCTGCGTGACGACGATATCAAGGCACTGGGTATTCCTGCTGAATCAGCACTGATCGCCCACTACTGCGAGGTGCGTGGCGTAACCGCCCCCGGAAACTGGTCATTTTATCTGGCATTCAGTTTTTTCAGACTGGCCGCCATTCTGCAAGGTGTTTACAAACGCGGACTTGATGGCAACGCTTCGAATGAGCGAGCAACCCGAATGGGCAGACTGGTGCAGCCACTGGCAGAAATGGGGAGGGCTTTGACCGTCTGAAAGCGACCGGTATGCAAGCTAGGCACTCACATTTTTTAGTGCTACTATCCTTTACATGTCAGAAAACCATAATAAAAACCGAGGGTAACGAATGCGCGACGAACACGCCCGAGCCTACTGGAAAGCAAACGTCCGAATTCTGACGACCTTGCTCAGCATCTGGTTCTTTGTTTCTTTTGTTTGCGGCATTTTATTAGCCGACTTCCTTGATAACTTTCGCTTCGCCGGGTTCAAACTCGGGTTCTGGATTGCACAGCAAGGCTCCATTTACGTGTTTATGGTGCTGATCATTGTCTACGTGTTCTGGATGGATAAACTTGATTCGCGTTACCAGGCCAACACCAAAGCCGCCAATCTGAAAGCAGCCGATAGCCAATCCGCATCTGCTGAGGACTCGCAGTCATGAGTAGTGTACAACTGTGGACCTATCTGTTTATCGGGCTATCGTTTGGCCTGTACATCGCGATTGCAGTCTGGACTCGCGCCGGCTCAACACACGAATTTTATGTCGCAGGCGGCGGTGTGCATCCGGTAACAAATGGCATGGCAACAGCGGCAGACTGGATGTCGGCAGCCTCGTTTATATCAATGGCCGGACTCATTTCGTTTCTGGGCAGAGATGGCACTTTTTACCTGATGGGCTGGACGGGCGGATACGTGCTGCTGGCGTTGCTGCTGGCGCCCTATCTGCGGAAATTCGGTAAATTCACAGTGCCGGATTTTATCGGTGACCGTTATTATTCGCGTAGTGCGCGCCTAGTGGCAATTTTCTGCGCCATCTCCATCTCGTTTGTCTATGTCTGCGGACAAATGCAGGGGGCAGGTATCGTTTTTTCACGCTTCCTCGAAGTGGATATCACAACCGGTGTGATTATCGGCATGACCGTTGTGTTTTTCTATGCGGTTCTGGGCGGCATGAAGGGCATAACGTACACACAGGTAGCACAGTACTGCGTGCTGATTTTTGCCTACATGGTTCCTGCTATTTTTATCTCAATCATGATGACCGGTAATCCGATTCCGCAAATCGGTTTTGGATCAGAGCTGACACCCGAGTATGGCGGCGGTTACCTGCTGGACCGGCTCGACAACCTGAGTGTAGAGCTTGGTTTTGCGCCCTACACTGAAGGGCAGCGCAGCACTCAGGACGTATTTTTTATCACGGCTGCGCTGATGTTTGGCACCGCCGGCCTGCCGCATGTGATTATCCGGTTTTTTACAGTGCCCAGCGTTCGCGCTGCGCGCGTATCGGCGGCTTATGCGCTGTTGTTTATCGGTGTGCTTTACACGACTGCGCCAGCGGTAGCGGCATTTGCCAAAACCAACCTGATGAATACTGTCAACAACGCCGTCTATGAGGAATTGCCTGAGTGGTTCCGCACCTGGGAGGAGACCCGGCTGATCAGTTTTGAAGATCGTAACGGAGATGGACGTGTGCAGTATGTGGCTGATCCGGCCGTCAACGAACTGACCGTCAACCGTGACATCATGGTACTGGCCAACCCGGAGATTGCTGGTCTTCCTGACTGGGTTGTTGCACTGGTAGCTGCCGGCGCGCTGGCTGCTGCATTATCAACAGCGGCTGGATTGCTGCTGGTGATCTCAACAGCAGTGTCACATGATTTACTCAAGCGCAGCCTGATGCCGCAAATTACTGAGAAGCAGGAACTGCGTTACGCCCGAATTGCCATCTTTGTTGCCATTCTGGTGGCAGGTTATTTTGGCATCAATCCGCCCGGCTTTGTCGCAGAGGTCGTAGCATTTGCGTTTGGTCTGGCAGCCGCATCATTTTTTCCGGCTATCGTATTGGGAATATTCTACAAGCGCATGAACCGTCAGGGCGCCATTGCAGGCATGGTTGCCGGTTTCAGTTTTACGGCGCTGTACATCATCTATTTCAAATTCATCGCGCCTGAACTAAGCACACCGGCGCACTGGCTTTTTGGAATATCACCTGAAGGTATTGGCACCGTTGGCACAATCATCAATACAGCCGTTGCATTGACCATCTGCCGCTTTACCGCAGCTCCTCCGCGCGATATCCAGCAAATGGTTGAAGAAATTCGCCTGCCGGGACATTAATCATCTGATACTTGAATGACCGGGACTGGGATCTTGGTTTCTGCCAACGCATCCAGTTCGGTCAGCATGTTTCTGGCCAGTTGATGATAGGCGGCAGCCACTGCACTTTCTGGCTGCGAAATCAGTATGGGCATGCCGGCATCGGTGTGCTGGCGAATCGACAGGTCCAGAGGCAAAGAGCCAATCACCGTGACCTTATAATCCTGCGCCAACTTCTCGCCTCCACCCTCGCCGAATATGGCTTCTGCATGTCCACAATTTGAGCAGATGTGAACAGCCATGTTTTCCACAACCCCCAGTAATGGGACATTAACCTTGCGAAACATCTCTATTCCCTTGCGGGCGTCCAGCAACGCAATGTCCTGCGGTGTTGTCACAATGACTGAGCCTGAAAGTCTGAGCGCCTGCGTGAGGCTGAGCTGAATATCGCCGGTACCTGGCGGCATATCAACAATCAGAAAATCCAGATCACCCCACAGGGTAAACTTCAGCATCTGATTAAACGCACCAACAATCATCGGCGCGCGCCAGGCCATTGCGGTATTGGCATCCACAAGGTATCCGATAGAATTGCTGGCCAGCCCATGCGCCATCACCGGCTTCATGTACTGCTTGTCTACAATCTCTGGGCGCGTGCCGGCAGCTACTCCAAGCATCATAGGTTGGCTGGGGCCATAGATATCTGCATCCAGCAGGCCGGTTTTATATCCCAGCTGCAACAGGGAAATGGCCAGATTTAGTGCGGTAGTGGACTTGCCTACACCACCTTTTCCTGATGCTACACAAATGACGTGTTTGATACCGGATAAGTTATCCATGGAAATCCCTCTGAGAATTGACGCTGCATTATGCTGATTCAGCGCTTGCCTGCATACCAGATTTGATGTGACATGCGGCACGATTTGACACAGTTCAACTGTGATTTCAGGCTTGATCTATTGACGGAAACGGTGTTCTATTGCACCTGCAGTTTCTGCATTATTCTGGTCAGATTTTATGATAGTCAAAAATTTATTGGCATCACGCCGCCTGTTCCGGTGCCCGACTACATCTTCAGGGGCGGCAAAGCCTCGCCTGTACACAGCATTCATGCTGAGTGTTTTGGGAGCATTAAGCTCCGGTGCAGCGTCAGCGCAGTCAAGCGACCCTTTAACTGTAGCGCAAGAAGGATTCGATCATCCGGTCAAGTATGCGATTTATTCAGCCGCCTGGCATCTCAGCAGTAACGCCGGCCTGCGTGTGGTTGCACAAAACCAGAGTGATGCTCCCGTTGAACTGCGTAGCATCGTGTTCCGCGATGAAATAGGCAATGTAGGAGATTCCGAGTTAAGCCTGAATTTACTGATTGAACCCGGCAAATGGGCTGAGATGCAGCTGCCGTTTAAAGATATCCTTGCCGGTAACGAGTGTGTCAAGCGCACGATGGAAGACGATTGGAAACTGGTCGAAATTTCAAACTACACACTGAATCCCTCTGTGCGCGGCCTGATTATTGAAAACACCGGCTCCTTCCGTATTTACCAATGTGTGCGTTCTGTCCGAACAACCTGGGTCAATCCCGAAAACAACAACGAACAGGTTGATAACCAGTGGTTGATGTATCACTTTGAGCGACTGCCCCTGGAATAACATTCCCGGCTAGTTGCCCAGCGCTTGCGCTTCCCTGACTAATGCGTTTTTGCGCGCTTCCAGTTCTGAAATCAAAGCCTTTTGTAATGGCTCAACGGTATTGCCGCCGGCATCAACATTGTTGTACTTCAGCTGTTCACTTGCCAGCATCTGCAGCAGTTCCTCAGCAGCAGTGATCGCTTGTATCAAACGAGCATTGGCCTGTTCGCGCCGGCTGGCTGTCTCTTCAGTGGCTGCCAGTTGTCGCTCCAGTTCTGCAATTCTACCTTGCTGCTGTTGTTCCAACTGGGCCACTTCCGTCTGTTGCTGCTGACGCTGCAATTCAGCGGCTTCCCGCGCTCGCTGTTCAGCTTCAAGTTCAGCAGCAGCACGCGCAACAGCCATCGCCTCGTTTTCAAGGCGAACTCGCTCGAGCTCCGCACGCACAGCTTGTTCATTCCGCTCGGCTTCCAGACGCGCCATGTCGGCAAGCTCAGCCAATGCTACTGCCTGCGCCGCAGCCTCCTGTTGCGCCAGCAGTGCTTCCTGTTCCCCACGCTGCCCGGCACACGCCGCCAACCCCAGCAAAGCTGCCAGCGACATCACTTTTAGGGATTTATGTGCATTAATGACCATGGTATTCCTGTTCTGTCTGATGATTTTATGTTGCCTACTTTATAATGACTTGACGGTCTGTGACCAGCACCAGACCCGATTGGCGTCACTGATTGGGTCGAACCTACTAAAAGATGGAACTGACCGCACTTGTGCGGATACCGTATAATCGGGCATCGACATCGTACTCTACAACCCGGGACAGGCCCGGCCAGGCAACCTATGCAGCACTCGGCACAGTAATCATGAACAAACGCCAGCGCAGGATTTTGATATTGTGCAGCCCATTGCTACTGCTGGCGGTGGCGTTTTTGGTATTGGCAATACTCACTCTCAGCGTTAACCCTGTCATCCCTCACCGCGGCGCTCTGACTAACGAAGACTATCGCAATGTTGAGCAGCTGATCGTTGACAACAGCCCTGAACGCTTTCAGCAACAAGATGAGCGCCAACTCAGCCTTGACGCCCAACAGCTGAACCTGTTGTCTGCGTTTGCCTTGTCAAATGTGCCTCAGCTGCGAAATTTGGCTCTGTCATTCAACATCGATGGCAATCAGGCAACCGCGCTGATGAGCATCCCGCAGACGCTGGGGCCACTGACACTTTACCTTAATCTAGAGGCGCAATTTGCGCAGGAACAAGGCCGCGCTAGATTGATAGAGCTGCGCGCCGGACGCCTATTTATTCCGCGCTTCGTCATGCGCTCAGCTGAGCGCATCGCTGGGTATCGACTTGAAACTGCCAGCGTTGCCAGTCAGGAACTTGCTGCCGCACGTCACAGTGTGCTCACTTACCGTCTGGGGGAAAACCAGCTGCATTTGACTCTGGCCTGGCAAGCCAACGTGTTGTCTCAACTGCGGTCACAGGCGCAGCAGATTTTTGTCTCACCGGAGGACCAGCAGCGCATCCGTGCCTATCACCAGCTGATTGCCGCAATCGCCATCGATGCTAACGAGGTACGCCGCCAGGTGCCGCTGCAGAATTTTTTGCCCGCATTGTTCGAACTGGGCAATCAGCGCTCCTTACTACCCGGTGGTGATGCGATTGCGGAAAATCGGGCGCTGCTGCAGACCTTGTCATTTTTTGTCAACAACCTGCCGATCCGTCAGCTGATTGGTGAGGACCGCGTTGCTGAGTCAACAGGCGAAGCCTTGCCGGCAATACCATCCATGGTTGTGATGCTGCATCAACGAAACGATCTTGCCCTGCACTTTATCAGTGCGGCAGCGATCGCAGCCTCTGCAGGAGTGACGATGGCGGAAGTGCTGTCCAACAGCAAAGAAGTTTATGATGCCCGTTACGGAACCGGTTTCAGTTTCAGTGACATGACTGCCAATGCTGCGGGTGTGGCGCTTGGTGAGTATTCAACTTACAGCCAGCACAGCGCCCTGCAGATACAAAGGCTGCTCATGCAAACTGAAATGGAAACCGCCTATATGCCGATTCCGTTGACGGATGCTGACGGCCTTGACGAGGCTAGCTTTATAGAAAAATTTGGCACCCGTGACAGCCCTCAGTACCTTCAGAGGTTGCAGGAGATCAACGAGGCGGTGCAGGCACTGCAACTGTATAATACCGCTCTACACACAGAGAGCATGGCAACGGAATAGGCATGAGTAAATCAGACAAAGACGGCTTCACCACTGCTAATCTGCACAACGACAGACGCGACAAACCCGAACACGGCGTATTGCACAAGGCTATTCACACCTCGGTAGCCTACAGTTACGATGATGCGCGTGATCTTGCCAAGGTCTTTCAGGGGAAAATGCCCGGATACAACTATGGCCGCCAGCAAAATCCGACCGTCAACGCACTACAAAGCCGCATTACCCGGATGGAAGGTGGTCTGACCAGTACCGCATTTGCCACCGGTATGGCGGCGGTAGGCTCAGTATTATTTGCCTTGCTGCGAGCCGGAGATCATGTGATCTGCAGCGCCTTCCTGTTTGGCAACACCAACAGCCTGATGAATACCTTCCGGAATTTCGGCATTGAGGTCAGTTTTGTTGACACCACCAACGCTGAGAACGTCAACGCGGCTATACAGGACAACACCCGACTGGTCTTTACAGAAACCATCGCCAATCCGGTGACTCAGGTGGCTGATCTGGAGGGCATCGGTGAACTTTGCAAACAACACAAGCTGATTTATGTTGTTGATAACACCATGACATCGCCTTGGCTTTTTCAGCCCAAAACTGTTCACGCCAGTTTTGTCGTGAACTCGCTCACCAAATATATCGGCGGGCACGGTAATGCGCTGGGCGGCATGTTGACCGACACGGGCCTCTTCGACTGGACGGATTTCCCCAATATTCTTGATCTCTATAAACAAGGCGACCCCGCCATGTGGGGCAGCACACAAGTGCGCAAAAAGGGCTTGCGCGACTTTGGTGCAACGCTGGGCCCTGAAGCGGCTCATCATCTGGCGGTAGGCTCCGAGACACTGCCAATGCGCATGGACAGAGCCAGCCAGAACGCACAACAGCTGGCTGAGTTTTGTCAGGCGCATCCTCATGTCAAACGCGTGTTTTTCCCGGGGCTGAGCACTCATCCGCAATATGACCGTGCTAAACGTCTGTTTAAAAAACCGGGCGCTATCATGAGCATTGAGCTCGCTGATGATGTTGATTGTTTTGATTTTCTTAACAAGCTGCGCTGCGTTGTCACCTCCAGCAACCTCGGAGACACCCGTACACTGGCTATTCCGGTGGCACATACCATCTTTTTCGAAATGGGGGCTGAGCGCAGGGCCTCGATGGGTATTGGTGACAATCTGATCCGATTGTCAGTTGGCATCGAAGACATCGAAGATCTGCTGGCAGATTTTGCTCAGGCATTGGCATAGTCCGGGGTCATGCAGGCAAAAGGATGAACGTGAAATGAAAACACTATGCCACCTCAATGATATCGAGGAAGGTCGCGCTAAAGGCTTTGAGCTCAATGGCAAGCACTTGTTTGCAGTGAAAAAAGACAATCAATTGCACCTGTATTACAACTACTGCCCTCATCTGGGCACGCCACTGGAATGGCTTGAAGATCAGTTTCTTGATCCTGACGGCACCTTTATTCAATGTGCCACGCATGGCGCACTCTTTGTGATTGAAAGTGGGCAATGTATTCAAGGACCATGCCGCGGCAAAGCACTGCGGGCAATTCCGTTTGTCATGGGAAATGGTTTTATGATGCTGGACGAGTCTAGCGTCGCACAACTTGGCAGGATTTAAGCTAATGCCTTGGCCATTCGCTCAATGGCCAGTTCCAGCCGCGGCAGCGCACTGGTATATGCAAATCGCACAAACCGGCGCGCCTGATAATCACCAAAGTCCGTACCGGGCGTTGCTGCAATGCCATGATCTTCCAGCAATCGGTGGCAGAACTGCTCACAGTCATCACTGAATCGGCTGATATCGGCATAACAATAGAATGCGCCCTGTGGCTGCCAGGGCAGCTCAAATCCCAACGATGTTAGTGCCGATGACAGGTAGTCCCGGCGCTGTCTAAACGCTGCGCGACGCTGCTCGAGAATTTCAACAACATCTGCATCAAACGCCCTCAAGGCCGCAATCTGCGAAATCGTCGGCGCAGAGATAAACAGATTCTGGGCAAGAATGTTGGCGGTGGTGATCAGATACTCCGGCACAACAATCCAGCCGAGACGCCATCCCGTCATACCAAAGTATTTAGAAAAGCTGTTAATCACAATTGTATTGCCCCCCAGAGCCAATGCGCTGGGTAAATCGCCCATCGCACGACTGACTGCAGAGGGCGAACTGAAATCCAGACCTTGATAGATTTCATCAACCATCAGATGCACTTGACGGGAGTCACACCACTGACCCAATGCTATCAGGCGGGTATGCGGAATAACCGCTCCTGTAGGGTTAGCCGGAGAAGCCAGCCATAAACCCTTCACCGTCTCATCATACGCCGCCTCAAGCTGCACGATGTCCGGTGCAGCATCGCCGACAGTTTGCGGAGCAATCAGCCGCGCCCTGGCACCGGCCAGGTGAACATAATTGCGATTACAAGGATAGGCGGGGTCTGGCATCAATACGGTGTCGCCCGGATTGAGCAACAAATTAGACAGCAGTACCAATGCCCCGCTGGCCCCCGGGGTCACCAGAATACGTGACGGATTCAGGTTGATACCATGATGCTGCTGGTAAAACGCCGCGATGCGCTCACGCAACTCCGGCAATCCTGCTGCAGGGGTGTACGCAGTATTACCTGCTCTCAAAGCCGACATGCCGGCATCAGCGATGGGTTGGGCCGTGGGGAAATCAGGCTCCCCCACCTCCAGGTGAATGATATCTCTGCCGCTTGCCTGCAACTGACGGGCACGTTCCATCACATTCATGACCCTGAAGGGATTGACGAGTCGGGTTCTGTCTGCGGGGGGGAGTCTGAATTCTGTCATAGTTATGCGGTATGGTATGTGAATTGACTGCCAGCACGGAATAAGCAGGCGTCTGCCGGGCAAGATGGGCGACCTTAACATTATTTCTGGTCTGGGCGGTAATAATCTGGTAGCTTACCGCGCTTGCCAAAATCCGTGACCGCCCAATAGTCAGTTGGCAAGTGTGCCGGATCGCGCTACTGTTAAGCGTCTAATAGGGTATGAGGCCTTGTTAACCATGTCCAAAAAACAATCTGCTGCAGAACAATCGTCCTTACTAAAAACGTTCACGCCCTACACACCAAAAAAGGGCGAAGAATATATGAGCGAAGCACAGCGAGAGCACTTCAAGTTCATCCTGCGCGATTGGCGCAGCCAGCTCATGGAAGAAGTTGACCGCACAGTTCACCATTTACAGGACGATGCTGCCAATTATCCAGACCCCGCGGACAGGGCGACTCAGGAAGAGGAATTCAGCCTTGAATTGCGTACCCGTGACCGTGAGCGCAAACTGATTAAAAAAATTGACTCAACCATCGAGAAAATCGTTCAGAACGATTATGGCTACTGCGAGTCCTGTGGTATCGAAATTGGCATCCGCCGTCTCGAGGCTCGTCCGACAGCTGACAAGTGCATAGACTGCAAAACACTGGATGAAATCCGCGAAAAACAGTGGGGCGCCTGAGTCGCCAGCGGCCTGCTCCTTGAGACCGTCCTCGCCCGGTAAAAGCACTCTTGTGGAACCGGGTCAGTCCTCATGGACTGATGCGAAACCTGGCTACGTTGGTCGTTTTGCCCCCTCGCCTACCGGCACTTTACATTTTGGTTCTCTGCTCTCCGCACTGGCATCTTTTCTGGATGCACGCGCTCATCACGGCCGCTGGCTATTGCGCATGGAAGATCTTGATCCCAGCCGTGAACCGGCGGGTGCTGCACAACAGATACTGGAGACTCTTGACGCATTTGCCTTGCATTGGGATGGAGACGTGCTCTATCAGAGCGATCGGCTGACTGAGTACCACAATAGCCTGACCTTTTTGAATGACCAGAACATGACCTACGGTTGTGATTGCTCCAGGCAGCGTAGCCGCAGCAATGAGGGCGTTTACGATAATTTATGCCGTAACCGCGCCAGCCCGCCCATTGATGACTTTGCTATCCGGCTGCGCTTGCCCGATACCAACATCCAGTTTGAGGATAGAATCCAGGGGATCTATCAACAGAATCTGCCATCACAATGTGGAGACGTTGTCCTGCGCCGTCGCGATGGACTGATTGCGTACCAGTTGGCCGTGGTGGTGGATGATGCATGGCAGGGAGTAACCGATGTTGTGCGCGGATACGACCTGATAGATTCCACACCAAGACAGATCGCCCTGCAGCAAATTCTGGGCTATCAGACACCTCGTTATGCTCATATCCCAGTCGCCTGCAACGCCATGGGACAGAAGCTCAGCAAACAACACTTTGCCAAAGCTCTGGAGCCGTCTAGCAGCCGCGTCTACCTCAGAGAGGCACTGCGTTTTCTCGGGCAGGACCTCAGCGGCAACCCGCAGACTGAAACTCCTCAAAGCCTTCTGCAACGGGCAATTGAACGCTGGGATATACAGCGTGTGCCCAAGTTGGCTAATATCCCGGTCGGACATCAACTAGGCTAGGCCTCAGACGTATGTATATTCCGCCATCCACACTGATTTTTCTGGTTTTCAGCTACCTGCTGTTCCTGCTCAGCGTGGAATGGTCGATGCAGCCCCATGGGGCATGGTATCGCCCACTGCTGATCTGTTTTGTTGTCATCGCCCTGGCCGCCTGGTCATTCCGGGAACAAAACGCCGATGACCTTTGAGTTAAGTACATTATTTGCGTTGGGAGTGGGTTACCTGATCATTCTTTTCGGGATCGCCTACATTACCGAGCGCGGTTGGATACCCGAACGTGTTGTCAGACATCCTGTGGTTTACGTACTGTCACTGGGCGTGTTTGCCAGTGTGTGGTCGTATTACGCGTCAACCGGCAACGCATTCCGTGATGGTTATGGATATCTGGCGCCCTTTATTGGCATATCCATGGCGTTTTTGTTATCACCGTTGTTACTGCGGCCTATCCTGAATCTCACCAAAACTTACCAACTCAGCTCCCTCGCTGACTTGTTATCCTTCAGGTATCGCAGTCCATGGGCGGGCACACTGACCACCTTGGTCATGTTACTGGTGGTGATGCCGCTGTTGTCCTTGCAGATTCAGGCGGTTGCCACCACCGTCAGCCTGCTGTCACCCGACGCTTCAGAGACAACACTGGCGATCACGTTTTGCCTGTTGATTACGCTGTTTTCAATCTTTTTCGGAACCGGCAAAGGCTCCGGCAGAGAACGTCATGAAGGACTGGTTATGACCATCGCATTTGAGTCCCTGGTCAAATTGGTGGCGCTGCTGGCCGTGGGCTTTTTTGCAATCTACAAAGGCTTCGGCAGTTTTGATCTCATGGAGCAATGGGTCAGAGAACAACCGGAACTGCTGCGAAGAATCAAAGAGCCTGCGCCTCCTGGGACCTTCCAGATCATGGTACTGGTTTTTTTCAGCGCCGCCGTCGCGACCCCGCAGATGTTTTATATGACCTTCCATGAAAACAACCACCCCCGCGCGCTCAGCGTCGCCAGCTGGGGCCTGCCGTTGTATTTCCTGCTGTTAAGCCTGCCAGTGTTACCTATCCTCTGGGCCGGTTTACGCTCTGGGGCTCTGTCACCCATGGAGTATTATCCGGTCACTCTGGGTACATACTATGATTCTGAGCTGTTTACCCTTATTGGTTTTATCGGCGGCATGTCTGCAGCCAGTGGCCTGATCATCGTGATAACACTGGCACTGTCTACGATGTGCCTGAACCACCTGATTCTGCCGGTGTGGCAACCCAGTGCGCGCCAGGATATCTATCGCTGGTTATTGTGGAAACGTCGGGCACTGATCGCCGCATTGATCTGGGGTGGCTTTCTGTTTTATTACATGCCTTCCGACGACCAGAGCATCAGAGCCGTCAGCAGTATTGGTCTGATCGGCAGCCTGCAGTTCCTGCCGGCCATTGTTGCGTTACTGTACTGGCCCAAAGGTAACAAGAAAGGATTCATGGCCGGCCTCGCCGCAGGAACGGCCGTCTGGTTTGTCTTTCTGGTACTGCCCGTGGCATCAGGCACCAATTTCTTTACCCTGGGTAACATGAATACCCGCGAAATTGTTGTGCTGTCGCTGATCTGCAATATTGCCCTATTTATGCTGGTTTCGCTGTTGACACGTAGCTCGACTGAGGAACGGATATCTGCCGATATCTGCTCGGTTGACAACCTCCGACGCCAGCGACGGGCAGGACTCACAGCAAGTTCACCGCAGGAGTTTATTGCCCAGCTGACCAAACCTTTGGGGGAGCGCACTGCTACACGAGAGGTCATGCAGGCACTTCGTGATCTCAATATGGATAAACAGGACAACCGGCCACAGGCCCTGCGCCAGCTGCGCAGTCGCCTAGAAGCAAACCTGTCCGGATTGCTGGGGCCAGCAATCGCACATGATTTGATTGACAGATTTCTGCCATTTACCTCCACCAAGGAAAGTGTCTCGGCAGACGTGACGGCTATCGAAAGCCGTATCGAAGCGTACCGAAGCAATTTGTCAGGCATGGCCGCTGATCTGGACAACCTGCGGCGTTATCATCGGCAGATATTGATGGATCTGCCGCTGGGCGTCTGCTCTCTGGGCCCCGACGACCAGATCATTATGTGGAACCATGCCATGGAGACGCTGACGGGCATTACGACCGAGGAAGCTGTTGGTATGCATCTGAGTGAAATCGGCAACCCCTGGTACAAACTCTTGAACCAGTTTTTACACGGTGAAACGGCACATCAGCACAAACTGACAATCAACGTGAATGGCGGAAAACGTTACATCAGTCTGCATAAAGCGGTGATTGAAAAATCCACCAGCCGACGTATTGAGCAGGACGGCATCATTGTCCTCCTGGAAGATCTGACAGAAACCGAGTTGCTGGAAGAAGAACTGGCACACAGCGAGCGCCTGGCATCCATTGGCCGGCTTGCGGCCGGGGTAGCCCACGAGATTGGTAATCCCATCACTGGCATTGCCTGCCTGGCCCAGAATATCAGAGATGAAACATCCAACGACGAGTTGCGCAGCATGGCAAAACAGATCATTGAACAGACCGACCGTACCTCCCGCATTGTGCAGTCACTGGTCAATTTTGCCCACAGCGGCAGCCACAACAAAGCTGACCAGCGGCATGAAGTTGTGCTGGCCGCAGCGTGTATTGATGAAGCAATTGCACTGATCTCTCTCAACAAGAAGGGCAAACACATGCACTTTGATGTGCACTCTGAGCCAAATGCCCGCATACTCGGGGACTCACAGCAGTTGCTGCAGGTGTTGGTGAATCTGATAAACAACGCACGCGACGCCAGCCCTGCAGAGAGCACTATTCGTATCGACTGTGAACGCATCGCCGCGTCGATACAGATCAGTGTCGCCGATGAAGGCAGTGGTATCCCCGAGGCCATTCGTGACCGGGTATTTGAGCCGTTTTTTACCACCAAGGAACCCGGCGAAGGCACCGGTCTTGGTCTGGCACTGGTATACAGCCTGGTTGAAAACCTCGGAGGACATATTGATATAATGAATGCCACTGCTAAGCGGAATAACCCGGGCGCAAAAGTAGTGCTGAGTTTTCCTTGTTATGATGAGACACTAAACAAAAGCTGAGCCAGCCTCTTCAGACTGTTCTCAAACAAACAGCAAATCGAGTAATTGAATGACTGCACATTACAAAGTTCTGGTTGTAGAGGATGAACCGGTCATCCGCACTGCATTGCGCCGCCTGCTTGAACGCCACGGCTATATCGTCAGTGAAGCCGGGTCCGTGAAGGAAGCTGTCGCAGTACTGGCCGAGAACAGCTTCAATATAGTCATCAGCGATCTGCGACTGCCGGGCGCCCCTGGCACCGATCTGATCAAAGCAACACGCACTCCGGTGCTGATTATGACCAGTTACTCCAGTTTGCGATCCGCCATTGACTCCATGAAACTGGGCGCGGTGGACTATATCCCCAAGCCGTTTGAACACGAAGAGATGCTGCAAACCGTCGAGCGCATTATCAAAGACAATGCCGGCAAAAATGTTGCACCAAAATCGGTAGAACCACCGCCAGAGCCGCCGGTTCCCGGCATGATCGGCAGCTGTCCGCAAATGATGGAATTGTTCCGTCGCATACGCAAAGTCGCACAGACCAGCTCAACCGTGCTGATTAATGGTGAATCGGGTACCGGTAAAGAACTGGTGGCGCGCGCCATTCATCAGTTAAGCGATCGCAAAGACTCGGAAATGATTTCGGTCAACTGTGCAGCTATTCCTGAAAATCTCATCGAATCCGAGCTATTCGGACATGAAAAAGGCGCCTTCACGGGTGCAACTGCCAACCGCACCGGGCTGGTGGAAGCCGCAAACAGCAGCACCTTGTTTCTGGATGAAATTGGCGAGTTGCCATTGGATGCTCAGGCTAGGCTGCTGCGTGTTCTGCAGGAAAGCGAAATACGAAAAGTGGGTTCTGTGCAATCCCGCAAAGTTGATGTAAGACTGGTGGTTGCCACCCACCGCGATCTCAAACAATTGGTGATTGATGGTGAATTCCGCGAAGATCTGTATTACCGCATTAACGTCATGGCGCTGCTGATACCGCCACTGAAAGAACGCGGTAACGACATCCTTGAGCTCGCGGATGCCATTCTGGAGCGCACCTGCAAACGGCTCAAGTCACCGCTGCTGTATTTCACCAATGATGCCACACAAGCGATTTCCACCTATCCATGGCCGGGGAACGTGCGCGAACTAGAAAACGCGATTGAACGGGCAGTGGTATTGGCGGAATCCGAAGAGATCGGGGCAGAATTGCTGGCCATCGACCTGACGGGTAATAAACGCACCATACGGCCATTGATCGAGCGATCCATGATTGATCAGCACAGCGCGGATGAGACTGACGCTGCGGAAGAGCTGTCTCTCGAAGACTATTTTCAGAAGTTTGTCCTTGAACATCAGGACCAGATGAATGAAACCCAGTTGGCCAAAAAACTGGGCATCAGCCGCAAATGCCTGTGGGAGCGCCGCCAGCGATTCGGCCTGCCCCGCAAAAAGAAACACGCTTAAAACTGTTACCGATACCCATCTACTCATTTTGTAAGAGTGTTTTAGTAACACTTGCTACTCAAACACAGATTTCCGCCCCCCCATAAAATCATATCTTGTTGTTATATATATGCTTTGTCATTGTGGCACGCTAAATGCTTTAGTCGTCTTACAATAAGAAAAAGAAATAATAAAAATAACGACGCATAACAAAAAAAATAGCATCAAAAATTGGTGCTCAAAAATAATAAAAATAATCAGATCGGGCGAGCAGACAAAAATAAGCGTATTGCGTAATTACTGCTGGTACTGATGAACAAACTAGCGCACTTGACTTGAGTGCCTACTTAAGAAGAACAAAAAAAACAATAATAACAATAAAACATACCTTCCTTGCGGGGGGGTCAAGTCACCCCCCAGAGCATTTCCCCTGCACACATTCCATACTTCAGTGTATTATTGCCGCCTCTGTCGCTGACGATGTCTGCGTCAACAACAAGCTGTTATGTCTGTATCCAATTGAGCTTGTGTCCATCAACAGAAGTGACCTTGAGCTAGACACCTGATGATTAAGAAGCTGGTAAAAATGCTTTTTGGCAAGTCCGGCCAAAGCGGCAGCGGTGTCACTGAAAAACCTGACGCCAAAAAAGCAGAACCACGCCAGAAGCCATTACCGGCAGAGCCAAAACGCCGGTCACCACGCAACCCGCACAACACCCGTATTGAGCAGCCCTCCGCGCAGCCCGCCAGAACAGGCAATCTTGGCGCAGCGCATGGACGCAGTGAGCTGCCCGCCGCGCTGCGCAAACTGGATCTGAGTAACGTTCAGGTGGTAGCACGCGAAGATCACAACATTTCACGTCGCGATATTTCCCCCAATGCGCTTAAAGTGCTTTATCGCCTCAATGAAGCGGGGTTTCAGGCTTTTCTGGTTGGTGGCGGAGTCCGTGACCTGTTACTGGGCGGCCACCCCAAGGACTTCGATATCTCCACGGATGCAACGCCAGAAGATGTCAGAGAGGTGTTTCGCAACTCACGTATTATCGGCCGGCGGTTCAAGATCACCCATGTGCGCTTCGGCCAGGAAATCATCGAAGTCACTACCTTCCGCGCCCATCATGAAATTGAAACCGAAGTCGAGGAAGGCGAATCGCGCCGCCACATCAGGGATCTGGATTCCGCACACTCAAGCACCGGTATGATCCTGCGCGACAATGTATATGGCAGCATCAATGAAGATGCCGTGCGCCGTGACTTTACCGTCAACGCGCTTTATTACACCGCTAATGGTTTCTGGTTACTGGATTTTGTGAATGGACTCAGTGACATCGAAGACCGGCTGATCCGTATGATCGGTGATCCGGAAACCCGATACAAAGAAGATCCGGTGCGCATACTACGTGCCATCCGGCTGGCAGCCAAACTGGATTTCCGCATTCACAAAGACACTGAGGCCCCGATCGCCCGACTGGCCATTCTGTTGGAGTCAATTTCCCCGGCGCGTCTGTTTGATGAAACAGTGAAACTGTTTACCGGGGGCCAGGCCGAAGCAACCTTCGAACTGCTGCGCCGTTACAAGGTGGCCGATTACCTGTTCAAACCCACACTACGCTGCCTGGGCGATAAAAACTCCACCGACAGCAGACTGGTACAACTGGCACTGCAAAACACCGACAAACGTCTGGCAGACGGCAAATCCGTGACACCGGCTTTTTTGTACGCGGCCTTGCTGTGGCCAGCCATGCAGGCGATCTTGCGTGAACAGTTCCAGGATCGCCTGGCACCGTTAGCGGCCATGCAGGATGCGGCCACTGACACGATTCTTGAGCAGCTGAGATTTACCGCCATCCCCAAACGCTTCACCGCCGTGATGCGCGAGATATGGGAATTACAATGGCGTATGCAACCTCAAAGTCGCAAACAGGTTGAAAGCGTGATTGCACATCCACGCTTCAGAGCAGCTTACGATTTTCTATTGTTGCGCGAAGAATCCGGTGAGCAATTGGACAATGCCGGCGACTGGTGGACGCAATACCAGCTGGCCGATCGCGCTGGGCAGGAAGTCATGATCGAAGCATTGAGCAACATCAAACCACCGCGCAAACGCCGTCGCAAACCCAGATCATCATCGGCACCGAGGGTGGAGCAGGCCAGTGATTAAACCATTACCACGTTACATCGCGGTGGAAGGCCCGATTGGTGTTGGTAAGACCAGCCTGGCCAAGCGCTTGGCACAAACGTTCAATTACGACGTTGTTCTCGAAAAACCAGAAGAAAACCCCTTTCTCGAGCGGTTTTATCGCAATCCCAAACAGTATGCGCTGTCCACTCAATTGTTTTTTTTGTTCCAGCGCGCGCAGCAATTGCAGGACCTGAAACAGGACGATTTGTTTGAGCCCGTGCGCGTGGCAGACTTCCTGATCGACAAAGACCGTTTGTTTGCCTTTCAGAATCTTGACCCAGATGAATTTGGTTTGTATGAAAACGTTTACCGGCATCTGACCGTACACGCACCGGTTCCTGATCTGGTGATTTATTTGCAGGCGCCGACCCATGTGCTGCTCAGTCGCATACACAAGCGTGGCATCCCTGCAGAGCAGGCCATCGAAGCGGACTATCTCAACAGACTGAACGACGCCTACACGTCGTTTTTTCATTATTACGACAAGTCACCACTCTTGATTGTCAACAGCACCGATATCGATCTTGTTGGCCGCGATGAGCACTACCAACAACTGGTTGATCGTATCCTGCAGGCACCACAAGGTATCCATTATTTCAATCCCAGTCTGGCCTTGCTGTGATTGCCGCCCGGAGGAAATTGTCATGAGCACACAATCAGCGACACAACACATCACTCTGAACTCGCTCAATAAAATACGGGCAAGCGGCCAGAAATTTTCCTGCCTGACCGCCTACGACTCATGCTTTTCCGGATTGCTGAACGATGCCGGGATCGACGTTATTCTGGTCGGCGATTCGCTGGGCATGGTGCTACAGGGTCATGACAGCACCTTGCCGGTGACCATGGCCGACATGGTTTATCACGTGCAATGTGTAAAACGCGCCAACAAACGCGCCTTCCTGATGGCAGACATGCCATTTATGAGTTACTCGTCCGATACTGAAACACTTGAAAACGCCGCGGCACTGATGCGTGCCGGCGCTGAGATGGTCAAACTTGAAGGTGGTGCGTGGCTGGAGAGCTCAACACGGCTGCTGGCTGAGCGGGGCATTCCTGTGTGCGTGCACATGGGTCTGACGCCCCAGTCCATCAATCGCATCGGGGGTTATCTGGTACAGGGAAGAGATCCTGTTCAAGCGGAAAACATGGTCAAGGAAGCCTTGTTGCTGCAAGAGGCAGGCGCCAGTATTTTGTTGCTGGAGTGTGTTCCCACGGCGCTGGCCAAACGTATTACGGAGGCGCTGCAGATCCCGGTGATAGGCATAGGCGCAGGCCCGCATACCACCGGACAAGTGCTGGTGTTGCATGACCTGCTGGGAATATCACCCATCAAACCCAAATTTGTTAAGAACTTTTTGCCTGAATCGGACAATGGTATCGCTGGCGCAATCAAAGCCTATGCCGATGCCGTCAAGTCTGGCCAGTTCCCTGCGCCAGAACACTGTTTCGATTAAACGTCAGGTAATCACGCCACGGAATTCAGCTCATGATAATTTGCCATCAGGCCAGTGAACTGCACCAACTGTTAAACACTTACCGGCGCGAAGGCAAATCAATTGCACTGGTGCCGACCATGGGTAACCTGCACCGGGGCCATGTGCGTCTGGTCGAAAAAGCCGTGGAACTGGCCGATGTAGTTGTCAGCACGATTTTTGTGAACCCCATGCAGTTTGGCCGCCACGAGGATCTCGACAAATACCCGCGTACACCTGACGCTGATATCGAGAAACTCACTGCTGCGGGCTGCGCCGTTTTGTTTGCCCCATCAGTCAAGGAAATGTATCCCTTGGGTCTGGACGAACACACGGTTGTGTCTGTGCCCGCCATTTCAGCGAGACATTGTGGTGCCAGCAGGCCCGGACATTTTGATGGTGTGGCCACGGTGGTCAGCAAACTCTTTAATCTGGTAAAACCGGATCATGCCGTGTTTGGCCTCAAGGACTACCAGCAGTTTAAAGTCATCCGCAAAATGAACGCAGATCTGTGTTTTGGTATCCAACTGACCGGCGTGGCCACCGAGCGCGATGAAAACGGCCTGGCCCTGAGCTCGCGTAATGGTTATCTCAACGCGGAGCAAAAACTCACCGCGCTGACGATCATTCAGACGCTGCGTGACACCGCTGCACAGATCAAGAACGGGGCGCGTGATTTTGCTGCGCTGGAACAAGCAGCAAAGTCTGTGTTTGAATCCAGACAGATGCGGCCGGATTATTTGTCAATCTGCAGGGCAGATACACTGGAGCCGGCCAGTGCTGACGACAAACAACTGGTGATACTGGCGGCCGCATATGTGGGTACAACACGCCTGATCGACAATATTGAAGTCAACCTGTAGCACCGCGCGCACCACCTGACGGGGCAAGAGTTAATAACCAACAAGGAGCACAACATGTCGCAAGAAAAAATCTACCCGGCCAGCGGTTTCTCCAGCCAGCACACCTTGATAGATCAGGCGGGTTACTCGCGCATGTATGAACACTCCATTACTGATCCAGAGTCCTTCTGGGGGGAACAAGCCAATCAGTATCTCAGCTTCTTTTCCCCGTACAGCAAAGTCTACGAAGGCGACTTCAGCAAGGGTTCAGTGACCTGGTTTAAAGACGCCAAACTCAACGTCAGCTGGAACTGTATTGACCGTCACCTGCCGCAGCGCGCCTCTCAGACCGCGTTTATCTGGGAAGGCGATGATCCCACCGACAGCAAACACATCACTTACGCTGAGTTACATGAGGCAGTCAGCAGACTTGCCAACGTCATAAAACAACGTGGTGTAAAAAAAGGTGATCGGGTGTGTATTTACATGCCAATGATCCCGGAAGCTGCTTACGCCATGCTGGCCTGTGCACGAATCGGCGCCATACATTCCGTGGTGTTTGGAGGCTTTTCACCCGACGCCATTCGTGACCGCATTCAGGACTCCGACTGCCAGACCGTCATCACCGCTGATCAAGGTGTACGGGGCGGCAAATTCATACCCTTAAAAGCTAACGTCGATAAAGCCCTGGCGCAGTGCCCCAATGTGCACAGCGTGATTGTGGTCAAACACACCGGCAATGCAATTGACTGGCACACCGGCCGCGATGTCTGGTATCACGACGCAGCAGCCCATGTCAGCGCTGTGTGTGAACCTGAAATCATGGACGCCGAAGATCCTCTGTTTATTCTCTACACCTCCGGCTCTACCGGCAAACCCAAAGGTGTGTTGCACACCACAGCCGGTTATCTGCTGCAGGCTGCCATGACCCACCGTTATGTGTTCGACTACCGTGAAGGTGAAGTGTACTGGTGCACCGCGGACGTGGGCTGGGTGACCGGCCACAGTTACATTGTGTACGGCCCGCTGTGCAATGGTGCCACCTCACTCATTTTTGAAGGCGTGCCCACGTATCCCGATGCCTCGCGTTTCTGGCAGGTGATAGACAAACATAAAGTGAATATTTTTTACACCGCACCAACCGCGCTCAGAGCACTGATGAGTCTGGGTGATGATCTGGTCAACACCAGCTCACGTGCATCGTTGCGGCTGTTGGGTTCGGTGGGTGAACCCATCAATCCGGAAGCCTGGGAGTGGTACTACCGTGTTGTTGGTGAAAACCGCCGCCCCATTGTGGATACCTGGTGGCAGACCGAAACCGGCTCCACCATGATCAGCCCGCTGGCCGGTGTCACCGACCTGAAACCAGGCTCTGCATCACTGCCGTTTTTTGGGGTCAAACCTGCGTTGCTGGACTCCCACGGCAAAATCATTGAGGGCGCAGGCAAAGGTAATCTGGTGATTACCGGCAGTTGGCCTGCACAGATCCGCACCGTGTTTGGCGACCATCAACGTTGTGTGGACACCTATTTCAAAGCCTATCCTGGTTACTACTTTACCGGCGACAGCGCTCGTCGTGATGAAGACGGTTATTATTGGATCATTGGCCGCGTGGACGACGTCATCAACGTATCCGGCCACCGCCTTGGCACTGCTGAGCTGGAAAGCGCACTGGTATTACACCCAAAAGTCGCGGAAGCGGCGGTGGTGGGTTATCCGCACGACATCAAAGGCAACGCCGTTTATGCGTATGTCACGCTGATGACCGGCATCCCTGAGTCCGAAGAACTGCGCAAAGAGTTAATCAAATTTGTAGCAGATGAAATTGGTGCGTTTGCCAAACCGGAGATTATCCAGTTTGCACCCGGCTTGCCCAAAACCCGCTCCGGCAAAATCATGCGTCGCATTCTGCGCAAGATTGCCGCCAATGAAATTGAGCATCTGGGTGACACCAGCACACTGGCCGATCCGTCTGTTGTTGAACAGTTGATTAACCATCGCGTTAATCGTTAACGAGGTTTTTATGCAGGAAGTTGTGATTGTTGCCGCCGGCCGCAGTGCCATTGGTACGTTTCAGGGCGAGCTGTCAGCTGTCCCAGCCACAGAACTAGGCAGTCAGATTATCAAGGCATTGATTGCACGCCACGGCATCAATCCCAGCGATGTTAACGAAGTCATTATGGGCCATGTACTGACCGCCGGGTGCGGTCAGAATACCGCCAGGCAAACCAGCATCCGCGCAGGTCTGGGTATAGAAACACCCGCCATGACCATCAATAAAGTCTGCGGCTCCGGACTCAAGGCGGTGCATCTTGCCGCACAGGCCATTGTAGCCGGCGATGCAGAAATGATTGTGGCCGGTGGCATGGAGAATATGAGCCTGTCCGCCCATGTGCTGCCCAATTCTCGCAGCGGCCAGAAAATGGGCCATTGGCAAGCGATTGATACCATGCTGCACGACGGCTTGTGGGACGCCTTTAACAATTACCATATGGGAATCACGGCAGAAAATTTGGCCGACAAGTATCAGATCAGCCGCGAGCAACAGGATGTGTTTGCACTGAGCTCACAGCAAAAAGCGCTGGCCGCCATGGAATCCGGTCGCTTCAGCAGTGAAATTATTCCCATCAGCATCCCGCAGAAAAAAGGCGTAGTGACGCTGTTTGATAAAGACCAAGGCCCTCGCGCCGGCACCACCTTGGAAGGCCTGGCACGACTGACGGCTGCGTTTAAAGCGGGTGGCAGTGTCACTGCCGGCAATGCCTCGGGTCTGAATGACGGTGCCGCGGCGGTGATTGTATGCAGCAAAGCCCGCGCCGACGAACTTGGTCTCACACCACTGGTCACCATCAAGGCCTGGGCCAATGCCGGTGTTGATCCCGCGATTATGGGCATCGGCCCGGTATCAGCCACCCGACGAGTACTGGCCAACGCTGGCTGGACACTGGATGAGGTGGATCTGATTGAGGCTAACGAAGCGTTTGCCGCGCAATCATTGGCTGTCGCGCGCGAGCTGCAGTGGGACATGGATAAAGTTAATGTGAATGGCGGTGCGATTGCGCTTGGTCACCCGATCGGCGCCTCGGGTTGCCGCGTGCTGGTCACACTGATTCACGAAATGATCCGGCGGGATGTACACAAAGGCATTGCAACCTTGTGTATTGGTGGCGGACAGGGCGTGGCGATTGCCGTGGAGCGCTGAGCTTCAGTATGCACTTGCCCGCTTTAAGGATAAGCATCACGCCATTAATAGTTTGATTTTTCCGCGCCATGTGGCGCACTTTTTAACTGATTGAGGTTTTTATGTCGCAGTCCATGTACAACAACTCTGTGCCCGTTTTTATCCACGTGTTAAAAAACCTGTCTGCCATTATGGAAAAGGCTGAGGCCTCGGCTACCAGCAGAAACATTGACCCGTCGGTGCTGATCAATGGCCGCCTGGCACCGGATATGTTCCCCCTCTCCCGCCAGATTCAGATTGCCAGCGACATGGTCAAAGGCGGCGGCGCCCGCCTGGCGAGTGTCGACAATCCCAAATTCGATGACACCGAGAGCACCTTTGAAGAACTGCAAGCACGTATCGCCAAGACCATCGCTTTTCTGGAAACGCTGACTGCCGCGCAGATCGACGGCTCAGAAGACAAGCACATCAAAATTCAGGCAGGGCCCAGTGAGTTTGAATTCAAAGGGCTGCAGTACCTGAACCACTGGGTATTCCCCAATCTGTATTTCCATGTCACCACGGCTTACAACATTTTGCGACACAACGGCGTGGCACTGGGTAAGCGCGACTTTTTGTCGGGTGGCAGTAGTTTGTAGGATAAAACTATTCAGCCAGCAGAATATCCGTCACCGCCTGATGCTGGC
The DNA here is from genome assembly GCA_945869725.1 of Klebsiella pneumoniae. Taxonomy (GTDB): domain Bacteria; phylum Pseudomonadota; class Gammaproteobacteria; order Pseudomonadales; family Pseudohongiellaceae; genus Pseudohongiella. The sequence goes on from CAMBPO010000001.1 coordinate 142,575, forward strand.
TCATGTACACCTTGCCGGTGATGTCATGCAGAAAGTGGCTGCGCCTGAGCGCATCCATCACTGGGCCTTTCACTTCAGACAGATGCAGTTTGATGCCCAGATCACCGAGGCGGCTGTTGATGGCCTCCAGTGATTCCAGTGCGCTCAGGTCAATTTCATTCACGGCGCTGCACATCAGAATGATGTGTTTCAGCGCTGGTCGCTCAGACACTTCTTTATAAACCAGATCTTCCAGAAAGCGTGTATTAGCAAAATACAGGCTTTCATCCACGCGCAGCGACAGAATATGGGGATGAGTCACCACTTGGTGGCGTTGCACATTGCGGAAGTGTTCGGTGCCGGGAACCTCGCCGACAATGGCCACATGCGGGCGTGAACTTTTATACAGATGCACAAGAATGGACACCAACACGCCCGCGCCAACACCCGCTTCAACCCCCATCGCCAGTGTCATCACAATGGTGCTCAATACCGCCAGAAAATCGGCGCGAGAGTAATTCCAGGCCTTTTTCAGAATGCTGAAATCCACCAGTGACCAGACTGCCACAATGATGGTTGCCGCGAGTGTGGCGCGGGGTAACCAGGCCAGCATTGGCATTAACACAAACGTTGCCACACCGATCAGCACAGCCGCGTAAAAACCGGCCGCCGGTGTCGCCGCGCCCGCATCAAAATTCACCACTGAGCGGGAAAAGCCGCCAGCAACCGGAAATCCACCGGCAAATGACGAAGCAATGTTGGCGCCGCCCAGCGCAACCAATTCCTGATCCGGGTGGATACGTTCACGCTTTTTGGCCGCCAGTCCCTGTGCAACAGACACAGACTCAACAAAACCCAATATGCCAATCATCACTGCCGGTGCTGCCAACGCCTGCAACATGGTGAAAGAGACATCCGGCACCGTCAGTCCGGGCAATCCGGCGGGCACCGTGCCCACCAGGGCCAAGCCTTTAGCGCCCAGATCGAGATACCACGCCGCAAAACCACTGCCGACCACCGCCAGGATCGGGCTTAAGCGCGCCATCATGGTCGAGCCACGCTCTGACATGCCTGCTTTACGCAACAACGGCGCCAGCGCACTACGCGACCAGAACAGATACAGCAGTGTGATCAGACCGACCGTTTTGGTGGGCCAATTGGGCGCATTTACAGTCTCCAGCAAACTCAGCCCTAACGAGTGCAAGAGCTCAATCAAGGTATGCCCACCGCCCTGAATTCCCAGCAACGCAGGTACCTGACCCAGTGCAATCAGAATGCCCGATGCCGTTATGAATCCCGCGATCACCGGATGCGACAGAAAATTGGCCACAAAACCAAGACGCAAGATTCCCATCAGCAGCAGAAAGACACCTGACATCAGCGCCAGCAACATCGCTGCACTGATCATTTGCGCGGGGTCCGTAAGCGCCAGACGACTGATTGCCGCCGCAGTCAGCAGCGAGATTACCGCCACCGGCCCGACCGACAAGGCACGGCTGGTACCAAACACGGTATAGGCGATCAGTGGCAGAACACTGGCATACAAACCCATTTCCGGCGGCAAGCCTGCGAGCATGGCATAGGCCAGCGACTGCGGGATCAGCATCACCATCACAATGACGGCAGCCAGCATATCGTCGGCAAACTGCTGGCCGCGGTACTGCCGGCCCCACTGCAGAATGGGGAACCAGCGCTGCAGACCTTTGGGGGCGAGTCCTATCATCGGAGTGTGTCGCTTAAGGCGAACTATCGTTTAATGTTGTTGGGCTAACCAGCCAGCAACGCCAGAAAGGTCATAACCCGCGGCGGCACCGGCAGCAACAATGGCCTCCGGCGGCATGCCTTTGACACCGGATGCCAGGCCCCACAACTGTATAGAGCGCGTACCACTACGGCAGTAGGCCAGGATAGGTGTGGGCAACTCGTCCAGCGCAGCACTCATGGCGGCGATATCTTCCATGGTCAGCTGGCCGGATATCACCGGGATATAGCTGAACTTGATGTCATGTTCTGCGGCAACCGCCTCCACTTCATGACGCGGCGGTTGGCCGTAACTTTCACCGTCTGGTCGATTGCAGATGATGGATTTGAAACCCGAAGCTGCTAGCGCATCGACATCGGCGGCGGTGATTTGTTCAGCGACGGCGAGGTCGTCGGTTACCCATTTTGGTGTGGTCATCATTATTCTCTTGTGGCATTGGGGACGGAGCTCTCAGCGGCTTTTGCATTGGGGACGGAGCTGTCAGCGGCTTCGTTCCGGGTTTTTGTGTGGATACCTTCTCTCTTGGCATTGGGGACGGAGCTGTAGCTCCGTCCCGGTTTGGTGTCAGGACTTTGTAGTGGGGGTCACCATCCATTCTCTTCCTTTGAGCATGCCGTTCCAGTACATCCACGGCAACACGTCTTTTTTGAGTATCCAGGCGGCGCGGGTTGGTTGTTTGCCGTTGATGATCCAGTCGGGAAAACTGTGCAGCAACTTGCCACCGAAACCAAATTCAGCCAAAACAATCTTGCCTCTTTCGACCGTCAATGGGCAGGAACCGTAGCCGTCGTACTCAGCCAGGCCGGTCATCACGCCCATATCGGACAGAATATTCACCGCCACAATGGGGGCCTGCTTACGCGCCGCCGCCATGGTTTTGGCATTGGGCGCATTCATCACATCGCCCAATGACCAGATGTTATTGTATTTCTTGTGCTTGAGAGTTGCCTGATCTACATCAACCCAACCGGCTGCATCCGCCAGCGCACTGCTGCGCACAAAGTCTGGCGCCTGCTGCGGTGGACACACGTGAATCATGTCAAACTGCGTTTCGACTGTTTCCTTGCTGCCATCGGCACTGGTTTTTACAAACCAGGCAGTTTTGCTGTCGCCATCAATCTTGACCAGATTGTGGGTAAAGTTCAGTTTGATCTGGTACTTCTTCACGTATTCCATCAGCGCAGGCACATAGTCAGCGACGCCAAACAGCACCGCGCCCGCGTTGTACATTTCCACATTGATCTTATTGCCCAGCAGACCTTGTTTGTACCAATGATCTGATGACAGGTACATGGCCTTTTGTGGCGCGCCTGCGCACTTGATCGGCATGGGCGGCTGTGTAAACACGGCTTTGCCTGATTTGAGTCCCTGCACCAGTTTCCAGGTGTAAGGCGCCAGATCAAAACGATAGTTGGAAGTGACTCCGTTTTTGCCCAATGCGTCGGTCAGGCCTTCGACACCCGCCCAGTTCAGCTTCAGTCCCGGCGCAACAATCAGGCGGTCGTAGCCAATCCGGCTACCATCATCCAGCTCAAGCTGATTGTTGTCAGGGTCAAAGCCTGCTACTGCAGACTTGATCCACGTTGTGCCTTTGGGAATCAGTGGTGCCATCGGGCGCTCGGTAGCGGCTATGTCAAAGGCTCCGCCTCCGACCAGCGTCCAACCAGGCTGGTAGTAGTTTTTATCAGCTTTATCAATCAGGGCTATCTGTAGATCCGGCTTGCGCTTCAACAAACTGGCGGCGACTGAAATGCCGCCGGCGCCAGCGCCAACAATCACGATGCTGAAATGTTTGTGCCCGCTCATATCTATCACTCCGTGTACTTTCTTTATGGTGGCTACTGTGCCACTTGCAAGGGGAAGGTGCAATCATAGGGGTGTGACGGATTGTCGCGGGGTGGGGATGCTACTGTTGTTTCAAAGAAACTAGTGAGTATGGCTATTTAGCAATACTCAATATATAGTCCAGTCATGAGTAAATCGACATTCGAGTGGGATGAAGCCAAAAACCTCGATAATCAGGAAAAGCATGGCGTGTCGTTTGAAGCTGCACAATATGCATTCCTCGATGAGAATCGAGTTATTGCTGCAGATTTAGATCACAGTATTGATGAGCCACGTTATTACTGTTTTGGACTTAACTGCGCCCAAACCGGTATTTTGACGGTTCGTTTTACATACAGGACATCAAAAATACGCATTTCCGGTGCTGGATACTGGCGGAAAGGCAGGAGGATTTATGAAGAATCAAATCAAATACACAAATGAACCCATTGGAGCTGTAAGAGTTGTCACTGATTTTTTGCCTTCGCCGGCAGAATTAGCGCTGAAAAATCAGAATGTCAAAGTAACTATTTCCTTAAGCTCTGACAGTGTTGAGTATTTTAAGAGTGAAGCTGAAAAACATGACATGCAATATCAGAGAATGATTCGGCAGTTGCTTGATGAGTATGTCATTCATCAGAAAGGACGTTAACAACGCCAGAATGTTTCTGGCAAAACGATTTAAGAATATTTAAAAACCAGTCACTAATTTATTGAGCCCCCTATGTCCAAAAACACCACCTTTTTACAAATGTTCTCCACCATCAACGCATCCGGCGAACTGCGCCTGGAGCTGATCGAAAAACCCATACCAACACCCGGCCCGGATCAGGTGCTGGTCAAAATTGAAGCAACACCCATAAACCCGTCAGATCAGGGCGTGATGTTTGGCCGCGCGGATATCAGCGCCGCTCACACATCCGGTGCTGGCAATCAGCGCGTGCTGATTGCGCCGGTTCCCGCACAGGCCATGCCCGCCATGAAGGCGCGTGTCGGGCAGGCACTGGCCGTGGGTAACGAAGGCGCAGGCACGGTGGTGGCCACTGGCAGTTCCGCACTGGCCCAAAGCCTGGCCGGCAAACGGGTGGCGGTGATGGGCGGCAGCATGTATGCGCAGTATCGTTGTGTGGATGCAGCTGCGTGTCTGCCGCTGCTGGAAGGCCATACCGCTAAAGATGGCGCCTCGTGTTTTGTGAACCCGCTGACTGCACTGTCAATGATTGAAACCATGAAAATGGAAGGTCACACCGCGCTGGTGCATACCGCCGCCGCATCAAATCTGGGCCAGATGCTGGTGCGCATCTGCAAAGACGACGGTGTTGAGTTGGTCAACATTGTGCGCAAAGAAGAGCAGGCTGCCTTGCTGCGCAACATGGGCGCCAAACACGTGATCAATACCAGCTCAGATAATTTTATGGCGGAGCTGACCGATGCCATTCACGCCACTGGCGCGACCCTGGCCTTTGATGCCACTGGTGGTGGCACATTGGCGTCTGACATTCTGACCTGTATGGAAGCCGCCGCAGCGCGCACACCCGGCGCCTACAGCATTTATGGTTCCGTCAAACACAAGCAGGTGTATCTGTACGGCAATCTCGACGTGTCCGCTACCAAGCTGCAACGCGCATACGGTATGGCGTGGGGCGTTGGCGGCTGGTTATTGCCCAACTTCCTCGCCAAAGCCGGCATGGAAGTCGCTGTACGTTTGCGGGCACGCGTGGCGCGTGAGCTGACCACGACTTTTGCCAGCCATTACACCAATGAATTGTCGCTGGCGGAGGCTTTGGATGCGGATACCGTGCGGCAGTATTACGCCAAACACACCGGTGAAAAGTTTTTGATTTGCCCGCAAAAGTAATCCTGACTCATCACGCCCGGGCACTTGCACATGGTACAAAACACAAGCCAACATCCTAACCCGTTTACCGAAATCACCCGTCGTGAACACGCTATCACACAAGCGGATATTAAATCGCACGGTTGGAAACCCGCGCTGGTTGCCAGCCAGAAACGTCAGGATGCTATTGCTAATGTGATTGTATCCAGTGTCTCGGGCGGCATCGCGTGCCAGGCCGGCTGTTGGTATTGCTGTTACTTCAAAGTGGACGTGCATGCAGAGGAAGTGTTCCGGATTGTTGATTACGTGCGGGCAAAATTTAGTCCGGCGCGGGTTGCGCGACTTCAGGAAGACCTTGCCGCCAATACAAAAACCCTGCAGGCGCTTTCAACACAAGGGCAGCTCACCGCCAATCTGAAGTGCGCTTTTCTGGATAACGGCCAGTGCTCTATTTACGAGGTGCGTCCTGCGCGTTGCAAAACCTTTCACGCCAAAGATGTTGAGGGTTGCAAAAAGTCATATGAAGACCCAAACGACCTGAGCATTCCAAGTTCTTTTATTCCGGAACTACTACATGCCGGCGAGGCACACTTAAAGGGCTTCCGGCAGGCGCTGGCAGATGCGGATTACGACACCAACGCATATGAATTAAACGCCGCGATGGCCATGGCGCTGGCAGACTCAACGCCCAAGCGGCGTTTTGAGAAGCACAAAAAGGCGTTTGTGGGGATGGTGAAAGGCTGAAGAACAATTTGGTTTACTCGGGGTTAGCGGTCAAGGACTTGACCCGACACCAAAGTAGCAGGCTGAACAAATAATCGTGAAATCATGGATCCGCATCGTCACCGCGACGCATCCAGCAACACCCGCAGCTTACGCAGCAGCGGCAACACGGCTTCAGCGTCGTCCCTGTTGAACTCGGGGATCATGGCGATCACATCGGGCATGATATTGCTGATAGCGCTGTTACGGAGCGCACGTCCGGCATCAGTGAGCCAGATCAGTTTGCCACGCCCGTCCTGTGGATTGGGTTCCATACGGATCAGCCCACGTTTTTCCAGTCCGGCCAGTGTGTGCGACATGCTGGTTTTGGGGACTTGAAAGGCGCGCGCCATCTCCAGAGGGGTGCGGCCATCACCCAGTCTGACCAGATGGTTTAACGCACCAAAATGATGTTGTGTCAGACCATCATTCAGGCGCGATTCCAACTTGGCACGACTGAGCTGGGAAATAATGCCAATCTCATTCAGTACGTCGAACATCAACTGTGCATCATTGATCTCGAGTAACTCAGGTGATGCTGATTTTTTCATCCAATCTCCAGCGCGGGGTCGGTGCCACGGCTGCAGCATACCCCAAACGCCCGAGCATCTGCACCGTTTCCCCTGACTGCGCCAACAGCATATGCGCTTGACGGTAATGTGTCTGCATTTCCTCATATTCCTGTAGGCACTGGCTGACCGGGTGCAGCGCCATGCCGTGTTGGGTGGTCAACAAATTTAACCGCAACCACGCTTGACCGGCCGCAATCTGATCTTCGCGGCTGTTACCAGCTGTTGTTAAGCAGACAAAAGCCGGCGTTGCTGCAAACATCGTTTCATACATATCCAGGCCGGTTTGATAAGCAACCGTGCCGGGCGTCTGTAAACCAGCTTTGGTGATTAAACCCAGTGCCAGCATGCCCTCCAGCGGCATACCGCCAATATCAATGCCATCCGGCGTCGCATTGATGGCCGCCTTACCCATACGCATGACATCAATACTTTCCTGCAGCTTGGGGCGTGTTAAGTACTCCACCTGATAGGCATTCCAGATCAGCGCCCGCAACACCTCAACTTGCCCGGGTTCACGCGTCCCGGAAAATCTCACCCGCTCATTCGCCGGGTTCAGCGCAGCGATGTGTATATCGTCAACCTGTTGCCCCATATCAAACGGCTCTTTGGTCGAGCGGCGCTGCAGAATACTGTTGAACAGCGGGTCTGCAGGCAAACCTGCCTGAGTAAAACGCACGCTGGCAACCGGCCGCGACGCTATCAACGCCTGATCTGCGCCGTGGGGAAACAGCGTGATATCCAACTGATAGCCCTGCACCGATGCCGCGATGCGCATCAACTCAAGGAAACAGCCAAGCCCTATGGTCAACTGCCGGTCATAAGGATCTGTCTCCGGCAAGCGACGATCAGGATCCGCCAGCAACGTCACCACATCTGGCTGCGACAGATCAACAAGCCAAGGCTGGAGGTTATGTGGGTTAGGAGCCAGTATTGCGTAGGACAATGCAAAACGGCGGGGCTCCTCATATTGGCCTGCTTCCTGCCAGGGCGCCAGAGCTTCATGCGGCGTGCGTGTCAGTGAAAAGGCCGTCACACCTGATCCGGCAGCAACGATAAATCCGCCGCCAAGCATGGCAATAAACTTTCTGCGGGGCATGGGTTGTGCGTGAGTATTCATGAATGACGACCTTGGTAAATGAGTCCAGGCTTTATCATATGGTGCGACATCGAACTATACAAGTACGAAGTCGCACCAAAATACCAAGTCATTTTGACCCACCGAGAAGGCCGAAGCGTCCTGCGCAGTTTTGTAATCAGATAATCCATGCACGAATATTAATGCCACTGAGCAAACTCTTTTTTTATTCATGGTACATACTCCTTGTCATTTGAGGTGATGGGTTATCTCAGTACCATACACCTGTCGGCTTTCTAACCTTGTCACAACACTTAACCAGAGCATTCAC
>CAMBPO010000002.1 GCA_945869725.1 Klebsiella pneumoniae
GTTGTTCTCAAGTCAAATGTCCTAGGCTTAGTAGCGAGTTTTGGTTATCTGCTGACAGACGGTGGAGAAGAATAACGGCTTCCTGTTATATTCGTCCGTAGCAGTGTTACGGGATCATACCAATGGAAGCTCTGAATCTGATCATTAAAATCAAGGAACGACGCGACCACTTGCGAAAATCCGAGCGCAAAGTTGCTGACTTTGTGCTTGAGCATGCGCAGTCTGTACTTGGCATGCGTATTGTTGATGTTGCCGCTGGCGCAAAAGTCAGCGAGCCCACGGTGGTGCGGTTTTGTCATGCCCTGGATGTGGATGGTTTTCAGGCGTTCAAGTTGCAACTGGCGCAACATCTGGGTGCCAGCAGCAACTACTCGCAGTTTTCTGTTGATGATTCGGATACCGTCGCCGACCTCAGCCATAAAGTATTTGATTCCACTATTGGCTCTTTGCTGACTATTCGTGACGAGCTGGACCCTGTCGCGCTTGAACAGGCAATTGCTGCCATCAATCAGGCCAAACGCGTTGAATTTTACGGTTTTGGTGCATCTGGCTCGGTTGCTGCTGATGCGCAGCACAAGTTCTTCCGGCTACAACTTTCCAGTGCAGCCTACATAGACCCGCACATTCAGCAGATGTCGGCAATTTCGCTGAGCGCTCAGGATGTAGTTGTTGCCATTTCCCAATCCGGGCGGACCAAGGCGCTGATACAGAGCGTCGAGCTCGCCCTTGATGCGGGAGCCATTGTGATTGGCCTGGCACCTCAAGATACTCCGCTGAGCAAACTCAGTACCATTCCGATTTTTGTGAATATGGAAGAGGATCTGCAAGTGTTTACCCCGGTGTCCTCGCGTATCGCTCACCTATTGGTGATTGATGTGCTGGCGATGGGTGTTGCACGTCTGCGCAAAGATCTGCTCAAGGATTATCTGAAGCGAATCAACAAAAGCCTCAAGGTGCTTCGTACGCCTAAAGCCGACCTCACCGGCTGATCGACAGGCGCTATCACCGCACTTGTCAGTTACCCGGTGACTGGTACGTCGCCATAAATCTCAGCATCAGCTCCGCAAGCTCGGGACCATGTGTTTCCTGCAGAAAATGTCCGGCACCTCTAATGGTGACATGTGGTTGATTCCTCGCACCCGGAATGCGCTGCTGAAACGCCAGATCCCCACCGGCCGTAATGGGATCACCATCGCTAAAGGTGGTGAGAAAGGGTTTCTGCCACTGCTCAAGTACCTGCCATGCTGCAGCATTGAGTCTGAGCTCAGACGGCACCAGTTTGGGCATGACTATGGGGCCAGCTTTGTACCTAAGGTCTGGAAACGGAGCGTCGTAGGCAGCCACGATCGCTTGTCGTTGTGGGTCGGATTCCGCAATATCCACAGCAACAACCTGCCCGACAGGCATATCGTTTACCGATTGAGAATAGGCTGCCCACTTCATGAAGGAAGGTTCCGCTTGCAACGCTTCCCAGGTGACATCTCCCTGCCACCACAATGCCAGCCGGAAAAGTGGATAACCTATCCATCCACGAACACCGCTAGCGGCAGGCAAACCGGTATTGCCTGCGACGACACCCGCAAAGCGCTCTGGCATCTCGGCCAACACCCGGAGCCCTATCAAACCACCCCAGTCCTGAACAAACAGGGTTATGTCTTGCAATTGCAACTCTTCTATCAATGTCTTTATGTGTGATACATGGCCACTATGGCTATGCGCTGACTTTAATGCCGGTTTATCCGATTTCCCGAAACCGATAAGATCTGGCGCGATCACGCGATAACCAGCTGCCGACAATATTGGAATCATATGTCTGTAAAGATAACTCCACGAAGGCTCGCCGTGAAGCAGAAGCACAACCTTTGCCTGCTTGGGGCCTTCATCAACGTAGTGCATCCGCAGAGAGTTTATCTGCAGATAATTTGCTTGAAACGTGTAATCTGCCAATCCACCAAAGCTGGACTCCGGTGTGCGGAACACGCCCGGGGACACCTCGGCAGACTGAGCAGAGGCAGCAAAAAATGTCGACAACAAAACGGCCAATGCAGAAAAGGGTTTACGCTTGTCAAGGGTCAGCTTGTTCAATTCAGTATCCTTGTTGTCGGTCGATGTTCAAGCCATCAACAGCTTAGTTTGGCCAATAGATGTGTTCGTCATCGGGTTGTTCTTCTTCGCCCAAGGGCTTGTCGATACTGACCGGCATCTCTACCACGGATGGCCACATCGGGTCAGGCAACCCATTGTTATGTTGATCAAGCAATGCGTTTAACTCGGCAACTTTGTCCGGGTATTGAGATGAAAGTTCATTTTGTTCTGTTGGATCAACAGTCAGGTTAAACAGCCAGTCCCTGTCGGGACGATCCGAACGTTGCAATTTCCAGCCATCCGCGATCACGACCTGATAATGTCCGCTGCGCCAAAACAGTGTTTCGTGTGGCTCACCCGCAAGATCTCCATTGATATAGGGCAACAGGTTGACCCCATCGATCTCGCGGTCCTCAGGCAAGCGCGCGCCGGCAGCACTGACCAGGGTCGGCAGCAGGTCCGTATGATGGGTAATGGGCAAAAATTCGGTACCGGGGTTTATCGCGGCGGGCCACTTTATAAAAAACGGTACCCTGATTCCACCACCAAAAAATGTGGTTTTCCATCCACGGTATGGCTGATTGATGTCCGGCAACCCCAGATAATGTGCTCCACCGTTATCTGAGGTAAAAATCACAATGGTATTGTCTTCAAGACCGTTTGCACGCAAGGCGTCGGTTACTTGTCCCACACCGCGATCAAGTGCCTTGATCATTGCCGCATAAACACGCTCGGTGGGGTTTTCGATATGCGCAAGCTCATCATAATCTGATCTTAAGGCCTGCAATGGCGAGTGTGGTGCCCAATGCGCGAGATATAAAAAGAACGGTTGGTTCTTATTGGTCTCAATCGCGGTTATTGCCTCTCTGGTCAGATAATCTGTCAGATATCCTTCCGCCTCAAACCGTTCACCCTCATTGAAGTTCATGGAGTAACGTGCAACCGACCAGAAAAACCTGTCAATGGGATCAAAATCCTGTCGTGCGTTAACCACATCGGGGTGATCAACCGGAAGGTACAACAACCCGGCAAGATTCAGGCTTTCATCAAAACCCTGCGCGGTGGGTTCAGAGCCATTGGTGCTGCCAAGGTGCCATTTGCCAATATGCAGAGTTTTATAACCCTCTGACTTCAGCAATTCCGCTATCGTCACTTCACTTTGCGGCATGCCCATGCTGTTGAAGTCAATTTGATAGACACCTGGCTCGCCGAGGTGACTGATCATCGTGCGCCGGAAGTCAGCCTGAATTGTGCTGTCGAGGCGCGTAGTCATGTCGGCCATGCCGTTTGGGAGCGGTGTGAACTCAAAACCAAATCGGGTGGCATAACGGCCGGTTAGCAACGCGGCCCTGGACGGCGCGCATATAGCGCTTGATGACATCCCCTGGCTCAAGGCAACGCCTTGTCTGGCGATGCTGTCAATGTTAAGTGTTGGCACGCTGCCGTTGGCGACACCGCCACCGTAAAAGCTGATGTCGTTCCACCCAAGGTCGTCCGCAACAATCAACACTATGTTTGGCTGATTACTGCGCCGAGGGCTGTCAGGACCCTGTTGCCACACAACGGGTTGATTGGGGCCAGTCGGACTTCGCAGGTCAAGCAACAGCCCCGGAACGTAGAGTATCCAGCGATCAACTGTCAGCACTGCCGAAAGCGGCAACACTAGGATGGCCGCTGTGATAATCAAGAGTTTCTTTAATCTGGTCATAGCGCTGGATTTCCTGTGTCCACGGGAGTCGGTAAAACGGGCGGAGCGGTGTCACACAATGAAACAAGCCTTGAGCCAAGGCTCCCCGGCAAACATCGCATATGCTGCTACAATGCAGCCAAGCCAACACACATTTGTCTGTGCACAATAGCCAAAGCCTGTGTCAGCGACTATGCATCATGTCTTAATGTTGTCGGCAAATTAATTATCCAAGAGTATAATTTTGCCTGATTGTGCTGTCCACCCTTCATTATTTGATACAACAATGACCGAATCACTGAAAAACAAAACCCGCGCGGGGCGCCCGATCAACGCCAATCCTGAAGTGCAGCGTGAGAACATCCTGCGTGCGGCGCTGGCTGAGTTTTCTGTCAAAGGGTTTACCGGCGCCTCAGTGCGTACCATTGCCCAAGAGGCCGGTGTTGCCCACGGCCTGATCCGGCATTATTTCCAGAGCAAGGATGAATTGTTCCGATGCGCAGCAGACTATCTGTTTGGTCAGGTATTTGCTGTTTTGCATCAGGCAGCGGCCGGTGAATCCTCGGCCGATCCGATAAAGCACCTGCAATTCCAGATTCGCTCGTTCGTACACATGTCTGCCAAGCTACCCTATATGGCGGCGTTTCTGACGCAGGCCGGGCTGAATGGTGGGGAAAACTTTTTGTATGTTGTCGAGAAATATGTAAAACCGCTTCAGGAATTATCTCTCGCCCCCTTCCGCGAAGCCGTGGCTCAGGGGTTGCTGGTTGATTTTGAACCAGACTTTATATTTTTAATTGCAACACACGCCGCAACAGCACCGTTTGCCAACAGCGCAGTAAGACATGCCGTGGTGGGTGATTACTCAACAGACCCTGTCAAGATTGACCGTTATGCTGACACCCTGATCAATGTGCTGATGCATGGGTGCATAAATAAGACACCGGGCTGAGAGCGAGTAGCAGGCGGATAAGGCCAATAGGGCACCCGCTCACTCCACGGTCACCGACTTTGCCAGATTCCTGGGATGGTCCACATCCGTACCCTTAAGAATGGCTACGTGATAGGAGAGCAGCTGCAAGGGAATTGTGTACAGAATTGGTGCCAACACATCCGGAACGGGCGGTATGCGAATCAACTGATAGTCGCCTTCGTCGTCAAAACCTGCTGACTCATCTGCAATGACAAACAGCTTGCCGCCGCGGGCGCTGACCTCGGCCAGATTACCTTTGAGCTTGCCCAACAACTCATCATTGGGCGCAACTGCAATGACGGGCATCTTGTCGTCGACCAATGCCAACGGGCCGTGCTTGAGCTCACCAGCCGGATAGGCTTCGGCATGGATGTAAGAAATTTCCTTGAGCTTCAGCGCACCTTCTTTGGCGACCGGATATTGAATCCCCCGGCCAAGAAACAGCGCGTGGTGTTTGTCCGCGAGGCTTATCGACAGCTTCTGAATAGCTTTGTCCTGCTTGAGCACCTGATTTATAAGACCCGGTAAACGATGCAGATCTTTTACATATTGTTCTTCATCCTCAGTACTCATGCCATTACGTCGACCAAGGACCAGTGCCAGTAACAGCAGCGCAGTCAGCTGTGTGGTAAACGCTTTGGTGGACGCTACACCAATCTCGCGACCGGCGATGGTCAGTAATGAAAAGTCTGATTCGCGTACCAACGAGCTGGTTGCCACATTACAGATAGCCAGTCGGCCGACATAACCTGACTCTGCTGCGTAACGTAGCGCCGCCAATGTGTCGGCTGTTTCGCCAGATTGAGAAATGGTGACAAATAACGATCCCGGTTGAACGATGATATTGCGGTACCGGTAGTCGCTGGCGATATCAACCTGACATGGCATTTTTGCAATGTTTTCCAGCCAATACTTGGTGATCATGCCTGCATGAAAGCTGGTGCCGCAGGCCACAATCTGTACGTTGGTAACCTGATCAAAAATGGCTTTTGCCTTGGTACCAAATGCCTCTTCCAACACATGTTTGTCGCTGATGCGGCCGCTCAGGGTGTTCTTGATAGCCTTAGCCTGCTCATAAATTTCTTTGAGCATAAAGTGGCCGTACTCACCTTTTTCGATTTCTTCAATTTCGCTTTTTATGCGCGTGGTCTGACGCTCAACCGCCGTGTCGCCGGAGAATATTCTGATGCTGTCCAGGCTGATCTCTGCAACATCGCCTTCTTCAAGATAAATAAATCGGTCGGTTACCTGCCCCAGCGCCAACGGGTCGGATGCTATAAAATTTTCTCCGATACCCACACCTATCACCAGCGGGCTGCCACTGCGGGCCACCACTATTTTTTCTGGTTCGGATCTTCTGATGACACACAACCCGTAAGCACCATGCAGACGCGGCAAGATGTTGCGCACAGCCGTCAGAGTATCAAGCTGGTTTTTTGTGCACTCCTGATGGAGCATGTGCACAACTACCTCTGTATCCGTGTCAGATAAGAAGTCATAACCATCGGCAATCAGGTTACGACGCAACTCTTCATGATTTTCAATAATGCCATTGTGTACAAGAGCAAAATCGGCTCCTGACATGTGCGGGTGAGCATTGCGTTCACTGGGAACGCCGTGGGTTGCCCAACGGGTATGGGCAATACCGGTTTTGCCATGCACAGGATCTGCAGCAACTTTATCTACCAGTTCTTTGACTTTGCCAACGGCCCTGACACTGTTGATGTGTGAGGTTTTCTGATTGATGACGGCAAGACCGGCTGAGTCGTAACCCCGATACTCGAGCCTTTTTAGTCCCTCAAGAAGAATGCCGATCACATCGCGCTGTGCAACTGCTCCCACTATTCCACACATAAACTCAGTCCCTTATTCTGTCTTTATCTTGACGGGTCGCTTCCATCCACTGATATTTTTTTGTTTACTGCGAGCGACCGCAAGACTCTGTTCGGGCACGTCGGATGTTATAACCGAGCCGGCGCCAATGGTTGCATTTACTCCCAGAGTGACGGGTGCAACAAGCGCCGTATTTGAACCTACAAAAACACCATCTTTGATGGTAGTTTTGAATTTGTTAACGCCGTCATAATTACAGGTGATGGTGCCGGCACCAATATTGACCTGAGCCCCAAGTTCCGCGTCACCCACATAACTCAGGTGATTAATTTTACTGCCCGTGCCCACAATCGCCTTTTTTGTTTCTACAAAATTGCCTATTTTTGCACCGTCCTTTAGTAAGGTGCCAGGTCTCAGTCGTGCAAACGGTCCAACTGTACATTTGTTTTGTACTACAACATTTTCAAGATGGCTATTGGCAAGAATCTCGCAATCGTCACCGATCGCGCAATTGATCAGCACCACGTTGGGGCCAATTGTCACACGATTACCAATCTTGTTTGTGCCTTCAAAAATGATATTGATGTCCAGACTGATGTCGCGGCCTGTCTGTAAATCTCCGCGGATGTCCAGTCTTGCAGGATCAGCGATGGTTACTCCACTCTTTGCCAGCTCGCGTGATCGTCCCAACTGATAGCTGCGCTCGAGCTCAGTAAGCTGCAACCGATCATTAACCCCTTGTACTTCATTGTTGTCAAAGGTTTGTATACTGCAAATTTCGATACCCTCTGCATGGGCAATTGCGACGGTATCTGTCAGGTAATATTCACCTTGTGCATTGTTGGTATTTAGCTGCCTTAGCCATGTCTTCAAAAGATCTGCTTTAAAAGCCATGATTCCTGTGTTTACTTCATTAATTGCAAGCTGCTCGCGATTGGCGTCTTTTTCTTCAACAATAGCAATTAGTTGCTGGTCTTTGTTGCGTATCATGCGCCCAAGCCCAGCCGGTTTATCTGTCACCAATGTTAGAACCGCAAAACCCGAATCTGCAGCCTTTGTGAGTAATGCAGATAAGGTTTTGGGTTTGATCAACGGAACGTCACCATACAACACTAGTACCATCGCGCCATCATCGATTGCAGGCGCTGCCTGCATCACAGCATGGCCCGTACCAAGCTGCTGTGACTGTTCAACCCAATTAAGCGTGTTAACAAAGGAACTGTTGGCATAATGCTGTTTGACTAAATCAGACTGAAATCCGGTAACCAGGTGGAGTTTTTGCGGCGCCAGTGTTTGTGCTGCATCCAGCACATGCGTGAGCATTGGTTTCCCCGCTAATGGATGCAAAACTTTGGGGATGTCGGAGTGCATGCGAGTGCCTTTTCCCGCTGCTAATACAACAACTTCTATATGCATAGGTTAACCCGATGGTTGCGCCATTAAAAAAGGGCAGCTTCAAGGCTACCCTTTTTTAACAGCTATTTCACTGACAAAATTTTACTTTCTCAGTTGTTTAAGCGCTCGCAACTGAGCAACAGCTTCAGCCAGTTGAACCGCTGCACGGGAGTATTCAAATTCAGCATCTTTGTTGGCAATTGCCTTCTGCACATCATCAATCGCCTGTTGTGCAGCAGCTTCATCAAGGTCTGCCGCACGTCGCGCAGTATCTGCCAACACGGTGACTGTTGTGCTTTGAACTTCGAGATATCCACCAGAAACGTAGTAAATCTCTTCCTCACCGCCACTTAATACACAACGCACAGGACCCGGAATCAACTCGGTCAACAGAGGCGCGTGTCCGTAGCCTACACCAAGGTCTCCCAGTGTTCCGGTGGCCACAACCATTTCGACCATGCCGGAGAAAATATGCTTTTCGGCACTTACGATGTCACACTGCATTGTCATCGCCATATCAATACTCTCTGTTTACGTAAGTCTGGCTGTTTACTTGAGTTTGGCTGCCTTTTCGACAGCCTCTTCAATTGTTCCAACCATGTTAAAGGCTTGTTCCGGGATATGGTCGTAGTCACCAGCCAGAATGCCTTTGAAGCCAGCGATGGTATCTTTCAGAGATACATATTTGCCTGGCGTGTTGGTAAAAACTTCAGCTACAAAGAATGGCTGTGACAGGAAACGCTGAATCTTACGGGCGCGAGCTACGATCTGTTTATCTTCTTCAGACAATTCGTCCATACCTAGAATCGCGATGATGTCCTTAAGTTCTTTATAACGCTGCAGTACTGATTGCACACCACGTGCTACGTCGTAGTGATCCTGACCAATAACCAGTGGATCAAGCTGTCGTGACGTTGAGTCCAGCGGGTCGATCGCAGGATAAATACCCAATTCAGCGATAGAGCGTGACAATACAACAGTCGCGTCAAGGTGAGCAAAAGTGGTTGCCGGTGACGGGTCTGTCAAGTCGTCCGCTGGTACGTATACCGCCTGGATTGACGTAATGGAACCGGTTTTGGTGGAGGTAATTCGCTCCTGTAATACACCCATTTCTTCCGCCAGTGTTGGCTGGTAGCCTACCGCTGATGGCATACGACCCAGCAGTGCTGATACCTCGGTACCGGCCAATGTGTAACGGTAAATGTTGTCTACGAAGAACAGTACGTCACGGCCTTCGTCACGGAATTTTTCAGCCATCGTCAGACCGGTTAGTGCCACACGCAGACGGTTTCCTGGTGGCTCGTTCATCTGGCCGTATACCATCGCTACTTTTGACTCTGGCAGATTCTCAAGATTGATTACACCTGACTCCGCCATTTCGTGGTAGAAGTCATTACCTTCACGGGTACGTTCACCTACCCCGGCGAATACGGACAGACCGCTGTGGGCTTTTGCGATGTTGTTAATAAGTTCCATCATATTGACGGTCTTGCCTACACCCGCACCACCGAACAGACCCACTTTACCGCCTTTGGCGAACGGGCAGATCAGGTCGATAACCTTGATGCCTGTTTCCAGCAGTTCGTTGGACGCTGACAGCTCTTCGTATGCCGGTGCTTTGCGGTGGATAGGCATGCGCTCCTGCTCGCCAATTGGACCACGCTCATCAATCGGGTTACCCAGAACGTCCATGATGCGTCCAAGTGTTTCTCTACCCACCGGAACAGAAACCGGAGCGTTTGTGTTAGTAACAACCAGTCCACGACGCAAGCCTTCCGTGCTTCCCATCGCGATGGTACGCACAACGCCGTCACCCAGCTGCTGCTGAACTTCCAGTGTGATTTTGCCGCCTTCGACGGACAGTGCACTGTATACACGAGGTACTTCTTCCCGCGGGAATTGTACGTCGATTACTGCACCGATAATTTGTACGATACGACCGCTGCTCATGTCCGGTTCCTCTTAAGTATGCCTGATCTTCAATCTGGTTAAATTCAATGTGTGCAGTGAGCACTTAAACAGCGGCCGCACCGCTAACAATCTCTGAAAGCTCTTGTGTGATAGAAGCCTGACGCGCTTTGTTGTAGATCAGGCCAAGTTTTTCTATCAGTTCTCCGGCGTTATCTGTTGCATTTTTCATTGCAAGCATTCGGGCGGCTTGCTCACAGGCGATGTTTTCAACAATGCCCTGATAAACTTGCGTTTCAATAAATCGGTTCAACAAACCATCCAGCAGTGACTCTGGCCTCGGCTCATAGATGTAGTCCCAATGGTGCTTTAACGACTTGTCATCGGACGGTTGCAACGGCAGAAGCTGCGCCACTACCGGTTTTTGAGTCATGGTATTCACAAACGTGTTACTGACCAGGTACAAACGATCCACTTCACCTGCGGTAAACTTATCCAGCATAACCTTGACTGCACCGATAACCTGACTCATCTCCGGCGCATCACCCATTCCCCTGATTGACGCGACTACTTTACCGCCATAGCTGTTAAAAAACGTTGCTGCCTTGGCACCAATCGCACAAAACTCAACCGCTACGCCCTGCTTACGCCATGCAGCAATTTCTTTTACTGCGGTCTTGAAGGAATTGATATTCAGACCACCACACAGTCCTCGGTCTGAGGACACCACGATATAAGCAACGCGTTTCACTTCTCGCGTAGTGAAGTACACGTGGCGATACTCGGGATTCGCATTTGCCACATGTCCTATCACGTTCCGGATATGTGTGGCGTAAGGTTTCCCCAACGCCATACGCTCCTGGGATTTACGCATCTTGGACGCAGATACCATTTCCATGGCACTGGTTATTTTCCGCGTGTTATTGATGCTGGAGATCTTGCCCCGAATCTCTTTACCACCAGCCATAATTCACCGCCTACCAAAAATTACCAGGTTTGTGTTGCTTTGAACTGCTGAATCAAGGCCCTGAATTTCGAGGCGATATCATCATTGAAGTCCGGCTTGGCATTCACACTGGCCAGCAGCTCAGCATTTTGGCTCTTGGCGTAGGACAGCAGCGCTTTTTCAAATGCGACAACTTTTGTCAACTCGACATCTTTCAGGAAGCCTTCGTTGGCAGCAAACAACACCAGAGCCATTTCGGCGACTGACATCGGGGAGTATT
Source organism: Klebsiella pneumoniae (assembly GCA_945869725.1). Taxonomy (GTDB): domain Bacteria; phylum Pseudomonadota; class Gammaproteobacteria; order Pseudomonadales; family Pseudohongiellaceae; genus Pseudohongiella. The sequence continues at coordinate 11,108 of CAMBPO010000002.1, forward strand.
GGCCTTGCTTCATCAACTGGGTCACACGCTGACCGTGTTCAAGCTGAGCACGTGTAGCTTCATCGAGGTCGGAAGCGAACTGGGCAAATGCAGCCAGCTCTCGGTACTGTGCTAGTGCGATACGAATACCACCACCGAGCTTTTTGACGATCTTAGTTTGTGCTGCACCACCGACGCGAGACACCGACAAACCTGCGTTGATCGCTGGACGGATACCGGCGTTGAACAGGTTGGTTTCAAGGAATATCTGACCGTCGGTAATGGAAATCACGTTTGTTGGAACAAACGCAGACACGTCTCCCGCCTGGGTTTCGATAATTGGCAGTGCGGTCAGTGATCCGGTCTGGCCTTTTACTTCCCCGTTGGTGAACTGTTCAACGTAATCCGCGCTAACGCGTGATGCGCGCTCCAGCAGACGTGAGTGCAAATAGAACACGTCGCCAGGGTACGCTTCACGGCCCGGCGGACGGCGCAAGAGCAAAGAAATTTGGCGATAAGCCCAAGCTTGTTTAGTTAGGTCGTCATATATGATCAGGGCGTCCTGACCGCGGTCGCGGTAGTACTCACCCATTGAGCAGCCCGAATAAGGTGCGAGGTATTGCATAGATGCAGGATCTGACGCACTTGCAGCAACAACAATGGTGTATTCCATTGCGCCGTGCTCTTCCAGTTTGCTTACCACGTTGGCGATAGAAGATTGCTTCTGTCCAATCGCTACGTAAACGCACTTAACGCCCTTGCCTTTCTGGTTGATGATGGCATCAATAGCAACGGCTGTTTTGCCGACCTGGCGGTCACCAATGATCAACTCACGCTGACCACGCCCAATCGGTACCATTGCGTCGATTGCTTTGATACCTGTTTGTAGTGGCTGGTCAACTGATTTACGTGCAATTACGCCGGGAGCAACTTTTTCAACCGGAGAGGTCAGTTTGGCATTGATAGCGCCTTTGCCATCAATGGGGTTACCCAGCGCGTCGATAACACGGCCTTCCAGCTCGGGGCCAACCGGCACTTCCAGAATACGGCTGGTACAGCGGCAAGACTGACCTTCTGCCAGGCCTTTATAGTCACCCAATACCACGGCACCAACGGAGTCACGCTCCAGGTTAAGTGCCATACCGAACAGGCCACCCTCAAACTCAATCATCTCACCGTACATAACATCGGCAAGGCCATGAATACGAACAATACCGTCAGAAACGCTGACGATAGTACCTTCGTTTTTTGCCTGCACAGACACGTCGAGACTGTCGATTCTTTGCTTAATAATTTCACTGATTTCTGACGGATTCAGTTGTTGCATGCTTTTTCCCTCATTCCCAGATGGTCTAGGAACTCAATGATTCGGCTAATTTATTCAGTTTTCCGCGAACAGAACTGTCGATGACAGTATCTCCCGCTCGAATGACTACGCCCCCGATTAGCTGCTTGTTCACCGTTCTGTGCAGCTTGACTGTGCGGTCCAGACGCTTTTCCAGTGCAGCGGTCAAGCTTGCTACCACCGCATCACTTAGCGCATACGCCGAAGAAATTTCGACGTCGATGCTTTTTTCGCGTGCGTCTTTCAGCGCGTCAAAAAGTTCTGATATCTGAGGAAGCAATACAAGCCGGCGATTTTCCGCCAGCAATCTGACCAAATTGCTGCCTTTGCTCGAGACAGAGTCTCCGCAAATTAACAGCAGTGCTTCAGACAGCTTTTCAGCGGTCAGGGCTGGGCTTTTCAATAGCTCACTGATTTTTGCCTGCGACGTTACTGCCGCCAGCATTTTCAGCATAAGTGACCATTGTGCCAGAGCGTTATCTACCGCAGCGACTTCAAAAGCTGCGTTTGCGTAAGGCCGCGCTAATGTTATTGACTCTGCCATCGTATATTCGCCTATAACTCAGATGCGAGTTTTTTAACAAGCTCTTCGTTTGCTGCCTGATCAACGGTTGTCTCAAGGATCTTCTCAGCACCGGCGATCACAATTGCGGCGACCTGCCCCCGCAAAAGCTCTCGAGCTCGCTGGACTTCCATTTCAATTTCAGCTTTCGCACCTGCGATCAGCCGATGGCCCTCATCCCGGGCCTTATCTTTGGCTTCATCAACAATCTGGCCAGCTCGTTTGTTTGCCATATCAATGATTTCTGCGCTTTTAACTTTTGCTTCACGAAGTTCATCTGCCGCTTTGTTCTGGGCAAGACTCAAATCGCGTTGCGCACGGTCTGCGGCTTCTAATCCATCTGCAATTTTTTTCTGTCTTTCTTCCAGTATTGCGTTAACCGGAGGAAATACATACTTCATACAGAACCAGACGAATATAAAGAATGAAATCGACTGACCGATTATGGTTGCATTTAAATCCATAATTACACCTCTGCGTTGGGTTTTTCGCTTGGCCCGATAACAGGATCAGGCGCCTCGAGTTAGCCGACGAAAGGGTTTGCGAAAATAAACAGGAACGCCATACCTACACCGATCATGGAGATAACGTCGACAAACGCAGCTACCAGGAAGAACTGTACTTGCAGTTTCGGCGCTAGTTCTGGCTGACGTGCTGAACTCTCGATCAGTTTGCCACCCAGATTACCGAATCCAATTGCAGTGCCTGCGCCACAGACGCCAAAGATGATGGCAGCAGCGATCAAAGAAAAAGCCTGAATAGTTTCCATGTTTATCTCCAAAATTTACAAAGGGTCGAACAATTAAGGGTTAACGGTTAATGAGCCTCATGCGGCACTGTGTGCGCCTGATTCAGGTACACAATGGTCAGCATCATGAACAAATACGCCTGAAGCGTGATTATCAGGATGTGGAACACTGCCCACGCAAATTGCAGTGGCAACTGGTAATAACCAATCAGCGCTATCACCAGGAATATCACCTCTCCGGCAAACATGTTGCCGTAGAGACGCAGTGCCAGCGAAACCGGCTTCGCCAGGAAACCCGGCAACTCCAGAATCAGGTTCAAGGGCAGAGCCCATTTGCCGAAGGGGTGGAAAGCAAATTCGCCCAGAAAACCACCTAGTCCTTTGACTTTAATGCTGTAGAAAATAACTAGGAAGAATACGCTTACAGCGAACCCGAGCGTTATGTTCAGATCTGTGGTGGGTACCGCTTTGAAATAAAGATGCGGGTCACCAGCTATGGTTTGAGCCAGCAGAGGAATCCAGTCCACTGGAACCAGATCCATGAGGTTCATCATGAAAATCCAGCAGAATATGGTAAGTGATAGCGGTCCAATAAGGTCGTTTTTCGCAAAAAAGCTTTGTTTGATATTGGTTTGAACCATCTCGATGATGGCTTCGCAGAAATTTTGCAATGGACCCGGAATTCCGCTGGTTGCTTTACGGCTGACCGTGAAAAAGATCCCCATAAAAATGACACCCAGCAACAGCGACATCAGCATAGAGTCGACATGGAAAGCCCAGAAGCCCATCTGTGCGGCTTCGTCTTGAGAATGTGCAAGACCCCAACTTCCGTCAGGTCGTTGACCGAACTTCAGAAACCCCAGGTGGTGTCTGACGTAATCGGTGGCTGTTTCATAAAGAGGAGAATTTGCGTCTGCCATGAGTTAATTCGTTCTATTAAGGTTGCCAAAATTAACGACTATTACTTTTATCCGCGAGTCACACGGGCAAGTACAATGAGCCCTGTTACGTGAACAAGAATAAATCCTGAAAACAAAGCTACAACATTCAACGGTTTAACGTAGTAAAAACTTAGTGCGAAACCCGCGCTCATTAACACCAGCTTCAGCGCTTGACCGGTGTATAACTCTTTAACAATTTTTTGTGCCGCCCTGGCGCCCCGGTATTTAAAAACTCGACTCGCAAACAACGCGCCGGGTAAAGCTGAAAGCAAACCACCGATCAGCAAAGAATATGCGCTGACCCAGCCTGACAGTATCAACAGAGCTGCAGAAGTAGCCACTATTAAAATCAACTGATAGGCAGTAATTTTATGTATGGGGGGAGCTTTGATCGTTGACATCGTTTTGATTTGTCGTCAAGAGCTCTCTTGTTTTTGGCTTCCTTTCCCTTTTTAGCATTGGGATTATATGGATTAAGTAACGGCCGATCAACTTGTTAATTCGTTCACATCACTTGATATGAGCAAGTATTCCATCTAATTCATCAAGGCTGTTATACCGGAGCGTGAGCTTACCAGAGCCTTTGTTGGTATGCTGAATCTCAACCCTAGCACCTATTCGCTCTGAAAGCGACTCCTGCAGTCTGACAATATCCGGATCTTCGCGCGCAGGTTCCTGTTGTTGCAGGGGCTTGTTCTCGATCAATTTGCGTACCATGGCTTCAGTCTGTCTCACCGACAAGCCTTTACCTGTTACTGCTTTGGACGCGTCACTTTGTTGCTCTGGCTGCAGGCCAAGCAATGCTTTGGCGTGCCCCATTTCAATGTCACCACGTTCCAGCATTAGTCTGACATCATAATTCAATGACATCAGCCGGAGTAAATTCGTGACAGTTGTTCTAGATTTGCCAACTGCCTCAGCGACTTCCTGTTGGGTCAGGCTGAATTCTTCCTGAAGGCGCTTAAGCGCCATGGCTTCTTCAATGGGGTTTAGATCCTCTCGCTGAATGTTCTCTATCAGTGCCATAGCAATAGCAGATTCATCACCAACGAGTCGTATAACAGCCGGGATAGTATCAAGTCCTGCAATTTGAGTGGCTCTCCATCTCCGCTCGCCCGCGATGATTTCAAAACGATCCCCACCCTCAAGAGGCCGGACAACGATGGGCTGCATCACGCCTTGGACCTTGATGGAATCTGCGAGCTCCTGAAGCGCTTCCTCATGCATATCAGTGCGCGGCTGGTATTTACCACGCTGAATCAGATCTATCGGGATATGACGTAATTCGCTGTCTACCAATCCAGATACCGACGTTTGTGATGATGCCAACGCCTCAGCCGCACTTGCTTTAGCAGCTATCCCGCCAAGGAGTTTGTCCAGTCCGCGTCCCAGTTTTTTCTTTCCTGACATGGTGTTGCCTTGTTTTTAAGCTGATGTTACGCGCCCGAGCGCTGTTCCTGACGTCTGATCATCTCTCCAGCCAACGCCAAATACGCTAAGGCACCTCGAGATTGCCTGTCGTATTGCAATACAGGCAATCCATAACTTGGTGCTTCTGCCAATCTGACATTTCTGGGCACCACCGTCCGGTAAACCCGGTCACCAAAATGATTAAAAAGTTGGCTTGAGACTTCAACAGTAAGCTTATTACGCGGATCATACATGGTACGCAATATACCCTCTATTTTCAGTTGAGGATTATGCGTGGCACTCACAGCTGAAATGGTATCAACCAACGCTGACAAACCTTCAAGCGCGTAGTATTCACATTGCATCGGTATGATCACGCCCTGAGCCGCAACAAGTGCGTTGAGGGTGAGCATGTTTAACGATGGGGGGCAATCAATCACTATGAAGTCATATCTGTCAGCAATCGTCGCCAGAATAATCTTCAAAACTCTCTCACGATTCTGAACATCAAGTAATTCAATTTCTGCAGCCACCAAGTCGCCGTTGGCGGGCAACATGTCGAATCCGGCTTCGGGTGCTGTTACTTTTGCATCATCAAAGCTGCACTCACCCATTAGTACGCCATAGACGGAGAAATTTAATTCGCTCTTGTCTATGCCACTGCCCATGGTGGCATTGCCTTGTGGATCCATATCAACCAACAGGACGCGCCGTTTGGTTGCCTGTAGTGATGCAGACAGATTCACAGACGTCGTGGTTTTACCGACTCCTCCTTTCTGATTGGCTATCGCGATAATTCGTGTCACCTGATCCACCTGAGCTATTTCTTGTCAGCTTTGCGTACGTTTTTCAGCTCTTTCTTGCCAGTTCTATGAAATGTCTTACACCTTCTAACCCGGGAATGTCGATTTTCTGGGAATCGATGACCGTCCAGAATGACTGAAGATCAGCAATTTCCTCGCTCGGATACAATCCCTTCATCGCTATTAGACGGGTATTCGGACCAGCAACAGCATGGCAGCCTTCAACAAAATCTTTAAGTGATGCAAACGCCCGGCTGACGACAATATCAACTTGATTAGCACTTTGGTAGTTTTCGATACGAGTCGTCTGTACCTCAACGTTTTTTAAACCCAGTTCTACACAGGCCTGAAACACAAAGCGCGTCTTTTTTCCATTACTGTCCAACAATACAAAGTTCGTATCAGGCATGCAGATCGCCAACGGAATTCCGGGCAGCCCGGGCCCGGTGCCTACATCAAGGATTGTAAACGCATTTGATGCTGTCCTTGACCTTTGAATCCTGAGTACGGGCAGCAAACTCAAGCTGTCTAGCAAATGCCTGCCTAACATCTCTTTAGGATCACGTACCGCGGTCAGATTAAAAGCTTTATTCCACTTATTCAGAAGTACCAAAAACTGCATCAAACGCAAACTTTGCTGCTCGGTTAAATCTGCACCGAGTTTGGCAGCACCCTGAGCCAAGTCTGGCAAAAACGTTGAGACATCCAGTTGTGTTAGTGACATATCAGGCTGATTTCTGTTCCCGCACAGCCTGGTGTTTTTTTAGATAAATCAATAATAAAGACACCGCGGCAGGTGTAATACCCGGAATTCTCGAGGCCTTTGCGATTGACACCGGCTTTGCCTTCATCAATTTCTGTTTTAACTCGTTGGACAGACCGTCGATGTGCTGATAATCAAAATCCTCTGGGAATGCCGTGTTTTCCTGTCGTTTCAGCTTTTGAATATCTTCTTCCTGACGGGTGATATACCCCTGATACTTAAGCTGAATCTCAATCTGTTCAGACACAAGCGGATCTATTTCAGGCAGTTCGCCGGAGGTACCTTTCAATGCGGCTTCCATTTGTAGGTAATTCACATTTGGCCGCGACAGCAGATCAGCAAGACTGTATTCGCGCGTAACAGGCTTGTCCAACAACGGATTCATTGCATCTGCACGATCGGTCCCGGGTTGTACCCAGATCGTTTTGATGCGTTGAAGTTCTATGGAGATGCTGTCTTGTTTTTTGCAAAAAACATCCCATCGGTGATCGTCAACCAGACCCATGTCTCGTCCCAGGCTGGTCAAACGAATATCCGCGTTATCTTCCCTCAATAACAATCTGTATTCAGCTCGACTGGTAAACATTCGATACGGTTCATTAGTTCCCAGGCTGATCAGGTCATCAACCAGAACACCGATGTAGGCCTGATCACGACGTGGACACCAGCTTTCAAGTTCTTTGGCTGCAAGTGCTGCATTTATGCCGGCAAGAAGTCCTTGTGCGGCAGCTTCTTCGTATCCAGTGGTGCCATTAATCTGACCCGCAAAATACAACCCTTTGATAAATCGTGTTTCTAGCGAATAGTGCAATTCGCGGGGGTCAAAGAAATCATACTCGATGGCATAACCTGGGCGCGTGATATGTGCGTTTTCAAAACCTTTGATCTGACGAACCAATTCAATCTGAACATCAAACGGTAAGCTTGTAGATATTCCATTTGGATAGAGTTCGTGAGTTGTCAAACCTTCGGGCTCAACAAAAATCTGATGAGAATTCTTGTCAGCAAAACGCATTACTTTATCTTCAATAGACGGACAATATCGTGGTCCCAATCCTTCTATAACACCCGTGTACATGGGCGATCTATCCAGTCCACCTCTGATGATTTCATGTACTTTTTCATTTGTACTAGTGATGTAGCAAGGCACTTGCCGCGGGTGGTGTTCTACTTTACCAAGGAAGGACATTACTGGAAGGGGGGTATCACCCAACTGCTCCTGCATGACTGAAAAATCGACAGAGCGTGCATCAATGCGGGGTGGTGTCCCTGTTTTTAAACGTCCCACATTGAAGGGTAATTCCCGCAACCTCTGTGCAAGTTTTATTGATGGTGGATCACCCGCCCTGCCACCGGCGGAGTTTTCAAGACCGATGTGTATTTTTCCGCCCAGAAACGTTCCAGTGGTTAAAACAACTCTCGATGCAAAAAAACGCACACCCATTTGCGTGATTACACCTGCAACTCTGTCTTGTTCAATAATGAGATCATCAGCAGCTTGTTGAAATATATCCAGATTAACTTGGTTTTCCAGCATGTTGCGAATAGCAGCCTTATACAAAATTCTGTCTGCCTGAGCTCGTGTTGCTCTGACAGCAGGGCCTTTACTGCTGTTTAAAATTCTAAACTGAATACCAGCCAGATCTGCAGCCTTGGCCATGGCGCCACCAAGCGCATCAATTTCTCTGACCAAATGGCTTTTTCCAATGCCTCCGATAGCTGGATTACAGGACATCTGACCCAGTGTTTCAATGTTGTGGGTGAGCAGCAGGGTTTTTACACCCATACGCGCGGACGCTAACGCAGCCTCGGTTCCCGCGTGTCCACCTCCAACAATAATTACGTCGTAACGTTTGGCGTAGTCCATAGCAGAACTTCTTCAGAATTAATCAAACTTTGAAAGGTGCACAAGTATAAGCGCAGAGAGGTAAATTTAAATCACAAATATGGAAAATATCCACAAGTCAAAATAATTGAAATACAAACTTAAGTTATTAATATTTTTATATAAATAAAGATTAATACTTAATGATGTTATTACTAATGGTTAATGGATTTTCTGTAGACAACCTTAAATTATAAAACAAAAACATGAAGTTAGGATATGTATAAAGGCGTGTAAAAGCTCTTGTGAAACTGCGGTCAAGCTGAGTGCAGCCTGTGTGCAGAAGTCATAGTTGTCCACAGCGAATAAATATGTGTTTTTTCATACAAAGTTATGCACAGATTGGTGAGGGATATGCACAGTTTTTGATCATGTTAAACACAGCTATTTTCCGATACAAAAACTCGAAAAAATCCTGCCTAATAGTTCATCTGTGGAGAACTGTCCGGTTATTTCGCCTAGGTATTGGTGTGCATGGCGTAAATCTTCGGCAACCAGTTCAGCCGCGCCATGCTGATCCAATTGAAATGTTGCTTCTAACAGGCATTGTCTTGCCTTAGACAAGGCGTCAAGGTGGCGTCGCCTGGCTATGAATCCTCCCTCACGTGTTGCCTGAAATCCCATGGAGTCTTTCAGGTGCTGAGTTAACAATCTAATTCCGGACTTATGTTTGACGGAAAGTTTGATTACTGCAGGTTCTGAAGGGTTCGCTGATGCTATAAATGACGCTTCTGCGCCGGTCAGATCAGCCTTATTTTGAATAATAGTGACTCTCGAAATATCTAGATTTTGGGCCAGTTCACCAAAACCAGGACTCGACAGATAAGCAACTACATTATGCTGGTCAACGGTCTCTTTACTCGAATCAACCATCAACAAAATACGATCAGCAGCCTTTACGGCAGACAAGGCGCGGCGAATGCCTTCCTGTTCCACAATATCCTTGCTTTCACGTAATCCTGCCGTATCTGTAACATGTAAGGGCATGCCGTCCAGATTAATTTGTTCACTCAGCAAGTCCCGCGTGGTGCCCGCGATATCGGTCACAATCGCGGAATCTTTTCCTGCAAGGACATTTAAAAGACTCGACTTTCCGGCATTTGGTTTTCCGGTGATTACTACAGACATTCCCTCTCGGATCAAAGCACCCTGCCTTGCCTGAGCCAAAACGTCATCAAGTTGATTAATGACTTCTTTCAGCTTCTCTGATATCCGGCCTTCGTTGAGGAAATCGATCTCTTCATCGGTGAAATCAATAGCGGCTTCCAGATACACCCTCAGATGTATAATTGATTCAGCGAGCCGTTCAATGAGTCGCGAGAATTCGCCTTGAAGAGTTCTCATCGCACTGCGTGCGGCCTCACGGGAGCCACTGTCAATAAGGTCTGCAATCGCTTCAGCTTGTGCAAGATCTATTTTGTTATTCAGGAAGGCACGCTCAGTGAATTCACCGGGTCTTGCAAGCCTGGCACCAGCACCCATCACTGTTTGAATGAGGTTATCAAGTACAAAATAACCCCCATGCCCTTGTAATTCCAGTACATCCTCACCAGTGAATGAATTCGGACCTGGGAAAAACAAGGCTATCCCTTGATCCAATATATGTTCAGTTGATTCAAAAAAAGGACAGTAATGTGCGAAGCGAGGCCGAGGGTCAAAGTGTAGCAATTGGTTAGCTATACGTGCGACAGCGGGACCGGATACCCTGATTATACCCACGCCGCTGCGGCCAGGCGGCGTGGTAATCGCGCAAATCGTGTCCGAATCGGATGCTGAAAGCGTTGATATGGACATATTCAGCTTTTAGCAGCTTCTTTGGCCTCGTACTCAGCTTCAATGTTGCGAGTTATGTACCACTGCTGAGCGATACCCAACACACTATTAGCGAGCCAGTACAATACCAAACCAGCGGGGAACCACAAGAAGAACACCGTCATCACCACGGGCATAAACTTCATGATTTTGGCTTGCATCGGGTCTTGTGGCACAGGATTCAGCATAAACTGAACATACATCGAAGCGCCCATCAGCAAGGGCAGCACAAAGTAGGGATCCATAACCGACAAATCATTGATCCAGAGCAGCCAAGGTGCATGACGTAACTCTACGCCTTCGAGCAGAACCCAATAAAGTGCAATAAATACTGGCATTTGAACAAGCATAGGCAAACAACCGCCAAAAGGATTTATCTTTTCCTTTTTATACAACTCCATGGTGGCTTTTTGCAGCTTCATTTTGTCGTCGCCATATCTCTCCTTGAGTTGATTCATTTTCGGCATAACACGACGCATATTTGCCATAGAGCGGTAGCTGGTAGCAGATAGCTTGAAAAACACAGCTTTCACAATGACGGTCAGGATTAGAATAGACCAGCCAAAATTATCAACAACACTGTTGATTTGTGTTAACAACCAGTAAATAGGGGAAGCGACAAACCACAACCAACCGTAGTCGATAGTTCTATCCAACCAAGGTGCTATTTCTCCAAGACGGTATTGGTCTTTTGGTCCTGCATAAAACCCGATCTCTTGAGACCCGGCACCACCAGGTTCAATAGTAAAGGCAGGGCTTGTGAAACCCCCAATGTATTCATTAAGGTTGTTGCGCCGGAAAGAAAAAGAGTTTCTAGACTCTGCAGGGGGAACAAAAACTGAAATGAAATAATGCTGGCTCAGTGCAACCCAGCCACCATCGATATCATGAGACAGAGAAGTCTCATTGATTTCAGGAAAAGGAATTTTCAAATAATTATCATTGGGTGATCTGGTTGAGAACCCAAGAAAGCTAGCCATGCCGAAACCGCTGGCCTGAGTAGGATCTGCGTAAGTTCCACGCTTAATCTGGCCGAATAAATTAGCACTCCACGGAGCACCAGTGGTGTTGTTAACGTTAAAACTGATGTTAATAAGATAGTCGCTGCGCTGAAAAGTAAAGCGCTTGATTACCTGGACGCCAGAGGCATCTCCATAAGTGAGATCAACGATCAGTTCATCCTGACCCTCGTTTAACTGATAAGTAGTAGCAGACGCTGAATACAGTGGCCGTTGAGTACCATCAATACCATTGGCACCAATCAATCCACTTTGCGCTACATATGTTCGATTCCCCGTGTTATCAAGTAAAACAAATGGCTCATCCGGGCTTTCGAGTCGAGTGAGATGCTCAGGCAAAGAAATATAAACGATGTCACCACCGAGGCGATCAATTGTCACATTAAGCACATCCGTGCTGACAGAAATAAGTGTCTGGGCTGCTGAGCCGGGGGAATCAGTGATACCCGGACTTGTGGCATTTACGACTGGGATATCCTGAACAGAAACCTGAGAAGGAATTGAAACAGGAATATCGCTGGATTGCTCCGCAGAGGAAACAGACTCATTCACAGTTACCGGAGCAACTGCAGGAAAGTCTTCCTGCCATGCGAGCAATAACAGATAACTAACAACAGCCAAGCCGGCCAGAATTGAGTACTTGATATAGTCCATGTGCAATTACTACTTTTGGTTTAACGACGTGTCTACGTCTGAGTGGATTTGACTACCCGGGACCGGATCGAATCCTCCTACGTGCCATGGATGACAACGTAGGATTCGTTTTCCTCCAAGACAGCAGCCCTTCACGACACCATGAAGCTCAATAGCTTCTTGAGTATAGTGCGAGCAAGAGGGAAAAAAGCGACATTGATTCCCAATCAACAGACTTAGCGTAAGCTGGTATACATAGATTATTTTGATTGCAATTTTGGCGAGCATATTGGCTTACCATTTATTTAGCACTCAGGCGCTTTTGTCGTCGTATTAGATCTTGCCACAATTTTTCTACTAACGTGACAAAGTCCTTGTTGTCCAGTTTATCTGACCCGGACCGGGCCAGAATAACGATATCCATTTCAATCAGCAATTGTTGATGTTTACGAAACGACTCGCGAATCAGGCGTTTTAATCGATTACGCTCTACAGCCAGTCGAATATGTTTTTTTGCAATAACCAAACCCAATCGCGGATCCTCATAACCACTTTTAATGGCAAGAATCAACAATTGGGGACAGGATACTTTGAATTCGGCCTTGCCAAAAACTGCCTTGTAATCAGAGGCAGTCAGAAGCCGCAGTTTCCGGCCAAAACTTTGATCGGCCACTGGCGACTTTATGGAACTATCAGGCTGTCAGCTTGGCGCGACCACGTGCGCGACGGCGCTTGATTACCAAACGACCACCGCGGGTCGCCATGCGTGCACGGAATCCATGAGTTCGCGCGCGCTTGATCAAGCTTGGCTGGAAGGTTCTTTTCATAATAACTGTCCAAAGAGAAGCTAATAAAATGTGTCTGAAATTTGGAACAAACAACCACGCTTATTTGTTGGCTACTTGCTCAGAAAATTCGAAGAGCGCGAATTCTAGATGGTTTAAGCCTCTTATGCAAGGATTCACAAAGGCTTTTAGGCCGGTTATCTCGCAAATCTGTGGCGGTTAGGACCCTAGAGTTTATACCTGCTTAGTCACAAGTTATCCACAGCTTGTTAATTTTACGGAAGCATAAAATCGCCAGAATTTTTATCCATAATTGATCGGAAAAAATGTGTATAACTACCCTAACCAATTAAATTATATATAAAAAATATCGCAACAATATGTCATAAAAATATGTGACCTGGTGTGGATAAGTCTAATACTGCGCGCTATGATTGACGTTCATTCATTCAAGTTCGTCTTAAAAATAAAAGACTACAGGGCAGTGTAAATTCGTGCTTTTGGCAAATTGGCAACGGTGTGTAGATCACCTGAAGGAAGAACTTCCTTCTCAACAGTTTAATACATGGATAAGACCGTTGGAGGCTGAGTTTTCAGCCGAGGGATTAACCTTATTCGCCCCCAACAGATTCGTTCAGGATTGGGTTAAAGATAAATTCTATTCAAGAATTTGTGAGCTCATTCAAAGGCAGTCGGGCGGAGAGAATTTTGACGTTTTCCTTGAGGTTGGTAAAAGGCAAGCGGTGCAACGGCTTGCAGTAAGCAAACCAAGTACTGCGAATGTCGTTGCTCATATTCAAGCTAGCCGTTCTTTTGATAAAGCTGAACAGGATTTGACCGCAAAAAGACTGGATGGCGAAGTATTAAAATCACCACGCACTTTATCAGAGAGTGAATCAAGGTCTATCGATAATGCGGAGGCTCAGCTACAAAGCGTTACGGCGTCAACTAGGCGTGGATCTGGCGCAAAAAGCATGGAGCTCATTATTGAGGGCAAGTTGCGCCACAGAGGCTCGCTTAATCCCGAAAACACGTTTGAGAACTTTGTCGAGGGCAAGTCTAACCAGTTAGCTAGGGCGGCAGCTATTCAGGTTGCCGATAATCCGGGCGGTGCTTATAACCCGTTGTTTATTTATGGTGGAGTGGGCCTTGGTAAAACGCACTTGATGCATGCTATTGGTAATCATATGCTTGCGAGAAAACCAAACGCGAGAGTTGTTTACCTGCACTCTGAAACCTTTGTAGCAACCATGGTGACGGCACTTCAGTTAAACGCGATCAACGAGTTTAAAAGATACTATCGCTCGGTCGATGCCTTGTTGATTGATGACATTCAGTTTTTTGCAGGTAAAGAGCGCTCGCAGGAAGAGTTTTTCCATACGTTTAATGCCCTGCTGGAAGGTGGTCAACAAATTATTCTTACCAGTGACAAATATCACAAAGAAATCAACGGGTTGGAGGAGCGCCTGAAGTCTAGATTCGGCTGGGGTCTCAGTGTTGCTGTAGAACCGCCAGAGCTGGAAACTCGCGCAGCAATCCTTATTAATAAGGCGGCACAAAGCAACATAGAGCTGCCCGGTGACGCTGCAATGTTTATTGCACAGAGGCTGCGCTCTCACGTAAGAGAACTGGAAGGTGCGCTGAAGAAGGTCATCATACACGCGAATTTTGTAGGCCGCCGGATCGATCTTGAATTGGTAAGAGAGGCTTTACGCGATCTGTTTGCCTTACATGAAAAACTGGTTTCTATAGATAACATACAGAGAACAGTTGCGGAGTATTATAAGATCAAGATGGCTGATATGCTCTCCAAGCGTAGAAACAGATCTGTAGCAAGGCCTCGTCAGGTCGCTATGTCATTGGCAAAAGAACTGACAAATCACAGCCTGCCTGAGATTGGTGATGCCTTTGGAGGTCGTGACCACACAACGGTATTGCATGCGTGTAAGCAGATTAAAAAGCTCAGGGGAAGTTTCGAGGATTTAGCTGAAGACTATAATAACCTCCTGAGAGCATTAGCTACCTGATCGTTAAAGCGGGCAATAGCGGCCTATTCCGGTAACCGAGTTTAATAACGGTTTTTCAATAAAGATAATAATTTATTCGAGATCGAATCATGCAATTTTCTATTTCCAGGGATGCTATTTTAAAACCTCTGCAGTTGGCGTCGGGTGTGGTGGAGCGTAGGCATACCTTGCCGGTGCTGGCCAATGTGCTGCTGAGTCTCAAAGACGACTTTCTGGAAATTACAGGCACCGACCTTGAAGTTGAGTTGCTTGGAAGAGTTAAAGTTAATGAGGGGTCCTTTCCTGGTGAGATTACTGTGCCAGGAAGAAAAATGATGGATATATGCAAATCTCTTGCTGACGGATCTGTCCTGTCCTTGTCTGTTGAAGATGGAAAGTGTCTGATTAAGTCGGGTCGCAGCCGTTTTACACTGGCTACGTTGCCCGCAACTGACTTCCCTGTCACCGTTGATGAAGTTGGAACACACCAGTTGCAGATTAATCGAACAGAGCTGAAGAAGCTTGTTGATTCTTGTGCGTTTGCAATGGCGCAGCAAGATGTACGCTATTATTTAAATGGAATGTTGTTGGAAGTTGGTAAATCATGGTTCAGAGTCGTTGCGACAGATGGACATCGATTGGCCATGCATACCACCGGGATTGAGACCGGTATCGGTGAAACTTTGCAGGTTATTGTTCCTCGTAAGGGTGTTCTTGAACTATCGCGGTTATTGGCCGAGCCGGGCGATGGTTCTTTGTCCTTGGTCTTTTGTGCAGGGCATATACGGGCGAAGCTAGAGGACTTTACATTTACATCCAAGCTTGTTGATGGCAAATTTCCTGACTACCAGAGAGTTCTTCCGAAAGGTGGCAGCAAATTTGTTATTGGCGAAAAGAGTAGCCTCAAGATCGCATTTGGCCGCGCTTCCATACTGTCAAATGAAAAGTACCGCGGTGTTCATTTAATACTGGCCACTAATGAGCTCAAGGTGGTGGCCAATAATCCTGAGCAAGAAGAGGCAGAGGATCAAATATCCGTTGATTATCAAGGCGAGACTCTGGAAATCGGATTTAACGTTAGCTACCTAATGGATGTGTTAAATGTCCTTGACAGTGACAAGGTGAGATTCACGCTTTCTGATTCCAATAGCAGCGCCTTGGTTGAAGCAGTGTCTGCGTCGGATGCTGTATATGTTGTCATGCCGATGCGGCTTTGATGATAACTAACAATGTGTCCCTATTGCTGTGCTGATGTATAGCCTCAATGTCTGCGCTTAAACGCATCAAGATCGATAATTTCAGGAATCTGAAGAACATTGATCTTGATCTGCGCCCTGAGTTAAATCTTCTAGTTGGAGATAACGGTAGCGGCAAGACCAGCTTCATAGAAGCAATACATGTATTGAGCGTGGGCAAATCGTTCAGGACGGTGAGAATCGACCCACTTCTAGCGGATGGCCAGGATCAGTTTTTGGTTTATGCAGAACTCTTTTCAGGTGATCGCGTTGGCTTGCAGCGTGACTTGACGACCACACCTACTCTTCGATTGAATTCTGAGTCTCAGTCTGGCTGGAAAGAAATTGCCCCTCTTATGCCAATACAGGTTCTAAATTCTGATAGTTTTTTGCTTGTCGATGGCGGTGCCGGCATAAAAAGGCGGTTTATAGACTGGGCGATGTTCCACGTGGAACATTCTTACCTTGGGCTCTGGAGAAACTACCGCCGTCTTCTGCAGCAGCGTAATGCGTTGCTAAAACTAAACTCACACGATATTCGGAGTCAGCTTTCTATTTGGGATGAAGAGCTCGCAAAATCTGGAGAAGAGATGCACATTCTTCGCAAGCAATTGCTGAAGTCATATACACCATTGCTTCTTAAGACGATCACTGAGTTTCTGCCTGCAATCAATATCTCTATTGACTATAAAAAAGGGTGGCCTAGAGGAATCCCTCTTCATCAAGCCCTCTTCGATTCCAGATCGAAAGATACTAAATATAGGGCAACGACATTGGGGCCACATCGAGCTGATATTGCGATTTCAAGCGGAGGTCTTCCTGTAAGTGAGGTTTTAAGTAGGGGGCAGATAAAACTTGTCGCGTGCGCACTAAAGATATCCATGAGCAAATATCTATCTCAGATAAAAGCAAACCAGGGAAATCCGGCCTATACGATTACCTTTCTAATTGATGATCTGGCATCTGAGCTAGATGCAAATAGCAGTGGTGTAGTCCTTGATGCGCTAATTTCGTCAAAGAACCAGTGCATCTTTACGGCAATCACAGGTGGAGATTTAGCACGTGTATCAGATTTGACGGAGACGTCAGGGAAGTTCCACGTGGAACATGGTAAAATAAGGGCTATTAAACCTGCTGTCTAATTGGAGAAATGTATGACTACGGAATCAACCTATGACTCGTCGAGCATTAAGGTTCTCAAGGGATTAGATGCGGTACGAAAGAGACCGGGAATGTATATTGGTGATACAGAAGATGGAACCGGTCTGCATCATATGGTGTTTGAGTTGGTAGACAACTCAATTGATGAGGCGTTAGCGGGCCATTGTGATGAGATCTCGGTTGTAGTGCATGTGGGCGAAGGTGTTTCTGTTACAGACAACGGCCGAGGTATCCCAACAGATATGCACTCGGAAGGAGTGTCAGCCGCAGAAGTAATCATGACCGTTTTACATGCGGGCGGAAAATTCGATGATAACAGCTATAAGGTTTCGGGTGGTTTACACGGTGTGGGCGTATCCGTAGTGAACGCATTATCAGAAGATCTTAAGCTGACTATCAGGCGTAGCGGTAAGGTACACGAACAGTTTTATAAACACGGCGTTCCGCAGGCACCATTAGCGGTTGTTGGGGAGACTGCCGCAAACGGAACTGAAACATTTTTCAAGCCATCCCCACTTACCTTTAAAAACATTGAATTCCACTATGACATTCTGGCCAAAAAGTTAAGAGAATTGGCCTTTCTGAATGCAGGTGTCACGATTCATTTGAAAGATGAGCGCTCAGGAAAACAAGATACGTATAGATATGATGGCGGGCTAAAAGCCTTTGTTGACTATCTCAACACTAATAAAACCCCCATCAACAAGATTTTCCACTTTATCGCCCAACGAGAAGAAGATGGGATTACGGTTGAAATTGCATTGCAATGGAACGATACCTATCAAGAGAATATTTTTCCATACACCAATAATATTCCACAGCGAGATGGCGGCACTCACCTTGCGGGTTTCAGAAGCGCGCTCACGCGTGTACTGAAAACCTACATTGATAAAGAGGTAGCCGCTAAAAAAGGTAAAGAGGTAGCAACAACTGGGGATGACGCACGTGAAGGTTTGACGGCAGTAATTTCCGTAAAAGTACCTGATCCGAAATTTTCATCTCAAACAAAAGACAAGCTAGTGTCTTCAGAGGTTAAAACTGCTGTAGAGCAAGAAATGGTGAGCCATTTCACGGACTTTTTACTTGAGAATCCTCTGGAAGCCAAGCAGATCGTCAGCAAAATGATAGATGCAGCACGAGCGCGCGAAGCTGCGCGAAAGGCTAGAGAAATGACGCGTCGTAAAGGCGCTTTGGATATGGCTGGTTTGCCTGGCAAATTAGCGGACTGTCAGGAAAAGGATCCTGCGCTTTCAGAACTCTACATCGTAGAGGGTGATTCAGCAGGCGGATCAGCAAAACAGGGTCGAAACAGAAAGAATCAGGCGATTCTTCCATTAAAAGGAAAGATTTTGAATGTCGAAAAAGCTCGCTTCGACAAGATGCTGGGCTCTGCAGAAATTGGCACTCTCATCAAGGCGTTAGGTTGCGGAATAGGGAAGGACGACTTTTCTGTTGCTCATCTAAGATACCATCGCATAATTATCATGACGGATGCGGACGTTGATGGGTCTCATATCCGAACCTTGTTGCTGACCTTTTTCTTTCGACAAATGCGTGAACTGGTTGAGCGAGGATACATATATATCGCACAGCCGCCTCTCTACAAAATAAGAAAAGGTAAAAACGAACAGTATCTGAAGGATAACGACGAGTTGGCAAAGTATCAGACACAAGTTGCTCTGGACGGATCCAGTCTGCATGTCAATGCAGGTGCCCCGGCGATTACCGGCGAAACGCTTGAAGCAATGGTCCGACAGTTCAACAGTACGTATGCCATGATAAAACGTTTAGAACGGTTGTACCCGTCAGAAATTCTTGAGGCGATGATTTTTGTATCGCCACTGCAAGACGACTTCAGTGAAGAAAAAATCAGCAGATGGGTGCAAACACTGTCTGACGAACTTCAGCGGCAGCATCCAAAATCAGCACCTGCCTACAATTTAACCCACTACAAAGATCCAGAGAGAAACATTTACCTGCCGTATGTTACTCATGCTTTGCATGGATTGAACCGGGAATTCAAATTCAACAAAGACTTCTTTGGCTCAGGTGAGTATAGGGCGCTTATCAAACTTGGCGAAATGTTGCAGGGACTTATAGAGCCAGGTGCTTTTGTCCAGCGCGGTGAAAAAATACAGGAAATCAGTAGTTTTAACCAAGCCCTCGTCTGGCTTACAGAAGATGCCATGAAAGGGCATTACTTACAGCGATACAAAGGACTGGGCGAAATGAACCCCGAGCAACTTTGGGAAACCACAATGGATCCAGAAGGTCGGCGAATGCTGCAAGTAACCATTGAGGATGCTATTGGTGCTGACCAGCTGTTCACTACCTTGATGGGGGACCAGGTGGATCCGCGCCGGGAATTTATTGAGACAAATGCGCTGGCTGTGCAGAACCTCGATATCTGAAGCAGCACAAGTGTCATGAGGTCAGGGGGTTAACCGAGCGAAATAACGGCGAACACGTTAGCGCTCGGGCAATCCTGGTTTAAACAATCCCGACCAGATGTTTGTTCTCCATAATCCAGTCTTCAAATTCGGCAGCTAACTCCTTTGCGGTTTTACCTTCCGGACAAAGAGGCTCACCAATCAGCACTCGAATAGTCCCTGATTGTTTTGTTTGTATTCCTGCTGGCCAAAACAGTCCGGCATTATGCAGGACAGGAATTGCAGGGGTTGATGTAGCAACTGCCAGCTGAGCCCCGCCTCGTGAAATCTTTCCTATTGTTCCGGCAGGCGCACGCGTCCCTTCAGGGAATACCAGAATGGAGAGGCCTTGCTCTATTCTTTGTGCCCCCTGAGTTAGCAATGATTTGCCTGCTTCCCTAGGCTTACTTCTGTCGATAGCAATTGGATTCTGCAAGCGCATTGCCCAACCCCAGAATGGGATATCCAAAAGCTCTTTTTTTAGAATCGGACATGCTGGTGAAAACAGCTGATACAAGAAAATAGTCTCCCATGCGCTTTGATGATTGCTCATAACAACGACGGGCTGATCCGGAATATTTTCAAGGCCATCGATGGTGTAACTGATTCCGCAGGTAATTCTTAACCACCATAAAACAAGTTTGCACCAAAGCGAATATAAGAAAAAACGCTTGAGCGGAGGAAGTATCCAGAATACCAAGGTTACGGAAACTGAAATCACAAGAGTAAGAGCGCCGTAACCGACGGAAAATAAACCAGAACGAACTTTACTTATCACACAGCACCTTTAAGTAATTGCGCATCAGCAAACGTCGCGAGATTCTCGTACACGCGCGCTTCCCGGACTTCTGCTGGGAAACCATCTGCAAAAGTCCTCTTGCCTTTTCCAGTTAGCACCAGAACAGGCTTGCAACCGGCGGCTTTAGCGGCTTGGAGATCTCTCAAACTGTCTCCTATATAGGGTGTACCAATTAAGGGAACGTCAAACTCCGATGAGATTTTGAATAAGAGCCCGGGCTTTGGCTTGCGACAGTCACAACCATCGAGGGGGCCATGGGGGCAGTAAACCCACCCTTCGATAAAGCCACCGACATCTTCGATCATTGCAGTCAGGCGTTGGTGGATCTTTGCCAAAGCGTATTCATCCAGCAATCCCCGTGCTATCCCTGACTGGTTGCTTGCCACAAAGATCCGATATCCAGCGGCTGTTAAGCGCGCGATAGCGTTAATACTTCCTGGAATAAGCTGCAGCTCATCAACGGATTTAATAAAGCTGTCAGAATCCTCGTTGATAACACCGTCTCTGTCCAATATCAAAAAATTTGACATCAGGATGTATGCAGGCAAGAAATATCTGCAACGCGCAGAAAGAGTTGTCGTAATGCATTCAGCAAGGCTAAGCGATTATCCCGGAGCAATTCATCATCGACCATGACCATCACATCCTCAAAAAACACGTCGACAATTGGTTTGAGTACTGACAGCTTCTCCAGGCCCAAAGCATATTCGGAGCGATCAAACAAAGGGCCCACTTCATGAAGAAGTTGTGAAACTTTCTCACCCAGAACCAGCTCAGCCGGCTCTACCAGTTTACTCATGTCAAATGCTGCGGGAATGACACCTTCGTGCTTGGACAGAATGTTTGATACGCGTTTATTGGCGGCGGACAAGGACGCACTTTCTTCAAGCTGACTGAATCGATTGACGGCAGAAACTCTGTTTGCGAAATCCAGCGGCCTTGAAGGCTTGAGCTCCATAACTGACTGAAAAACCTCAGCTTTTATGCCTTCGCCTTGGTACCAGGCACGGAAACGCTCCAGCATAAAACCAAAAACATCGGCTTGAGTAGTCACCGGGACCGCTACGCCCTGATTCATGTACAACGCCAGAGACTTTTCTATAGCAGACAGCAAATCAAGACCAATTTTCTTCTCGATAAGGATACGCAGCACGCCCAGCGCAGCTCTGCGCAGCGCAAAAGGATCTTTGGAACCTGTCGGAGGTTGCCCGATAGCGAACAATCCGCAAATGGTATCGATCTTTTCTGCAATTGCCAGAATAGCGCCGGCATCGCTGGACGGAACAATATCACCAGCGAATTTTGGCAAGTACTGTTCAGTAATCGCCAAGGCAACAGCCTCGTCTTCGCCATCATGCCGTGCGTAATAACTGCCCATGATCCCTTGCAGCTCAGGGAATTCCGACACCATATTGGTCAGCAAATCACACTTGGCAAGCAGCGCGGCCTTTTTGCATCTCTGCTCATCCCCGGATGTGCACTGTGCAATGAACGCACTCAGTTCAGCAACGCGCAGAGACTTTTGCTCTACGGTACCGAGTTGTTGCTGGAAAACTATTTTGCCCAGTAAGGGCAAGCGCGAAGCAAGAGTGGTTTTCCGGTCGGAGTCATAAAAGAAAGCTGCATCTGCTAACCGTGGTCTGATAACCCGCTCGTTCCCTGCGATAACCTGTGCAGGGTCTTTACTTGCAAGATTAGCTACAGCAATAAAATTTGCGAGCATTTTTCCTGATTTATCAGTGAGATAAAAAGTCTTTTGGTGATTTTTCATCGATGAAATCAAGGCTTCAGCGGGCACCGCAAGGAAGTGTTCATCAAATCGCCCGGTCAGCGCTACGGGCCACTCAACCATGCTGGTTACTTCTTCCAGCAAGTCTTCGTCAACATGGACAACAGCGCCAAGTAAAGCACCCTGCTCCAGTATCAACTCCCGTACACGAGACTTTCTTAATTCATAATCGGCAATTACAAATCCTGGATTCAGCAAAAGAGCTTCATACTCTGAAGGGCTGGTGATGGTGATAGGGCTTTCACACTGAAACCGATGACCGCGTGTTACCCGGCCACTGTGTATCCCAAACAACTCGGTGTCAATGACGGTGTCACCAAACAGCATAACCAACCAATAAACGGGTCTTACAAACTCGTCACGAGTACTTCCCCAACGCATTTTTCGGGGAATTGGTAATTTTTGAAGTGAGCCCATTACGATGCCGGGCAACAGGCTAATGGTATCCTCTCCCTTTCGTAGAGCACAAAACACCAGTTTGTCTACGCCATCCTTTTGAGCGTGTCCCAGTGAAGAAAGCTCAACCCCACACGAGCGAGCAAAACCAAGTGCCGCCGGTGTCGGAAGACCTGCTTTATCATAAGCTGCTGATACTGCTGGCCCCACTCTTTCAATAATACTATCTGCCTGTGCGGTGACCAGGCCCTCGACGCGCGCAGCTAATCGCCGTGGGCTGGTAAATGCCTTTATCTCCTTAAAGGAAAGCCCCGCGGCGCTGAGACCCCCCGTTAAACCTGAAACAAATGCGTCAGAAAGGCCCTTCAATGCCTTTGGGGGAAGCTCTGCACAGCCAATTTCAACTAAAAAATCTTTTTCGCTCATGGTGTTAACGGTACTTGCCGCCTGTCTCGAAAATTAGGGATTTAATGCAGCTTTACGCATATGCTCAGGGGCTAGCGGGAAGCCAAGTTTGCGCCGGCTTTCGTAGTAAGCCTCAGCGACTTGTCGTGACAGCGCACGAACCCGGAGAATGAATCTCTGTCGCTCAGTTACTGATATTGCCTGTCGAGCATCAAGCAGATTAAAGAAATGCGAGGCTTTTAATACCTGCTCGTATGCAGGTAACGCGAGGCCTAAATTTATCAGCTGTGTACATTGTGATTCGCAATCATCAAAGTAGCGGAACAGGGCTTCGACGTTGGCATGCTCAAAATTGAATGCCGACATTTCCACTTCATTCTGATGAAACACATCGCCGTAGGTGACTACGCCGTCAGGCCCTTCAGCCCAGACCAGGTCATAAAGGCTGTCCACACCTTGCAGATACATGGCGATACGTTCAAGGCCATAAGTGATTTCACCACTGACCGGGAAACATTCAAGCCCGCCTACTTGTTGAAAATACGTGAACTGTGTCACTTCCATACCATTCAGCCACACCTCCCAACCAAGACCCCAGGCGCCGAGTGTAGGTGATTCCCAGTTATCCTCAACAAATCGAATATCATGGATCTGAGGGTCAATACCCAGATGGCGCAAGGATTCAATATAGAGATCCTGGATATTTGGCGGAGACGGCTTAAGGATTACTTGGAACTGGTAATAGTGCTGAAGTCGATTCGGGTTTTCGCCGTAACGTCCGTCGGTAGGCCTTCGGCTGGGCTGCACGTACGCTGTTCGCCAGCTCTCCGGGCCAATAGCGCGCAGAAAAGTCGCCGGATGAAATGTCCCAGCCCCTACCTCCAGATCAAGAGGCTGAAGCACAACGCAGCCCTGCTTTGCCCAAAAACTCTGAAGAGCGAGAATGAGACCCTGAAAAGTTTTTACATCAGCAGCCGCCGGTGTTGATAACGCCAAGACACACCTCATTTTCATGCGCGGAATGCGCATAAACAGTCGAAAAGGCGCAATTATGCTGGATTAGGCTGTTAATATCCACTGCGCTAGAATGCGCAAACATAGCCCAAAACCCAAGAGAGATCACATCATAGACACGCTAAAAACAGTAGTACTGACCGCCGTTTTAAGGTTGTTGTCATGGATTCCTCTAAAAGTATTGTACAAAATCGCGGATGGGCTTGGTTACGTCACTTACCTGCTGCCAACTGAAACCCGGCGCATTACGCTGATAAATCTGCGTCTGGTGTTCCCGACCATGACTGAGTCTGCAACCCGGAAACTGGCGTTACAAAGTATTTGTCAAACGTTAAAAGGATTCCTTGAACTCGGCCATATCTGGCACAACAGTCTTGATCGTGTTCAAGCCATGATCAAGGATGTTTATGGTCTGGAACTGGTGAAACAGGCGCGAGAGTCAGGTCGGGGGATCATATTTGCAGCTCCACACCTCGGAAATTGGGAGATGTTGGGTGTATACATTGGTCAAATCGGGCCGATGACAACACTGTACAAGCCGCCGAAAATTAAGGGCCTCGAGCGGTTGATTGTAGCCTCTCGCTCCAGGCCTGGTGCCGAGCTTGTTCCAACGGACCGGCACGGAGTGATTCGCCTGAGTAAGACATTGCAACAAGGTGGTATGACCGGGATTCTTCCGGATCAGCAGCCACGCAAGGACGGTGGTGTGTTTGTCCCTTTTTTCGGGATACAGGCATTTACCATGACGCTGCTGCCAAAATTAGCTTTAAAGACACAGGCGACAGTTATCTTCGCTCACGCGCAACGAAGATCTGATGGCGCTGGATTTGACATAGTATTCAGCCCGGCGGATTCTGCTATTTATCATGCTGACCCGGTAATATCGGCAACAGCCATGAACAAATCTGTTGAAAGATGTGTAATGGCGGCTCCGTCACAGTATCAATGGGAGTACAAGCGCTTCAGGAGTCGCCCGGATGATGACCCTGCTCCCTTGTACTGATCTCATACGAAGATCAGCGCATGTGCTCAGCGACGCCAGAACATTGGCATAAACAGGACCAGCAACGTAAATATCTCCAAGCGGCCAAGCAGCATTGCCAGACACAGAACCCACTTTGCCGGATCAGAGATATCCGCATAACTTGCAGCAACGCCCTCCAGTCCGGGTCCGAGATTGTTAAGGCACGCGCCGACAGCACTAAATGCGGTGACTACGTCCATCCCCATCGCCAGCAACGCAATCAGCAGGATCAGGTATACAAGGACATAGACCGCAAAAAATCCCCACACAGATTCAATGACCCGGTCAGGAACCATGTTCCTGCCAAGCTTTACAGTGATCACAGCATTCGGGTGGATAAGTCGCTTTATCTCACGCGAACCTTGCTTGAAAATTAACAGGATGCGGATGACCTTCATGCCTCCGCCAGTAGATCCTGCGCACGCGCCAACGATAGACGCGTAGATCAACACATAGGGTAGCGCCAAGGGCCAGGAACTGAAGTCTGCCGTTGCAAAGCCCGTCGTTGTCGTGATCGAAACCGTCTGAAAAAGGCCATGGATAAAAGCATCTTTGAAGTTGTATGTCTCAGTCAGAAACAGAACTGAAATTGT
The DNA here is from genome assembly GCA_945869725.1 of Klebsiella pneumoniae. Taxonomy (GTDB): domain Bacteria; phylum Pseudomonadota; class Gammaproteobacteria; order Pseudomonadales; family Pseudohongiellaceae; genus Pseudohongiella. The sequence continues at coordinate 36,644 of CAMBPO010000002.1, forward strand.
AAACACAGCAAGCGCAAACAAGATGGCGGTGTAAAAGCGTGTTTCGGGGTCTTTAAGATATTGCGAAACACTACGATGCCTCCATGCGGTGAAATGAAGAGCAAAGTTGATGCCGGCAAGAAACATAAAGAGCACCGCGATCATGTTGATGGTATCACTGTCAAAGTGGCCAATACTGGCGTCATAAGTAGAGAATCCTCCAATCGCCACGGTTGCAAAACTGTGACAGATCGCATCAAACAAACTCATACCGGCAGCCCAGTAGGCCAGCGCACATAGCGCGGTTAGCCCAAGATAGATATACCAAAGCGCCTTTGCTGTTTCTGCAAGCCTTGGTACCAGATTGTCGTTTTTCACGGGTCCTGGACTCTCAGCCCGATACAACTGCATCCCTCCGATTCCAAGCATAGGCAGCACGGCAACAGCGAGCGCTACGATACCCATGCCTCCCAGCCATTGCAGTTGCTGACGGTAAAAAAGAATGGACTTGGGCATATAGTCCAGTCCGGTTAGAACCGTAGCACCTGTGGTGGTCAGACCTGAAAACGACTCAAATACTGCATCAGTGATGGTCATGCCGATATCAGGCGAAAATAGAAAGGGAAGCGATCCGAATGTGCTGAGAACCGTCCAGAACATGGTAACAACCAGGAACCCGTCGCGTGTTCGCATCTGCTGTTTGGATCGCCAGGTGAGTATCCAGAAAATCAGGCCTATCCCGAAGGTCAGCATCAAGGCGAATCCAAATGACGTAAATTCCTCGTCACCATAAATCAACGACACCAGCATTGAGGGCAAATACGCCAGCAGGCTGAACAGCATCAGCAACACGCCAAGTATTCGTGACACAACAGAAATGTGCATGTTGTTGGTTTATTCCGGCATGGACGCAGGCAGGCCTGCAGCGTTAAAAGAAAGTAAATCCTACGGCAAACAAGCGTTCAACTTCAGGAATGCGCTTCTTGTCAGTCAAAAACAGAATCACATGATCCTCAGGCTCGATGACGATATCATCGTGTGCAATGAGCACTTCATGATTTCGGACAATTGCACCGATGGTTGTTCCTGGCGGCAGATCAATGTCTTCAATTGCTCGACCGACAACCTTGGAGGAATGGCTGTCGCCGTGAGCGATTGCTTCCAGTGCTTCTGCAGCACCCCGGCGCAAGGAGTGCACATTCACAATATCGCCTCGGCGCACATGTGTTAACAGGCTTCCGATAGAAGCTTGTTGCGGCGATATTGCTATATCGATTTCCCCGCCCTGGACAAGATCCACATAAGCTGGATTGTTGATCAGACACATTACTTTGCGGGCGCCAAGCCGCTTGGCCAGCATTGAAGACATGATATTGGCTTCATCGTCATTGGTCAGCGCCAGGAACACATCGGTATCTTCAATGCCCTCTTCCAACAGCAGTTGTTTGTCAGAAGACATCCCGTTTAACACGATTGCCCTGCTGAGGTATTCCGAAAGGAATGCACAGCGCTCGGCATTAAATTCAATCACTTTTACCTGATACCGCTGTTCAAGTGCTTCAGCCAATCGCATACCGATATTGCCGCCACCCGCAATGATCAGGCGTTTGTATGGTTTATCTAGTCGACGCAGTTCCCCGATGACAGCACGAATGTTTTTTGCAGCAGCAATAAAAAAAACTTCGTCATCGGCCTCAATGACGGTTGAGCCTTCGGGTGTGATGGCGCGATTGCGCCGAAAAATAGCCGCAACACGAGCGTCAACATTAGGCATATGCTCGCGTAAAAAGCGAATTTCCTGGCCTACCAGAGGACCACCATAATAGGCCCGAACCGCAACCAACTGGGCGTTTCCGTCAGCAAAATCCAACACTTGCAATGAGCCGGGCAGCTCGATCAGACGTTTAATGTAGTTAGAGACCAACAGCTCCGGGCTGATAACGACATCCAGAGGAATCGCTTCATTACAGAATAGATCCTCTTGCGCGATATAGGATGCTGAACGCAGGCGGCAGATTTTTTTTGGCGTTTTGAAAATAGAGTAGGCGATCTGGCAGGCGACCATGTTGACTTCATCATTTTCAGTCACCGCGATGATCATATCGGCATCATCCGCGCCGGCGGCGCGCAGCACGTCTGGGTGTGATGGCCAGCCCTGAGCGATACCTACGTCCAGCCGGTCTTTTAGTTCCCGCAGCTTGTCTGCGTCTGGATCTACCAAGGTGATGTCATTTGCTTCACTGGACAGGTTCTCAGCCAGTGATACACCGACCGGGTTACAACCCAGAATTATTATTTTCATCTAGTGGTTCTGGCTCCTGCACGGACGCCGGGCTGGCGTCGATCTTGAAAGCTCGATTTAAGAATTATCCGCCCATCATAACGGGCTTACAAGGCCATGGCCTGGTTTATCTGGGGTAAGCATTTTTTGCAGCAATGCAAAATAAAACCCATCAGTACCGTTGTCATGAGGTAGAAGTTGTCTTCCATAAGGACACAAAACACCCCGCCGGTCCGGCAGGGTTTTTGAATCTGCACCCGGGGTTCTGTTGAGAAAAGCAGCTATTTGCTTGCTGTTTTCAGCGGGAAGAATCGAGCAGGTTGAATAAACCATAAACCCACCTGGTTTAAGGCATCGCCATAAGCGATCCAACAGGCGGCCTTGCAACTCGCAGAGACGGTCAATATCAGCGGACTTTCTCAACAGCTTGATATCAGGTTGTCGACGTATGATTCCAGTCGCAGAACACGGTGCGTCCAATAAAATGCGATCGAAGTACTCTCCGTCCCACCAGTCTTCTGTGAGGGTTGCATCCGCCGCAATAACCTTGACCCGTGCACCCGGCAGTTTTAATCGCTCAAGGTTTTCCTGTAACCGATCAAGGCGGCGAGCCTCAATGTCCAGAGCGATAATCTGCGCAATGTTTGGCTCAGCTTCCAGCAAGTGGCAGGTTTTTCCACCGGGAGCTGCGCAGGCATCGAGGATACGGTGGCCGCTTGCCGGGGCTAACAGAGAGGGTAGCAGTTGCGACGCTTCATCCTGCACGCTTGCAAATCCCTCTCTGAAGCCAGGAAGCAAATCCACAGGGCAGGGGTTTTCCAGATAAACCCCTGTAGCGGATATAGTCCCTGCTCTTGCAGCAATACCCTGCTCTGCCAGCAGTTCAAGGTAGCCTTCCCGCGAGCACTGTTGAAGATTGACCCGTAAGCTCATGGGCGGATGGGCATTGCCCGCCTTGAGGATCTCTTCCCAACTATCCGGCCACTCTGCTTTTAACGAAGTGACCAACCATTCCGGGTAACTGTAGCGTGCTGCAACATCGGCAAAAGAGATTTGATCAGCAGATACAATGCGCTGGAATTTGCGCAACACGGCATTAATGAGTCCTTTGGCCCATGGTTTTTTGAGAACCACGCAGGCGTTGACGGTCTCATTGATGCTGACGTACTCAGGGATGCGCATGTGCGACAGTTGGTACATGCCCAGAATCAGCAGGCAGTGTATGTCAAGATCTTTGGACTTCAGCGGTTTGTCGACAAGGTTCCCCAACGTGCTGTTGAGTTGAAAATACCAGCGGCAAGTGCCGTAACATAGTTCCTTCAGCAAAGCCATTGAGGGCACCTCCCCCGGGGATGCCGGCTTACGGGGAAGTTGGGTAGCAAGAGACCCTCTTTGAAGCAATAGGGAAGCAAGGACTCTGGCAGCGACGGCACGCACGCCTGCTGGACCTTCCATAGAGATCGGTTTCATGAATTTTCCTGCTGACTGAGGATAGCGCCATCTGTCAGCAAGGGACTGTGACCATTGAGCAAGTCTTTTACATGAACCGGGTTTTTGCCCGGCAACTGTATTACCTCAAGCTCAAGCGCGCCTTCTCCGCATTCGACGGCAATGCAGGTATGACCTCGGACGAGCTTAATAATACGTCCAGGGGTTGCAGCGATGGCATTTTCGACCGGTCTGGCCTGCATAATTCTGATGCGTTGACCATTCAGGAAGGAGTATGCGGGATTTCTTCCAATGCCAGCCCTCACAACAAGGTCAATTTGAGAGGAAGTGTTCTTCCAATCAATCAAAGCCTCTGTTTTATCAAGCTTTTTAGCGTAGGTGCTGAGAGAGTCATCCTGGACTTGAGCGGAAAGCTGGAGTTTGTCCAGATTGCAGAGGGTGTGCAGCAGGCCTGTGCAGCCAATCTCTGCGAGCCTGGTTTCCAGCATTTCCCGGGTGTCGGAAGCACCTATGTCCGTCTTTAGCACATAAAGCATGTTGCCGGTGTCGAGGCCAGCATCCATTTGCATAATGGTGACCCCCGTTTCAGCATCTCCTGCCAGCAGCGCCCGCTCAATAGGCGCTGCGCCCCGCCATCTCGGGAGAATGGAGGCGTGAACATTTATACACCCTCGTTTGGGAATATCCAGAATCGCCTGCGGTAACAAAAGTCCATACGCCACAACAATCATCAGATCCGGGTTCAACTGGGCAAGCTCTTTCTGAGCATCTGCAGCTTTCAGACTGACAGGCTGATAGACAGGGATATTGGCTTCCAATGCTAACAGTTTGACCGGGCTTGCCTGCAGGCGTTTACCACGACCTGCTGCACGGTCTGGCTGGGTGTAAACCGCCAGAATGTTATGACCTGAGTCTATCAATGCCTTCAGGTGCTTTGCGGCAAAGGCTGGAGTTCCGGCAAAAACGATTCCGAGCGATGACATAGGGTCCTTCCAAAAAGTTCTGGCACTTATTCAGATTCAGCCAGTTTATGAGCCTTTTCCAGTTTGCCGCGAATGCGCTGGCGCTTGAGCGTGCTCAGGTAGTCAACAAACAGCTTGCCATTTAAATGGTCCATTTCATGCTGGATACAGGTTGCGAGTAAACCGTCGGTGATTATCTCAAACGTCTCGCTCAACCGATTGACTGCGGTGACTTTTACTTTGGCCGGGCGACTGACCGGCTCGTAAAATCCGGGCACAGACAGACAGCCTTCGTCATATTCCGACAGTTCCTCATCGATGACGGTGAGGCGAGGGTTGATGAAAACCAGAGGCTCACTTCGGTCTTCAGAGATATCAATGACGATAAGCTGTTTGTGGACATTCACCTGGGTGGCAGCTAAACCTATTCCCGGCGCTTCATACATGGTTTCGAACATATCGTCGATCAGCGTGCGAATCTGATCATCGACGTGCTCGACAGGTTTAGCAATCGTTCTCAACCTCACGTCGGGGAATTCAAGTATCTCGAGTTTCGCCATTATGTCCTCCGATAGAAGCAACTTCGTCAAGCATCAGTCCCGTTGCTGTGCCATAACCACAAGAGATCGGGGGTTTTTGTAACAACATGTTCCGCCCGCTTTTTGGGGCGAAGTATATCACAGCAACTATGCCCCGGCGTTTTGATGGCTACTTGACAAGGATGTCCTGACAATGAATTACGATCAGACCCGATTAATCTTGAGTTTATTTTTTACAAAAGGCGTCAGTGCAGCTTTTCTAAGGCGCTTGCTGGATAAGTGGCAACAGGAGCAAGCGGATTGCTTTCCCGATTCCCGTGATATCGCAGCGTTAAGCTCAACAGAGTCTGAACTGCAAGCAGCCAGCCGAGCGCTGCAGCCAGACATAGAACTTAATCTTTTGCTGGAGCGGACCATTCAATGGACTCAGGAGTCATGTAATCACGTGATTTTCGCATGTGAATCGTCGTACCCTGCATTGTTAAGAGAAATCCCTGACTATCCGCCATTGTTGTTTGTTAAAGGCAATCCAGGAATCCTGCGACGCCCCATGGTGGCGATTGTTGGCAGTCGCAGCAGCTCAGCTTATGGCCGCTCTGTGGCTTACAGACTGGCAGCAGAACTGTCAGACAAAGGTCTGATTATTTGCAGTGGACTGGCATCTGGCATTGATACACAGGCGCATCTGGCTGCGCTGGATAGTAATGGAGCAACGGTTGCCGTACTGGGAAACGGCTTGAGCAGTATTTATCCGGTTTCAAATAAATCACTGGCTGACAGGATTGTAAACTTCGGTGTTCCTGAGTCAGGTGCAATTGTATCTGAGCTGCCGCTTGATGCCGGCCCCCTTGCGGAGCACTTTCCGCAAAGGAACAGGATTATTTCCGGTCTGAGTCTTGGGGTTTGTGTTGTAGAGGCCACTATGCGTAGCGGATCGTTGATCACTGCTCGTCTGGCACTGGAGCAGAATCGTGAGATCTTTTCAGTGCCGGGATCAATAAACAGTCCTGGCAGCAGGGGTTGTCATAAACTGCTTCGTCAAGGCGCTGTTTTGACGGAAAATGCTCAGGACATACTTGAGCACATTGAGTTTATCTGCCAAGCGCAACTGGCCATGTGTTACCCCGAGTACAGCCGCAATAAAAACCAGATTGCTCACAAACGCCCGGGCACATTGCCGACCGGTTTCGAGTTGCCAGCGGATTGTGAACTGCTCTACCGAGAGCTAGGTCAGGATGGTGTCAGTATTGAAACCCTCTTGCTGAGAACGGAGCTACAATTTTCTGAGTTGAGTGAGAAGTTGTTGCGGCTGGAGGTCTGTGGACTGGCAAGTCACAATGGCAGTCGCTGGCGGCGTTTGGAACAGGATGAGTAAAAAAGAGACGTTTTATGCAAAAGTTGTCTGTCAAGGTGGCGGCACAGAAGCTAATAGAAGGTTACGTCATTGCGTATCCCACGGAAGCTGTCTGGGGACTTGGCTGTGATCCACTTAATAAACAAGCCTGTCTCGATTTGCTGCAGATCAAACGGAGACCGATCCAAAAAGGTATGATACTCATCGCTGGAAGTATCGATGAATTTGCTGACATCTTGTCAGCATTACCGGACGATCAGGTACATAAACTGTATGTTGCATGGCAAAACCAGGGCAGCACGGGTGCGATAACCTTTTTAGTGCCGGATATTCTGGACCAGGTACCGTACTGGATAAAAGGCAGCCACAATTCTGTTGCGCTCAGGGTCAGTCAGCATCCCTTGGTAAAGTCGTTGTGTCGTGCCTTTGGAGGACCGCTGGTATCCACTTCTGCGAACAGATCCGGAAAACCACCGGCGAGATCGAGAGTGTTAGTGGAGAAGTATTTTGGCGGTCAATTGGAATTTACAGTGCCGGGGGCTTTAGGTGGCGCTACGAATCCTTCAAAGATTATTGATTTCTACACCGGGAAAACCATTCGTGCGTCGTAAGAGAACGCCTCAGGGAGTTTAGCAATGTCAGACAGTCATTCAGGTGAAAACGCCGGCTCTGGTGTTTCTGCAGATGCGGTGAGGGAGTTTTTGCTTGGCCTGCAAAACAGTATCTGTTCAGGGCTTGAGAGTCTTGATGGTAAAGGCAGATTTCATGAAGACTCTTGGCAGCGTGAACGTGGAGGCAGTGGCATTACCCGTGTGATCAGCGATGGCCATGTCTTTGAAAAAGGAGGAGTCAACTTTTCCCATGTGTTTGGCGACAGTCTGCCGCCATCAGCATCCGCCACTCGCCCCGAAATGGCCGGACGCAGTTTTCAGGCGATGGGGGTATCGCTGGTTATTCATCCGGGCAATCCATTCGTACCAACCTCTCATGCAAATTTCCGCTTTTTTATAGCCGAAAAGCCCGGTGAAGCACCGGTCTGGTGGTTTGGGGGCGGATATGATTTGACGCCCTATTACGGCAATGAAGAGGATTGCCGGCATTGGCATCAGGTCGCCAAAACATCGTGTCAGCCGTTTGGCGATGAGTTGTACCCTCGATTCAAAAAAGAGTGTGACCAATACTTTTACCTGCCACATCGTAAAGAAACACGAGGTATTGGCGGGCTTTTTTTTGATGATTTTAACGAAACAGGTTTTGACAAAAGCTTTGAGATGGTGAGGGTGATCGCCAACAGCTATATCAAGGCCTACGGGCCGATTGTTGATGCCCGTAAGGGGTTGCCATTTGATGAGTCTCAAAAGCAGTTTCAACGTTATCGCCGAGGCCGCTACGTTGAGTTCAATCTGGTTTATGATCGGGGCACATTATTCGGGCTGCAATCTGGACTTGGCCGTGTTGAGTCGATTCTCATGTCTCTGCCGCCGGAAGTCCGGTGGGTCTATGACTGGCATCCCGAGCCGGGGTCTGAGGAAGAGAGACTTTACACGGACTTTCTGCGGCCGCGAGACTGGGTCTGAAATTGACAGGACATTCGATGGATCATTATGCAGTAGCAGGTTTTCCGGTTAAGCACAGCCGATCGCCATTTATTCATGCCTTGTTTGCAGAGCAAACCGGGCAACGGTTGGTTTACGATCGGATGGAAGTTGATCCAGTGGATTTTGATCTTGCTATAAAAAGGTTTTTTGACGAGGGAGGCTGCGGATTAAATATAACCGTTCCCCACAAGGAAAGTGCATGGCGCCTTGTTGACTGTCATGGGCCTAATGCCAAAAAGGCCGGTGCGGTGAATACCATTTCAAAGATGCCAGACGGCCGACTGCTGGGAGACAACACGGATGGCATTGGCCTGGTCACAGATATTGAGCAGAACCATGGCAGAAGCCTGGCAGATTCAGTCATCTTGATTCTGGGCGCAGGAGGCGCCGTGCGCGGCTTGTTGCCACGCCTGATCAACGCACTCCCGTCGCGCATTATTATCGCTAACCGAACACTTACTCGAGCAGAGGATCTGCAAAAATCGTTTGCGGATGAATTTAAGTTGGAGACTCGTGGAAATGATCAACTTGTTGATATTCAGGCTGACTGGATCATCAATGGCAGTTCGGCAGGCCTAAGCGGTGAAATGCCGATGCTGCCCGACTCATTGATAGGGCCCAATACCTGTTGTTACGACATGGTTTATACAACTGGCGATACCGTTTTCCAGAAATGGAGCAAATCTTTGAGCGCCGCCCTAGCGCTGGATGGAACCGGCATGCTTGTGGAGCAGGCGGCAGAGGCATTTTTTCTGTGGCGAGGCATTCGTCCAGATACCGCGCCAGTTTTAAAAGCGCTTAGAAGACAGCTAGCAGGCTAACGGTGTTCTAATCAGGCGCCGTTGTGTTCAAGTAACGGTCCTTCAGCTCACAATACTTTGCTGCCGTATAAAGGAAGAAGGATTTTTCCTGATCGGAAAGTGCTCTGATTTGTTTAACGGGTGAGCCAACATACAAAAACCCGCTTTCAAGTCGCTTGCCGGGCGGAACAAGGCTGCCCGCTCCAATAATCACTTCAGATTCCACAACCGCACCATCCATGACCGTAGCGCCCATACCGATCAGCACCCGACTGTTAATACTGCAACCATGCAGCATTACTCTATGTCCTACCGTGACGTCATCACCGACAGTGCAAGGGAATCCGCCAGGATTAAACGGGCCGTCGTGGGTGACATGCAAAACGCAACCATCCTGAATACTGCTTCTTGTCCCTATTCTGATCTGATGAATATCGCCGCGGATGGTCACTAAAGGCCAGACAGAAGAGTCGGACCCGATTTGGACATCTCCGATGACAACGGCACTTTTGTGAACAAAAACACCAGTTCCGATAGACGGCACATGGCCTTCAAATGATTCAATAGCCATATTTTTGACCCCGACTCACAATCTCATTTTGATGGACGCTGATGGTATGATGAAAACTGTGAGTCATTCCAGACAGACAGGAGACCTTTGTATATGTTGGCTGACAAATTAGAAGTTAATCCCTTGCTGCAATTTGACAGCTTGCCTGATTTTTCTCGCATACGCTCTGAAGATATTGTTCCAGCAGTAAGCGAGGTGCTGGCGAGCAACCGGTCCCAGCTGACAGAATTGCTGGGCAAATTCAGCGCACAGTGCGCCCCGGATTGGCATAGTCTGATCAACAGGCTCGATGAAATGGATGACCGTTTAAACAAAGTTTGGTCAACGGTCAGCCATCTGAACGCGGTGTGTAATACCCCGGAAATCCGAGAGGCATACAATCGCTGCCAGCCGTTGATAACACAATACTATGCAGAGATGGGCCAGAATGAGCAACTTTACAATCAGGTTCTGGCTTTGACCGGTCGGGCAGACGAACTTTATCTGGATGGCTCGCAACGCAAAATACTCAAGGACAGCCTGTTGGACTTCAAACTGGCGGGCGTCAGTCTGCCGACAGAACAAAAGCAAGAATACACACACTTGCAAACACGTCTGAGTGAGCTATCCAACAGGTTCGGGAATAACGTGTTGGATGCTACCCGGGCATGGACACTCAATGTTGTTGATGCTGAGGAATTATCCGGCATTCCGGCCCTGAGCTTGCAGTCATCTGCTGATGCTGCCGCCGCAAAGGGTATGCAGGGGTACCTGTTAACTCTGGACTTTCCTTCTTACCACGCAGTCATGACGTATGCAGATGACCGCACTCTTCGTGAAAAGGTCTATAAGGCATACACCACTCGTGCCTCTTCCAGTGGTCCGGAAGGTTGGGACAATCAAGAGGTAATCAGAGAGATTCTCAAACTGCGCGAACGCATGGCTCAATTGCTGGGCTTCAGCAATTACGCCGAACTTTCTTTACAGCGCAAGATGGCTAAATCTGTAGGCCAGGTGAACAGCTTTCTTACAGACATGATCAATTACAGCCTTCCTGCGGCCAAACAAGAGTTTGATAAGTTGCAATCGTTCGCAGACAGGTTTTACGCAGTCCAGGAACTTGAGGCCTGGGATGTTTCATACTTTAGTGAGAAGTTAAGAAAGCAAGACTACGACATCTCACAAGATGAATTGCGAGTCTGGTTTCCGCTCAAGAAGGTGCTCAATGGGCTGTTTGCTATCGTCGAATCTTTGTATGGTATTCGGGTCGAGCGCAACCATGATGCAGGTCTATGGCATCCAGATGTCGAGTTTTACAACATAGTCGATGAAGGCCAGGTTATCGCAAGATTCTATTTTGATCTGTTTACCCGAGAGGGGAAACAGGGAGGGGCGTGGATGGCGGGATGCCGCACCCGTCGACTGGTATCGTGCAATGATTCAGACAAACAATGGCTACAAATTCCGGTTGCATACCTGATTTGCAATTTTGCTCCTCCATCAGGTGGTACTTGCGCCCTGTTGACCCATAACGAAGTGACAACATTGTTTCACGAGTTTGGCCATGGATTGCATCACATGCTGACCAAAGAAAAATACCTGCAATGCTCCGGTATTGCGGGTGTGGCATGGGATGCGGTTGAGTTGCCTAGTCAGCTTATGGAGAACTGGTGCTGGGATCCCGAATCCATTGGCATGATTTCAGAGCACTATCAATCTGGCGGGAAACTGCCTGCGCAAATGCTGGAAAAAATGTTGGCGGCAAGAAATTTCCAGTCAGGCATGAGAAGTGTGCGCCAACTTGAGTTTGCACACTTTGATTTCTTTTTGCACCAGACTCCATACGAGGAGAATGCGGACTTTGTTGTGGAAGTATTGAAACAGACAAGAAGCAGGACGGCGGTCTTCCGGGTACCCGACTACAACCGTTTTCAGAACAGCTTTTCACACATTTTTGCGGGCGGTTATGCAGCGGGGTACTACAGTTATAAGTGGGCTGAGGTGCTCTCGGCAGACGTGTTTTCCCGCTTCGAAAAAGAGGGTGTTCTGAGCCCGGTGATAGGCAAGCAGTTTCTTGACAAAATATTGTCAAGAGGCGGCGGCGCCGACGCGCTGTCGCTGTTTACGGATTTTATGGGAAGGGAGCCGGAAATTGCTGCTTTGCTAAAGCAGGAAGGGCTTAGAGCTCATTGAGAAATATGAGAAATTTGATCTGCCTGATAAAATTCCCAGCCGTGCTGGTCTAGACTGGCGCGGTTAATTTTGACAGCGTGCTTCCGTTTCTTTTTAGTAGCTGAATCAATGTGCTCAGATACGATGGTAATGTAGAAACAAGTTTTGTTATACTCACGCCGCTTTGAACCGCACCCGAATGCCTAGCTAATCACTTAGATCAGATCTGAATGCTCTGCCTCAGTGACGGCTGTTAAGTCAACAACAGGCTAAGTTTGTCTGGATGTAAAGACACATCAGCAGGTTATTTTGATGGGCACGGCAAAGAAAGCAGCTGAATGCGGGTCTAGGTACTTGGGTTCAGTGAACAACAAACCTGAAAAATTAGTAAAACAGCCTTTATCTTACTACTACGGAGACACGGCGAATGTTGTCGAAAGCAAAGCTGTGGTTAAGCCTTGCGCTCAGTACTCTGCTTTTCTGGAGTGCGGGCCTGCATGCAGCCTGGGACTTAAACATGCCCAGGGGCGTAACCCAAATGAGTCGAGATACGTATGACCTTCATATGACTATCTTGTGGTGGTGTGTCGCCATTGGAGTGGTTGTATTCGGAGCCATGTTTTGGTCAATTATCAATCACAGAAAGTCAAAGGGCGTTCAGCCAGCGACTTTCCATGAAAGCACCAAGGTCGAGATTATCTGGACCATTGTTCCTTTCCTGATACTGATCGCGATGGCTATTCCTGCAACACGCGTGCTGACCGCCGCGTACGACGCTTCCGAGTCTGAACTTGATGTACAGATCATCGGTTATCAGTGGCGTTGGGAATACCGCTACATGCGCGAGAACATGGATGAAGAAGAGGTATCGTTCTTCAGCGTATTGTCGACCTCGCGCGAGGAAATCAACAACGGAGTAGAGAAAGGCGAAAACTACCTGCTTGAAGTTGACCGCCCTCTTGTTATCCCGACTGAAACCAAGGTCCGCTTCCTGATGACCTCAGCTGACGTCATCCATGCGTGGTGGGTCCCTGACTTTGCGATCAAGAAAGACCACATTCCCGGGTTTATTAACGAAACTTGGGTAATCGTTGAAGAGCCTGGTATCTATCGCGGCCAATGTGCAGAATTGTGTGGCATGGAGCATGGCTTTATGCCGATCGAAGTACACGCGCTGGCGCCGGCTGATTATCAGGCTTGGTATGCTGAGCAGCAGGCTGGTATCAGACAGGTTCGTGAGTTGGCAGCTGCCGAAATGAGCATGGAAGATGCAATGGCTCAGGGCGAGACAATTTACAATCGCAACTGCGTAGCTTGCCATCAGCCAGGCGGTGTCGGTATGCCACCGGTATTCCCCGCTCTGGCTGGCAGTGTCAAAGCGACGGGTGATGTCGCAGTTACCATGGATACGCTGGTCAACGGCGTTCCCGGTACTGCAATGGCTGCTTACGGCCGTCAACTGAACCCGATTGAGCTGGCATCCATCATTACCTACGTGAGAAATAGCTTCGGCAACAACATAGGTGATGTGGTTCAACCGGCTGATGTCAACGCCTACATTGAAGGAGGTCAGTAATAGCCATGAGCGCCACACACACCATAAGCGATGCACATGATCACCACCACGGTCCGGCAAAAGGTCTGACTCGATGGTTGTACACGACCAACCACAAGGATATAGGCTCTTTGTATCTGTGGTTTAGCTTCACGATGTTCCTACTGGGCGGTACATTTGCCCTTGTCATTCGCGCAGAGCTGTTTCAACCAGGCCTGCAATTTATAGAGCCCGCATTTTTCAACCAGATGACGACCATGCATGGTTTGATCATGGTGTTTGGTGCAGTTATGCCGGCGTTTGTGGGTTTGGCTAATTGGCTAATTCCGCTGATGATTGGTGCGCCAGACATGGCATTGCCGAGAATGAATAACTGGAGTTTTTGGCTACTACCGTTCGCGTTTTCGATTATGGTTTCTACCATGTTCATGGAAGGTGGTGGTCCGAATTTCGGTTGGACTTTCTACGCGCCGTTGTCGACAACCTATTCGCCGCCATCAACAACGTTTTTTATATTTGCAGTGCATCTGATGGGTGCGTCGTCGATCATGGGCTCGATTAATGTTATCGCGACCATCCTTAACATGCGCGCCCCTGGCATGACCTTCATGAAGATGCCATTGTTTGTATGGACGTGGTTGATAACTGCTTACCTACTGATTGCGGTAATGCCGGTACTGGCTGGCGTCGTTACTATGATGTTATTCGACATTCACTTCGGCACCAGCTTCTTCAACGCAGCGGGTGGTGGTGATCCGGTTCTGTTCCAGCACTTGTTCTGGTTCTTTGGACACCCCGAAGTTTACATCATGATTTTGCCGGCATTTGGAATTGTATCCGCCATTATCCCAACCTTCGCTCGCAAGCGACTGTTTGGTTACGACTCAATGGTATACGCGACGGCATCCATTGCTTTCCTGTCCTTCATTGTATGGGCACACCACATGTTCACAGTGGGTATGCCTCTAGCAGGTCAGCTGTTTTTTATGTACGCCACCATGCTGATCGCAGTACCAACGGGTGTTAAGGTGTTTAACTGGGTTGCAACGATGTTCCGCGGCGCCATGACCTTTGAAACACCCATGTTGTTTGCGATTGCGTTTGTTGTGCTGTTCACAATGGGTGGATTTACCGGCGTCATGCTGGCAATTACACCGGCTGACTTCCAGTATCACGATACCTACTTTGTGGTTGCACACTTCCACTACGTACTTGTTCCGGGTGCCGTGTTCTCCATTATGGCCGCTGCCTATTACTGGCTGCCGAAATGGACTGGATATATGTATGACGAGACGCTTGGAAAGCTGCATTTCTGGCTTTCATTTATTGGTGTGAACCTGCTGTTCTTCCCGCAGCATTTCCTTGGACTTGCGGGTATGCCACGACGTATTCCTGACTATGCCCTGCAGTTCGCTAACTTTAACTGGATCTCCAGCGTTGGTGGATTCCTGTTCGGGTTCTCGCAATTGATTCTGTTGTTTGTGGTAATCAAGTGCATACGCGGTGGCAAGAAAGCAACCGATCAGGTTTGGGAGGGTGCTCAAGGTTTGGAATGGACTGTTCCATCGCCAGCGCCATATCACACCTTCGAAACACCACCAGATCCAAAATTGATACACGCGCAGTAAGATTGTAAGGATTTTAAAGCAGGGATTGGCTCAATCGTCACCGCAGTACTGGAGTAAAGACCATGAGTAACGATGTATCACCACAGAATAACAAGATCGTAGTTCGCAAGTTGTTATTGGCCGTCGTGGGAATGTTTGCTTTTGGCTTTGCTCTGGTGCCACTTTACGATGTCATTTGTGACCTTACGGGATTGAATGGCAAAACGGGTGGTCGCGTCTCGGAAGCCGAGGCTGGCATCTTGATCGATGAGCAGCGGGTAGTAACAGTACAATTTATGGCGCATCACAATGCTGAGATGGGCTGGAATTTTGAGCCATTAATAGCCCAGCTTTCAGTAAGACCAGGTGAAGTTAATATAGTCAGTTACCGGGTGACAAACCCGGGTACTGATGTAATGGTGGGTCAGGCTATTCCCAGTGTTGCGCCTAATGCCGCAGCCGCTCATCTGAACAAAATTGAATGTTTTTGCTTTGAGGAGCAATTATTGCAACCCGGTGAATCCGTTGACATGCCGATCCGCTTTTTTATTGATCCTGAGCTTCCCGCCAGCATCACAAAACTTACGCTGTCGTACACGCTCTACGACATAACAGAGAAAAGCGACAACGTTCAGGCAGTAGCGGTTCGATAATTCAGAATAATATTGAAATTTTTGGAGAGATAAAATGGCCAGCGCAAGCTCGCAAAGTGCTTATTACGTACCTGAAAAGTCAAAATACCCGTTTTTTGCCTCAATTGGTCTGGCACTGACTGTATTAGGACTTGGTAATATTTTGAATAATATTGCGGCGGGGAGCAGCGTAACCACCTCCACGTGGATGGCAATTATTGGGTTTGGAATACTTGCCACCATACTATTTAACTGGTTTGCGACCGTTATCCGCGAAAACCATGCTGGGATGAACAGCGATCAGGTCAAACGCTCGTATGTTTGGGGCATGATGTGGTTCATTTTTTCAGAAGTGATGTTCTTTGCTGCATTCTTTGGCGCACTGTTTTACGTCCGGCAGTTATCAGTGCCCTGGCTCGGTGGCGAAGGCGCGAAAGGTATCGCTGGCGATGTTCTATGGCCAGAATTCGAAGCGACATGGCCATTGCTAGTCAACCCGGATTCAAATGTTTTCGTAAATCCCCATGAAGGTCTTCAAGTGAAAGAGTGGAGCGCAAGCTTCTTTGCAGGATATCTGCCCTTCTGGAACACAGTCTTGCTGATTACCTCGTCAGTGACTCTTCATTTCGCACACGTTGCATTAAAGGCAGAAAATCGCGCTCGATTGATTCAGTGGATGTTTGTGACAATTTCTCTGGGTGTAATCTTTCTTGTGCTTCAGGTGCTTGAGTATCGGGAAGCGTATGGTCATTACGGAATCACGTTAAATTCTGGAATATATGGGTCTACTTTCTTCCTGTTGACCGGTTTTCACGGATTCCACGTTACGCTTGGAACATTCATGTTGATTGTGATGTCGCTACGCTGTATGAAAGGCCACTTTAAACCAGATGACCATTTCGGTTTCGAGGCTGCAGCCTGGTACTGGCACTTCGTGGACGTGGTCTGGATTGGTTTGTTTATATTTGTTTACTGCCTGTAAGCCAAGGGCCTAAAAAGTAAAACGGCTCGCATTCTCGCGGGCCGTTTTTTATTCAGCAAATTAACGCACCAATTTAAAGGCGAGCTTGCTGATATAGATGTTAATTCCAGGGAGCCTGCATGGTTAGCTCTCCGCTTGAAAAACCGTAGAAAACACAAATCATTAAAATGATAGCCAAACTAACTCTGACGCCCAATGCGTACATCACGCGCTTCGAGCGACCCTTGTCTTTGTAGAAAAAAACGAATCCAGTGACAAGTGAAATGACGATACCTACAAGTAATACTACGATCAGCACTCTTAACATGATTAGATCTGCTTTTGCTTAAAGCTGTAATCATATCAGAACACTTGAGGACACTGCACTTTGCGAGAATCAGTGAAGAAATACAGCCAGTACAAGTTCCATTTTGACTGGAGAATGTTCTTGTTTACGGCGGCCTTCTTTCCTTTTCTCATTGCCCTTGGCCTGTGGCAACTTGAACGAGAACAGCAGAAAATAGATACCGAAAAAGTGTATGAGACCCGCAACGCAAGCGAGCCAACTGATATATCAAGCATCGACTGGACAAACCACGACTTGAATTGGTTTGTTATTACGGCGACAGGATTCTTTGATAACACGCGGCAGTTATTGCTCGATAATCGCATTCTGAACTCTGTCGTGGGATACGAAGTGATCTCCCCGTTCTATACGGGTGATCGCGTATTGCTGGTCAACAGAGGATGGATTGCACAGGGTCCGTCGCGGCAATCTCTCCCGCAACTCCCACTAACGGAAGAACAGGTTACCATAACCGGTCACATATACGTCCCGGATGGAGAGTTGATTATCCTCGGGGCTGAAGAGGCAGTAACAGACAGCTGGCCAAAAGTGATTCAGAGCGTCGACATTCAGATACTTGGCTCCGTCATGGATGAAGCGTTTGAGCCACACGTAGTAAGACTGGATGAAAATTCAACAGCGGTGTTACAAACTAACTGGACTGCGATAAACATGCGACCAGAGGTCCATAGAGCTTACGCGGTTCAGTGGTTTGTAATGGCGTCAGTGTTAATGTTTTTATATTTGTTTTTCAGCATCAGAAAACTGGAGAGGTGAAATGCAGAACACCACATTAAACAGACTTAAGTTGGCTTTTTTGCTGTTTATCGCATTTGTGCCAATCACGCTTGCAACAGTCGCCTATCGCAATGCAGTTGAGAACGGTGGTTTTGGTGCGACAGTCAACAAAGGCAATCTGATTATGCCTCCTGCAGATATCACCGATCTGACGATGACTGATGCGAGCGGCGCGCCTATGTTCAAGGGCTTTGAAGAAATCATCGCCGAGATAGAAAATGACGATGACTATATACCGCAGCCTTGGTTAATGGTGTTTATAACAGCCAGTACCTGCGATTCGACTTGCGAAGAGCGTATTCATTTGTTGCGTCAGATGCACATTACCTTGAATGAGGATATGCCGCGCGTCAGGCGTTATTACCTGAATGCAACAGGTGAGAATCTGCCGCAGGCAACCGCTGATTTCTTCAGAGAAGAGTATCCAGAAATGGGTATCGCTCAAGGAGACAAACAGGCCATTTTAGAGAATCTAGCAGCAAAAAATGTCTTGTTAGATATCGACAATAACAACTATGTGTTTTTTGTAGATCCTGTTGGAAATGTCATGATGTATTTCGAGCCACATCATCCAATTCAGGATATAAAAACAGATTTGGAAAAATTGTTGGGTTTATCAAGTCTGGGCTGAACCTTCGAACAAAACGCGCTTTTAGAGGCTTGTGTTGAGTAAAAAGTTCGGAGCTATGCCTCAGTTTACAATGGCGAGATCAACTTCAAATCTGCAAATGGATTGAAGAAGTTTGCATCCACTGCGGCCAACACTACTTCCTGATGTTTGTTGCCTATCATTATCTGAATATCGTTTATCTGGCTGTCTTTAGCATAAATAAGAACGAGGTATTTGCCACGTACAATCTCCTGGTGAAAGTTAGCAATTTTTTTATTCTCGCTTGCTACACCTGCCAAACACTCAGGCCATGCTACAAAGCAAGTAATCAGAAAAATAATCCCTACATACCCAATCAGCGGGACAGGTGCACCAAAGGGATCTGAGACGAACGTGATTGCCGCTGTACACAGCCCAGTCATCAACCCCAGGCCGGCGCCGATTAGTCCTTCGCGGATCAGGCCGAGTGTCTCGAGGTAATTGCTTGAGTGCAGATGTTGTTTGACCAGACCACTTTCGTCCTTGTTATGGATGTGCAAAAACCAGTCGTCTATGCCAATACTGTGCAGGTCATCAGAAATATTCTGAGTACTTTTAAGGGTGGGTCACAAATAATAGATACATTTCATAGCGTGGCTCCTCAACTGATGTAGCTTTAGCGGGAATCGCTGTCGAACGTCTATCTTTTTGATGTTGCGATCTGAATCTACTCCTCAAAAAATAATTGTCCTCATTTTTTTTAATCAAACATGAATTGCGTTACAATCCACGACTGAAAAAATCAATAGCGCACATAGTCAAATTGCACAAATACAGGTGCATATTTGATGTGAAAGAGAGCATCCGGTGACAGAGATAACACATAAGCAGGCAGTAAACTGGCGCGATTACTACGAGATGTGCAAGCCTCGTGTTGTTATGCTGATGATCCTGACCTCAATGGTAGGAATGTTTCTGGCAGTGCCCGGCATGGTTCCATTGGATATCCTTATCCTTGGTAATGTGGGTATTGCTTTGGTTGCGGCTTCCGGGGCAGTTGTGAATCATCTGATTGACCGCAAGGTTGATGCAATGATGCGCCGGACAGTTAACCGCCCAATGCCACAGGGCCGCGTCGATCCTGCACAAGCTGCCTGGTTCGCCGCCAGCATTGGTGTTGCGGGCATGTTGATTATGCTTATCTGGGTCAATGCTCTGAGCGCATGGCTTACACTTGCTTCGTTCATCGGATACGCATTTATTTACACGGGCTACCTGAAACGCGCTACGCCTCAGAACATCGTCATTGGTGGTTTGTCGGGTGCGATGCCGCCACTGCTCGGCTGGGCTGCTGTGTCAGGCTCGATCGAGCCAGGTGCCCTGATCCTGGTTTTGATTATCTTTGCATGGACCCCGCCGCATTTTTGGGCTCTGGCCATCTACAGAAAGGACGAGTACGCGAAAACAGGTATACCCATGCTCCCCGTCACTCACGGTGAGCACCTTACCAAGATACATATAATTCTTTATACAATTATCATGATTCTTGTCAGCGTACTTCCATACCTGATAGGAATGAGTGGCCCGTTGTACCTGCTTGCTGCACTGGTACTCGGCTTTGGGTTTTTATACTGGACACTGTTATTGATGTTTAAGCCTAAACAGTCAACGGCAATGGACACATTCCGTTATTCGATCGTATACCTGATGGTGCTCTTTCCAGTGCTGCTGGCAGACCACTATTTGTTCCCCTGAAAACACTGCTACGGACTTGTTGATATGAAGCGAAACGTAAAGATTACGCTGATTGCGTGTCTTGTCTGGGTGCTATTTGTAATGTTTATGACTTACAACCGCTACGCCTCGGTTAATGAGGCCGCAGTGCTGAATCCTGAAGAGCTGCGAGAGATTGGTGCGTTAATCTATGAGCAACCAGTCTCACTTCAGCCTTTTGAGCTGATTGACCATCACGGTAGTGCATTTACAGACGCCAGTCTGCAAGGAAAATGGAGCCTGATTTTTTTTGGGTTTACTCACTGCCCGGATATTTGCCCGCTAACCATGCAGGAACTCTCTGCTTTTTATCAGGCACTTGAGGGCTCACCACTACAGCAGGACACACAGGTTGTAATGATTAGTGTTGATCCGTTTCGTGATGATACCCCTACGGTAGCCAAGTATATGACGGCATATGACGAGGATTTTGTGGGTGTTACCGGGGAGTTTTCCACAGTGTCGCGGCTTGCCAGTGATCTCTTTGTGGCGCCAGGAATTATGCCGGTACCCGCTCCAGATGGTGGAGTACCCCGCAACTTTCTGATTGATCATAGTGGCAACATACTCATCGTTGATCCAAGCGGTCAATATCGGGGTTTTATGGAGCCAAACATTAAGCGCGATAACATGAAGCAGGCTTATGAGTTAATCAGAGCAGCTCTTTGAATCAACGTTTTCCTGCCTCCGGTTTCAGGTACACCACAATAAACAAAACAAACGCAGTGGCGACGATAGAAGGACCTGCCGGAGTATCCCACACGTAAGACAGCGCCAATCCGCCAATAACAGCGAGCGAACCAGCCACCGCTGCTCCAATGGCCATTTGTTCAGGCGTGCTCGATAATCTTCGGGCAGCCGCAGCAGGAATAATCAAAAGCGACGTAATCAACAACACACCAACAATTTTCATTGCCACTGCTATCAAGATTGCAATCAGAAAAACCAGCAGCGCATAAAGTCGGTCGGCAGCTAAGCCCTCTATCATGGCCAGTTCCCGATGGACTGTGATCGCCAGAAATTTTTTCCAGAAAAATATCAGGACAACTCCGCTACCCAGGCAGCAACTGACTATCCAGATAAGATCAGTTAGTGTAATGGTGAGCAAATCACCAAACAGAAACGCGTTTAGATTTACCTGCACCCGATCTGAAACTGACAAAACCAGGATCCCAAAAGCCAGTGTGCTGTGTGCAATGATTCCTAGCAGTGTGTCGGTCGCCAGCGCTTGTTTTCTTTCGAGAAGTAACAGCAAGGCGGCAAAGGACAGACAACTGCCGATAATCGCAATTTGTAGCTGAGTATTTAAGAGGATGGCCAGCGCTACGCCCAATAACGAAGAGTGCGCCAGCGTGTCCCCAAAATATGACATTCTTCGCCATACAACAAAGCAGCCTAACGGGCCCGCGACAAGGGCAATACTGATCCCTGCTATCAAGGCGAACACTACAAAATCAGCCATGTTTGTGTTGTCCTTTATCCGCATGAAGATCACAACAGCTATCTCCGATTATCGCGCCTTTCATATCATGGCTATGGTTATGGTGGTGAGTATAAACAGCCAGCGTTTCCGCTTCGCGCCGGCCGAACAAAGCAAGGTAAGCGGGGTCTGTGCTAACGTGTTCTGGCTTGCCATGACAACAAATGTGCTGATTAAGGCAAATCACTTCGTCAGTACCGGCCATCACCAGATGGAGATCGTGCGAAACCATCAGAACGCCACAGTTGTGTTCCGCGCGGATAGTGTTTATGAGTTCATAAAATTCAACCTGGCCATTCACATCGACACCTTGCGCAGGCTCGTCAAGGACAAGCAGTTGAGGTTTGCGGCTTAACGCACGGGCAAGCAGGACTCTTTGCATTTCGCCACCGGAAAGTCTGCTGACCTGTTGCTTGAGCAAGTGCCCAATTTTTACTTCTTCCAGGAGGCTTTCAGTTTTGAGGTCGGTTGGGCCGGGCAGTTGCAAAAATCGTTCAACAGTTAGCGGCATTGTCGGTTCAACAAAAAGCTTTTGAGGCATATAACCAATTCTTAAATCTGGTGCGCGATGCAAATGCCCCTCGTGAGGCGTCAGTAATCCTAATACGATTCGTACCAGCGTTGTTTTTCCGGCTCCATTGGGACCAATCAAGGTAACAAGCTGACCTTGCAACAGATCAAGGTCAACATGACTGAGTATCTGACGCCCTTCGAAACGTACCCCGATGCCGCGTGCCTGTACTAAAAAGTCAGTGGTCATTGTTGATTATTTCCGCGTATTTCATGGCTTTCCGGCTGCTCTCGAATTTTCAGGATAGTGATCATCAAAAAAATGGTATATCATAACATTTTATGCAAAAGACAAACTTTACAATGATCCGTCTTACTACCTTTGCTGTGGTTATCAGCATTGTATCTTTATTTTTAAGTGCGCCTCTGTCCGCCGAGGTGCGTGTTGTTGCGTCCATAAAACCGTTGCAAATGATTGCCAGTGCAATCACTGAGGGCAGTACCCAGCCAGAAGTACTTATTCCATCAGCACAATCTTATCATCACTTTGTGATTCGCCCGTCGAGTGTAAAAACCATAGATCAGTCAGAATTACTGATCTGGGTAGGCCCTGAACTGGAAACGTATCTTGTTGATGCGATCGAACAGCAAACTCCCGGCAAACAAGTGCTGCAGGTGCTCTCTATTCCGGGGTTAATAGTGCATCACTCTGGCTATGATCTGGAAGACAATGTCGAAATGATAGTGCCGATGGAGGGCTCTCATGCCGGGCATCAACATATCGACGGGAAGGATATAGATCCTCATGTGTGGCTTGATACCAGAAATGGTCGGGTGATTGCAAAGGCGATATTCCAACAGTTGATTACAATTGATCCTGATTCCGGTGAAAGGTATCTGCGAAATCTTACTGATTTCGAGGCACAACTGGATAGGCTGGAGCTCGAATTGGTCAGCGTATTTTCAAAACCGAACGCGGCTAAATACGCTGTTTATCATGACGCATTCCGCTATTTTGAAAGGCAGTTTGGACTTCGTCATGATGTAGTATTTGTCGGAAGCGAAGATATTCAGCCAGGCGTTCGGCACATGCTGGCACTTCGTGAAGCTGTCAATGAAAGGTCGATTGGCTGCCTGATGGAGGACGTGACCTCTCAGTCCGCGACTATAGATACTATTGTTGGAACAAAAGAAATCGACAGGATAAAGGCAGATACAACAGGGCAAGGCTTGACCTCAGGGCCCACCGCTTATATACAGTTAATTGGAAACCTCGCAAACGCCTTCCGGCAGTGTTTTGATCAGTAATCTGATCCTTGGCCAATTAAAGTTCAGCACGGACGTCCCTTATGGCATCGGCAAGCCCCCTGATCCTCATTGATGGATCCTCCTATCTGTTTCGAGCCTATCATGCCTTACCACCCTTGCTGAATAGCAAAGGGCAGGCTACTGGCGCGATAAAGGGCGTGATCAGCATGATCCGTAGCCTCAAAAAGGAGTATCCACTGAGTCCTGTGGCGGT
Source organism: Klebsiella pneumoniae (assembly GCA_945869725.1). Classification (GTDB taxonomy): domain Bacteria; phylum Pseudomonadota; class Gammaproteobacteria; order Pseudomonadales; family Pseudohongiellaceae; genus Pseudohongiella. The sequence goes on from CAMBPO010000002.1 coordinate 60,101, forward strand.
AGTCTTCGATGCCAAAGGCGACACATTCCGCAACGAAATCTATAAGGAATATAAGGCTCATCGGCCGCCAATGCCGGATGATCTGCGCAGTCAGATAGAGCCCATCCACAAGATTATTCGGGCTATGGGGCTGCCGCTTTTGGTGGTGCCGGGTGTTGAGGCGGATGATGTGATCGGCACTCTTGCCGCGCAGGCGCTTGCGCAACAGCGAGATACCCTGATTTCCACGGGTGATAAGGATTTGGCGCAACTGGTCAATCAGCACGTGACGCTGATCAACACGATGACAAGTGAGCGACTTGATCCTGCAGGTGTAGAAGTAAAGTTTGGTTTGCCGCCCTCCCGTATTGTGGACTTTCTGGCTCTTACCGGTGACAAAGTTGACAATATTCCTGGCGTGCCGGGTGTCGGTCCCAAAACAGCGGTCAAATGGTTGCAGGAATTTGGCTCCATGGGGGGTGTTATTGCCAACGCCGATTCTGTCGCCGGAAAAATAGGTGAAAAGCTGCGTGAAAATCTGGATTCATTGAGGCTGTCTTATGAGCTGGCTACAATTAAGCTTGATGTAGCTCTTGATGTTTCATTGCAGGAATTGATTCCCGGCGCGGAAGACAAGTCTCAAATGCTCGCGCTTTTTTCCGAGCTGGAATTTCGTGGTTGGATCAAAGAGCTTGAAAGCCAGGGTATTGAACACTCGGCTGAAGTGCCAGAGTCAGCAGACGTAACTCCGGATAATGGGTGGAATACAACAACCCAAAACTATCGGGTCGTAACCTCGGAACAGGATTTGCGGGACTGCATCAAGCACATCAAAAATCGACGTCAGCTATCCATTGCTGTGCTGGATACCGGAGAGCACTTTATGCTTTCCAAGGTGATCGGGCTAGCGATGAGCTGGTCACCAGGTGAGGCTGTTTATCTGGCGCTTGATCATGACAGTCTCGATTCGCCCTCAACACTTGATCGTCGGGTCTGTCTCGCCCTGTTGAAACCGATACTTGAAGACCCTGACATCCGAAAAGTTGCGCACAATAACAAACATGTCAGCCATGTTTTGCAGAACCACGGGATTCTTGTCAGAGGCTGGCGCTTTGACACACATCTGGCTTCCTACGTGATCAACTCCATTGTAGGTGACCACAGCATTTCAAGTGTGAGTGAGCACTATCTTTCGATTCAGATCCCACAAATACAGAGTTTGATTGGTGCGGGCAGGCAGAAACTGGCGCTGACACAGTCTTCACCGGAAGCGGCGATGGCGTATCTTGCTCCTCAGGCCGATATCGTCGGCAGACTACATCTGAAGTTGGCCGATGAGTTAAGTAAGACTGGCGAATTGGCAGGTTTGTTCAGATACTACGAGCAGGCACTAAGTCCGGTATTGCAAAAAATGGAGCGACACGGAATTGCCATCGATCCTGAGATGTTGCATCAACAATCGATTGGGCTGGCTGCGCGCCTGGGAGAACTTGAGCAGGATGTCTATTTGCTGGCAGGAGAAAGTTTTAACCTGGGTTCGCCAAAGCAGCTGCAGGCCATTCTGTACGACAAACTGAAACTGCCTGTTCTGAAAAAAACCCCGACGGGTCAGCCGTCAACAGCGGAACCGATTCTGCAGGAGTTGGCTCTGGACTTTGAATTACCCAATCTGATCATGGAGCATCGTGGTTTAAGCAAACTGAAGTCTACTTACACCGACAAATTACCGTTGGAGATCAATCGCACAACGGGCCGTATTCACTCCTGCTTTCAGCAGGCGGTAGCCGCTACCGGTCGCCTGTCCTCAACAGAGCCTAATCTGCAGAACATTCCTATTCGCAGTGCCGAGGGACGAAAGATACGTCAGGCCTTCGTGGCAGCGCACGGCTACAAGCTGCTCGCGGCAGATTACTCACAGGTCGAGTTGCGAATCATGGCGCACCTGTCTCAGGATGCGGGCTTATTGGCTGCGTTTGCAAATGCTCAGGATGTGCATAGAGCCACGGCAGCCGAGGTGTTTGGGGTTCCTGTTGCGGAGGTCACCTCGGAGCAGCGACGGCGTGCAAAGGCCATTAACTTCGGGCTGATCTATGGAATGTCAGCCTTTGGTCTTGCCAAACAGCTCGGCATCGACAGACATGATGCTCAAGACTATGTAGACCGCTATTTCGAGCGGTATCCTGGCGTGTACGATTATATGGAAAAGACACGGGAACAAGCAGAAAAGCAGGGATATGTAGAAACCCTGTTTGGACGCAGACTATATTTGCCTGATATCAGGGCTGGCAACGGGATGCTGCGAAAAGCTGCGCAACGAACCGCAATCAACGCTCCGATGCAGGGTACGGCAGCTGACATTATCAAGCAGGCGATGGTTGATATTGATCATTGGCTGCAGTCTGCGTCACTCGACGCACGACTGGTATTACAGGTTCATGACGAGTTGGTGTTTGAGGTCAGTGAGCAGGATGTTGGTTTGTTGGCAGAGGGCGTGCGTTTTCGAATGGTTAGTGCTGCAGCTTTGGATGTGCCGCTTGTTGTTGATATTGGCGTTGGCTCAAATTGGGATAAGGCTCACTGAGATTCTGCAGTATTCAACCAAGTGTCTAATTTTCCGGACAGCGCATCAACTCCAATATTTTTCAGAGAGGAAAACTCTTGCACGGTCGCCATCGGGATGTCTTTGATAACATCCCGGGCTGCCCGCAAAGAGTCCTGAATCGCACCGCGTTTGAGCTTGTCTGACTTGGTCAGAATGATGTGTAGCGGAACCTGATTATTCCGTGCCCAGTCGATCATCATCAAATCGAAATCCTTGAACACATGGCGGATATCCGTAACCAGAACCAAGCCGGCCAAGGCTTCACGCTTGTTCAGGTAGTGTTCGAGGTGGACTTGCCAGTTATCCTTGACGGCCAATGGTACTTTTGCGTAGCCGTAACCTGGCAGATCAACCAGGTACCTGCCCTCTGCCACCATAAAAAAATTGATCAGCTGCGTACGACCTGGCGTTTTGCTGGCGCGTGCGAGCTGGCCCTGACGTGTAAGTGTGTTGATCGCACTGGATTTGCCTGCATTGGAGCGTCCGGCAAAAGCGACTTCTTTCAGGCTGTCCAGTGGGCAGCCGCTCAGTTTTGCAGCACTGATAACAAATTTTGCATTCTGATAATTCATAGCGCGGCATTCTACCGGAGCGTCGATGGCCTAAGCCAGTGATTCCTCTGAGAGTGCACCTACACAACTGAAGTAGCTGTGATATACTCTGCGGCCGCTGCGTCCCTTTTCGCCGCTCTCTCAGCAAAGCAATCGGGATTGCCAAGTAACTCAAATACTGTTTTATACACTGTTCAGGAACTACGATTCTCCATGAAAAGACTAGTGTTTTCTCTGGCGTCAATTCTCATGGCTGTCACCAGCTTAACAGTCCACGCTGATGGCGACCCCACAGCAGGCGAAAGTAAGGTCGCGGTATGCGCAGCGTGCCACGGTGCAGATGGCAATAGTGCCATTGGCAGCAATCCAAAGTTGGCAGGCCAGAATGAGCGATACACGCTAAAACAATTGCTGGACGTTAAGTCCGGCGCCCGCTCGATAGCGATGATGACGGGTCTGCTTGATAATTTTAATGAGCAGGATCTTGCAGATATCGCTGCGTTCTATGCGTCGAAGGAAGGTACCGTCAACGGTGCAAATCCTGATCTGATCGAGTTAGGTCAGCGCATTTACAGAGGCGGAGTTGAAGAGCTGGGAGTTGCTGCTTGTTCAGCGTGTCACTCACCGGATGGCAGTGGTGTTGCCCAAGCTGGTTTTCCTGCGCTCGGTGGCCAACATGCAGAGTACATTTTGACCCAGCTGAAAGCATTTCGCTCTGGCACCCGTAACAACGATGGCGACTCTGCTCCAATGCGTATTGTGGCCGAACGCCTGACAGACGCTGAAATAGAAGCGCTGGCAAGTTATGTTTCCGGTCTGAATTAATTACCTCCGCGTTCAGCGAATATTCAGTCTGGACGCGGTCTACTGGCGCTACAGGAACCGAATCGGAGAGACGACAATGATCAAATCAATAATCAAGTATGCTGGCGCTGCAGTAATGCTGTCGTTTATGGCATCGACCCTAAAGGCACAACCAGCGCTGTATGTTGCCGGAACCCACTTTGAGGAACTGCCCGCAGCAGTCAGGACCAATAATCCTGAGAAGATCGAAGTGCTGGAAGTATTCTGGTATGGATGTGGACACTGTTTCCGCTTTCAGCCATTGGTCGACGACTGGGCGCACAATGCCGATGACGACGTTGATTACCTGCGTTTTCCAGCTATCTGGAATGAGATGATGAAGATACATGCTCAAGCGTATTACACAGCAGAAAGTCTGAACGTGGTAGATAAAGTTCATACACCGATATTTGAAGCGATTAACCTTGAGAACAATCGCTTGCAGAATGAGCGACAGCTTGCTGATATGTTTGCGCTGCACGGTGTAGGTGAAGAAGACTTTTTACGAGCATTTAATTCCTTCCCCGTTCAAACCAAGGTCAACCAGGCGGAGCAACGCATGAGTGACTACCAGATCCGCAGCACGCCGAATGTGATTGTCAACGGCAAGTATCTGGTAACAACCAATGATGCGGTAACAACGCAGCAGGACATGCTCACAATCGTCGATTTTCTGGTCGCAAAGGAGCGAGCTACGCGCTGATTTTAGATGCGCCGGCCGATCACTTTCGTCGGCCGGCGTAGTATTTAATCAGGGTTGGAAGCTCATGGTTCAGCGAATACCGGATGAATAGGCGCAGCGCTGGAAGCGCAAATTTCTTGATGCTGTTGAACAGCATGGAATTAGAGACAAATCCTTAACCGCCCGCATTAAACTTCTGAGGCATGATTTTTTCGGCGCGAGTCTGGCCGGTGGCAGCCACGACCTGCGACTCGATAAGTAGTTGGCAGATCTTCGCGCGAGCCTTCATGGCGATGATCGGGAGGCTGGTCTTGAAAGACTGCTCGAACAAATCAAACAGTCACGCATTCGAGAACGCAAACACTGAACTCTCTGAACTGCCGTAGCCGCCTGAAAAGTCTGTGCACTCAAATGAAGTAATCACCTCGTCTGTCGAGAGAAACAAAAGCAGCCACGATAATGTGGTAAATGCGTCCATGTCTGTTGGCCTGAACAATGCACTGCGACAGTAGCTGCCCCTCCAGCCCGAAGATAACAGCAGATTTTCATCTAAGCAGGATGAGGCAGAAGTCATCGAAAGTGAGTCGATCAGGCGCAGCGTGATCAAAGGATTAAAGTGGTATGACGTTGTCGCCATCCTTGAGCAAATTCTGCTGCAGAGGCAGAATTAGATGGCAAGGTCCACACGCAGATTCAGGGTATCAAGATCACAGTTGAGCACTCTGATAGAGGAATCCCTGCGAGAGGACAGTCCGCAAACCCATTTTGACAGAGCGGACGATGCTCTTTACCAGAGGCAAGGGAAATGGGCGCAATCCTGCGCACAGTGATCGTTAACGGCAGGTCAAACTTTTCTCCACAAGCAAGCGTCTTATTGCCCTGTAGCACAACGCCTGACTCGTGATCAGCAAACCAATCCGAGTCTTGTTCTGCGTATAATCCGGCATCGTGCAGCAAAAATAACAGGGATCACTCAATGAATTTGAGCACAGTAAGCGAGAAGCTGCAGGAGTTGCGTGGCAGTTTTGCCCGACATGCAAACGTGTGTGTTTCGATGGCGAACAAGGTCAATGTCGCACTCCTGTTGTTTGATGATCAGATGGTAGAACTGCACAGTGGACGCTCCACCCGGGTATCCCGCTCTGAATCAGACCCGGAAATCAGGTCAATCACGCATGGTGCTTTTTCTGCGGCTGAGTTGGCAGAAGCTGCTGCCTCGCTGCTGATGGACAGCGCACAAACAGAAAAAGTGTGCATCTTACTGTTACCACCCTCAGAATTTTATATCAGCGAAACAACCCTGCCGCCAGCCGGCCTTGATCTGCAACGTTCTGCGTTACAGTTGCAGGCAATGACAGTATTGCCGGAATTTGAGAAAACACTGAATGTCGGGTTTATACCTGGTCAACAACAGGCGCTACCAGTAGTGTCAACCGGCCTGGCTGCCTGGCTGCCGACAGAGCGAACCGAAAGCCTATTTAAGGCTTTTTTATCAAAAAGGATATTCCTTGCCTCTGTGGCGCCGAGGCTGGCACTGTTTACCGAACAGTTAATGAGTTCAGTTGCGGATAACGGCGCGTCAGGCCAGCCCTTGTCCGCTATTGAGGATGAAGATCAACAGCTGACCACTGTGTTCCAACTCAACCGGCACGGATTGATGACGTGTATCCAGTGTTCGGCAAGTGATCGTGTGCTGCCTGAGCTGTACCAGACGTTTCTTCAGGAGCGCGGCGCAGATCTCCCGGCGCAGAACATCCTGCTACTGCACGGTGCCGCCGATTATCTCCGAAACAGCCCGTTTAAGTCCGGCCATATCTCCGGTCAGTCTGGAAAATTGTCAAGCCTGGCTGCTGCCGGAGTTTTCCCCGAAGCCGCTTTGTCTGCACGCCATCAGCTAGAGCAAGGCAAGCTGCGAAAAGAGCTGCTTAAAGTGGCCGCCGCCGCAGTACTGGTCGTCAGTTTGCCGTTTGTCTGGCAGTCGTTTCAGTTGTTTCGCCTCAATGCCGAACTTGATCGTGTGCAAGAGCAGTCATTAGCTGCGCGTGCAGATCAGGCGGTGGTGCGCAACTTTGAAAATGATTGGGGGACCTTTATTGAGTTTCCCGAGCAGGATGTTGGCCTGGTATTGCAGACGCTGCAGCCGGTGATCAATCCGGGATTACTGAGCGCACTCGCGCTAGATGAGGGATTGTTAAGTATCGAAGGAGAAAGCCCGGATCCACAGAATATTCTGGAGCAGCTAGAACAGAATCCGATGTTTACCGAAGTGGATTTTGCGCGCGCCACCAATAACAATCGCTACTTCATCGATCTGAGATTAAGCACAGTGAACTTTTCTGCGTATCGCGAATGGCATTTCCCGGAGCCACGCTGATGTCATTGATGAAAAAAATGCCAGATATTGGGCTGCGCCGCCCATTGGAAACCAGAGAAAAACGCATTCTGGGGTTGGCGTTGTTTGTTGCGGTCATTTTTTTGCTCACCAATGGCCTGCCAGCGTTGTTGGATTTTTATGATTCACGCAGTCAGCAGTTAGACGGTCTGCGCGCAGATATTGAGAGAGAGCAGCGGCTGATCAGCAGTGCTCCCGACTGGGCGCAGCGCAGCGCTGATGTAGAACAGCGTCTGACAGCGCTAGAGTCGAGCCTGTTTCTCGCAGATTCTTCAGCGCTGCTGGCGGCATCCATACAAAGGCAGGCCCGCGAAATTGGTGCTGAAAACGGCGTAATGATCACCTCCGTCAGCCTTGCAGAAACCAGCATTTCGGCTGACTGGTTGATGGTAGAACAAACCATGTCCTTTGCGCTGGAAGATCAGAACAGCACATTGCGCTTCCTTAATGCGTTAAAACAGTCGCAGCCCTTTTTGGGGGTGAGCCGCTTTGACTTGCGCGGGAACCGCAGTCAATACATCGGCGAGATTACCGTCGTCGGTTTCAGTCGTATCCCGCCAAGTGTGTCATCGGAGGACGAGTCGTGACAGATACGCCGGTTTCACTTTCTGTTTTCACCCAACTGCTGGAGCCAGCAGGCATCGCACCTGCACAAGACTTCGCCCAGTCAAGAGAACTGGTTTTCGAGAGCCTTCCGGATAGTCAGTTACGCAGCCGCATCCGCTTTGTAATCGATGCAAACGTTCGCTTCCGACCGTCGCAGGCAGATGAAGTTAAACGGTTGTTGCGCCACTGGCGTGCAGAGCTCTCGCCTACCATCGACGCTGGCGCGGATGATCTGATGGTGTCTGGTTTTGAAGACGATGAAGCGCTCAAGGATCTGGCATCAGAAGCCCCGATCATCCGCCTGGTAAACCATATGTTTGCGCGTGCGCTTGATCTGAATGCCAGCGATATTCACTTTGAACCGGGAGAAGAGTTTCTGGATGTACGCTGTCGGGTGGATGGCATCATGCAGCGGCTTGACCGGTTGCCAGCCCGAATCAGTATGGCGGTGGCATCGCGCCTTAAGTTAATGGCAAGACTGGATATCGGTGAAAAGCGCCTGCCACAGGATGGACGTATCGACTATCGATTGGGCTCCAGAAATCTGGATATGCGAGTCTCTACACTGCCGGGTGTCCACGGAGAGTCGATTGTGTTGCGTATTCTCGATCGCAGCGACACCGCCGTCAGCCTCCAGCAACTGGGCATGCCGCAGAATATTCTCTCGACCTATCAAAATCTGATCAACCAGCCTCATGGCATGATTCTGATCACCGGACCTACCGGCAGCGGAAAAACAACAACGCTTTACGCCACCCTTGAGAAGATCAATAACCAGCGCAGCAAAATCATTACGGTTGAAGATCCTGTCGAGTATCAACTGGAAGGTGTGACGCAGATACAGGCGAACGCGGCGATCGGACTGAATTTTGCGGCTGGACTGCGCTCCATTGTCCGTCAGGATCCTGACGTGATCATGGTGGGTGAAATCCGCGACCACGAGACTGCGGATATTGCGATTGAATCGGCCTTGACCGGTCATCTGGTGTTTTCAACCCTGCACACAAATGATGCCGCAGCGGCCATTACGCGACTGCAGGACATGGGGGTTGAGTCCTATCTCATCAGCTCCAGTCTATTGTGTATTCAGGCGCAGCGTCTGGTTCGCAGAATCTGTAATCATTGTGCCAAACCACACTCATTGACGCCGGATGAGGCGCAGGTACTGCAGGTCAACGCCCAGGACTACCCGCTGGCCCGCAAAGGTACGGGTTGCGAGCGGTGTGGTGAAACCGGTTACCGGGGTCGGATCGGACTTTATGAGCTGTTAGTCATGAGCGATACCATCCGCCACGAAATTGCCGTGGGAGCCGATGCCAATGTGATTCGGGCGCAGGCTATCCGAGAGGGGATGAAAACGCTGCGCGAAGATGCACTGGAGAAACTGGCCGCCGGGATGACCACACCAGAAGAAGTGGTGCGCGTCACACGTGCAGGTGCGGCGATATGAGTTTGACGCATTTTTTGTATCAGGCTTTTGACAGCCAGGGGCAGACTCAGCACGGAGAAATCTCCGCCGAGTCAGAACGCGATGCGGTCCGTTTGTTACAGGCCCGTAAACTGACACCCGTCAAGCTGACACTCACCCGGTACGAAACCCGTCAGGCCAGAACCCGATATGGCAAAGTAAAAACCTCTGATCTGATGGACTTTACGACGGGCCTGAGAACACTGGTGGATGCCCGTGTTCCGCTGGATAAAGCCCTGCGTATGTTGGAAGGGATTACTGAATCAGCGGCCATGCAGACGCTGGTTGCCGGCTTACGGCGCGAAGTTAAGGAAGGCAAAAGTCTGGCGGATGCCATGGAGTCGCGCCCTGACGTGTTCTCCAGAATGTACGTCAACATTGTGCGCGCCGGAGAAGAAGGCGGCATTCTTCATCAGCTATTACCGGACCTAGCAGATTTTCTGGAAACCAGTTCACGCAACAGACAAGCCATTGTTGCTGCGATGGTTTACCCGATTGTGCTGTTGGTAACCGGCATTGTGTCAGTTGCGCTGCTGCTTGTGTTTGTGATCCCTCAGTTTGCAGTGATGTTTGAGGATGCCGGGACGGACGTGCCGGGTTCTGCGGCTTTTCTATTGTCACTTAGCGCGTTTGTCAGCAACTGGGGCTGGCTGATGGTGCTGACAGTTGTGGCCATGATCGGCTGGTGGCAGTGGTTGGACAAGGATCCGCAACGCCGGCTGGCCAAACATGCTGCCTTGCTCAAAACACCACTGCTGGGGCAGTTTCTGTTGTTCCGCGACTGTGCGGTATTCGCACGGACGCTGGGCGCGTTGATGGCGGCAGGCATACCCTTGATTCGAGCGTTACGGGTGTCCCGTGAAGTGCTGGTAAACACAGAGCTGGCGAGGTTGCTGACTCAGGTTGAAGAAGATGTGCGCGGAGGCGCTGGGCTGGGCGCAGCACTCGAAAAGACCGGCGCCTTTCCGACACTGCTGCATCAACTGGTGAGTGTAGGTGAGGAGTCGGGGCGCACAGCCAGTATTCTTCTAAAGACCGCAGCGACCTTTGACCAGTCTGTCAAAAATCAGATGAACCGTCTTGTTGCCGCGCTGCAACCGGCATTGATTTTGTTGCTGGGTATCGCGGTGGGTGGCATCACAGTGACCATGTTGTCAGCGGTATTCAGCATGAATGCCGTGCAGTTCTGATCAGCGTTGTTATCCGAAGGGCAACGACAAAAAAGTACATGTGCCAAACCAGCAAAAGGTTATGCACACAGAGGAGTAAACAAGGTGAAAGGAACGCTCAAGAACATAAGCCTTCTGGGGCTGGTAATCAGTCTGACGTCCTGCGCAGCGTTCACTGCCGGCCAGGGCACCAGTGTGCCGGAGTTAGAGCCCCGGCAGTCAGCGGCGTCAGATTCCCGCGGCATTGAGTCCCGGATTGACCCGCTGGGGCTAGACAACAACCCGTCGGATAATGAGCGGGTTGCCCTGATCGAAGAGATCAACAGAGATGGTCGTCCCTCGGGTATTCAGCCTTACCGCGAACCCGCTCCAAGACCTGTTCAGACGCCATCGGAAGATATTGTTGCGCTAAACTACGAGCAGGCAGACCTGCGCGACATACTGACAGAGATGGCTGACACTCTGGATATTTCCATGGTGATTGATCCCACCATCGCAGACCGTGTCAGTTTAAGGACGGCGCAAAACCGACCTTTAAGTTATGACGACATCTGGCCCCTGCTGCGGTTACTGGTGCGCGAAAATGGCATTCTGCTGGAGCAGGTCGGCAATGTCTGGTATGCCCGTAAAGCGGTCACCAATGTGCCATTAGAAATTACAACACCCGATGTCAGCGGTGTTGCGTCGCGAGTGATGCAGATTACCCCGCTGACACATGTTTCATCAGCATCCGCGATTGAATTGCTCGCGCCCCTGTTACAACCCGATGGCACAGTGACACGCATTGCAAACAGCAACACGGTTGCGGTCACGGCAACGCCATCGCAATTGAACAGAATTAACGAGCTGCTGGATCTGATCGATGATGACCCCTTCCAGAGTCAGGGCATTCAGCTGTATCCACTGACCCATGCCAGCGCCACCGACGTTGCCCAAGAGCTCAAGGATCTGCTTATCCTGATTGAAGGCCCATCGCCTGCCTACCAGGTTCAAGGTCTGGATCGCATTAATGCGTTGTTGGTGACTGCCCCCGCTTCACGCGGGTTTGATGAAATCACACGCTGGATCCGCATTCTTGATGCAGATCGGCAAGAGCAGGCGGAACAGCTGTTTCAATACCGGGTAAAAAATCTCAATGCGGTCGATCTTGCCACCACCCTGGGCGAGGTATTTCAGCGTGAAGACAGCGCAGAGCCCGGTGACTTGTTGACCGACACCCTGCAGTTGGTCGATCTGGCCAATCCGCTTGTTACAACCAGCGAGCCGCCGGCCACGATGGTGAGCGCAAATACTGGCGGTTTCAGTGTTGCGATCTCAGCCAACATACAGGTGACCATCGTCGCTGACGAATCCACCAACAGCCTGCTGATCCGCGCTAATCCGCGCGATTACCGTCAATTGCTGGCAACGATCAGTCAATTGGATGTGGCGCCCTTGCAGGTGATGATCAACGCAGTGATTGCTCAGATTGTGCTCAGCGAGGATTCTTCGTTTGGCGTCGATTGGTCGCGGGTGCTTGAGAATGCCGGGGTGGGCACCGCAACCAATGTCAGCACCGGATTCCTGCCAACAACCGGCCTTGGAGGACTCTTGTTCAACCGCGCGTTTATTGACGGGGCCGCAAGAGTTGATGCAACCCTGGAGGCCATCGCAGTCAACAATGATGTCCGATTGCTGGCGCGACCGTCGTTGACCGTCATTAACAACATGGAGGGGTTGATCCGTATCGGAGCTGAAGTGCCGGTGCAGCTTGGTGAAACGATTGGTGTGGGCGGGTCTTCAACCACCAATATCCAGTACCGCCCGACCGGTATTGAACTTAACATTACCCCACGCATCAACGTTGATGGTGTTGTAAACCTCACCATACGCCAGGAGTTATCCTCTGTCTCCGAGTCTTCAGGGGTGGGCAACAACCCGATATTTGAAAATCAGGAAATTGAAACAACGGTTGTTGTGCGCGATGGCGAAAATGTGGTTCTGGGTGGGCTCATTCAAAGTTCGAATAATGCCTTTAACACCGGAGTTCCCTATTTGAACAGGGTGCCGGGCCTGGGTCGACTGTTCAGTTATCAACGGGATAACGACGAGCGCCGCGAGCTGTTTATTGTTCTGCGCCCGGAGATCGTCAACCTGGATTCCCAGACCAATGACAATTTTCGGGCAATACTCAGTCGATTTGAAATGGCGGCAGATCTGATCGACGGTCAATAACAAACAACGAGCGACAGCGATGCTGTCCACAGAGGATAAACACATGAACAGGTTCACCCGACCACACACGGCCCGAGGCTTCACCATTATTGAACTGCTGATTGTGATGGCGATTCTTGCCATGCTGGCAGTGATGGTGGCGCCCAATTTGTTTAATCAGGCAGACAGCGCGCGCCGGGATGCCGTGTTATCGCAAATTTCTTCCTTGGGCAGCGCGCTGGACGCCTACCGTCTGGACATGGGGCAATATCCGGATGACCTCGAACAGTTGGTAACCAGCAGCAGCGGCCGGGCATCGTGGAACGGCCCGTATCTGCGCGGCGATGTGCCAATGGATCCTTGGGGTAATGCCTATGTGTATGACAGCGACGGCCGCAGCTTTACTCTGATGTCATACGGTGCAGATGGCCGCGAAGGCGGAGAGGGCAATGACGCGGATATCGGCGGCTAAGGCAATGCTGCAGCGGGGTTTCACCTTGCTGGAATTGCTACTGGTGCTTGGAATACTGGGCATGTTGGCCACACTGGCGCTGCCGGCGCTGCGCTCGCTGGACGCTCCGGGGTTCAATGCTCAGGTCAGGCAGGCCACCGGGATGCTCAACAATGCCAGACGCATGGCCGTTGTTCAGGGGCAGACAACCCGGGTTGAATTCGAGATGGCGGACGCCAATTTGCGGGTGGGCGACGATGACGGTTTACCCTCAACTCAGGCTAGTCTCTGGCGCACTAAAAACCTGGAGCTGTGGTATGCCAGCAGTACACAATCGAGCCAGCGTGTTGATGAGCGACTGGTGATCAGTTTTTTCCCGGAAGGTGGCAGCACTGGCGGGGAATTGATTTTCAGACAAAATGACCGGGAGCGTGTTGTTGAAATCGATCCCTTCTCAGGCAGGGTCAGCATTCACGATGAGCCATAAGCCGCACTATCCACAGGTTTATCGCGGTTTCACCTTGCTGGAGGTGATGATTGCACTGACGATCACCGCCATGGTGATGGGCGGATTGTTTACATTATCGGCGGGCAGCAAACAATTGGCATTCAGGGCTCAGCAGAGTTTGCAGAACAGCACGGCCGCGCGTGCTGCGGTTAACGAAGCCTTGCTCGACAATGAGTTCCGTGATCTTGAGCCCGCGATGCTAAGCGATCGCTACACAATCGAAGGCATGGATGTACTCCCGGACGCCGAGCGTCGAACGGCGCCGATGAGCGACCTGCTGCAATTGTATGAAATCCGCGATTCCCAAACGGGTGAAACCATCGAGGCGGTTCGCTGGATACGCGCCGATCTGCCGCGATGAACAGGTCAAAGCAGTGCCACCGTGGATTTACCCTGCTTGAAATCCTGATTGCTTTGTCGCTGACAGCCATGTTGCTCAGTATGTTGACCGCGGGCGTTTATGGTGTGGTGCGCGACTGGGACAACAATGCAGAAGGCCTTGAGCGAACGTTGGACCAAAGCACGGCGCTGTTGCAGCTCGAGCGAGCACTGCAAGGCGCTTTCCCGCACAGTTTCCGCAATCTCGATACTCTGGGGCGGGAGGTGTATTTCGACGGGCGAAGTGACGAATTGGCCTGGGTATCAACCGTTTCTCCGCAGCGTAATCCCGGGCTGACGGCCTGGCGCCTGGTTAACGTCGATGACGAAGGTGTTTATCTGCAACTGGCTCCTGCGCTCAGTGACCACCCGGGGCAAAGGCTGCTGGATGCCGAGTCGGTGTTGCTTATCAGCGGGTATCAGGCAGAGTTTTCCTATCTGTTTGAGGATCTTGAGTTTGAACGCCGCTGGCGGGATGAATGGGATGGCGCCCTGCTGCAATCATTGCCAATGGCCGTGCACATCCGCCTGACCCGGATCGATAGCCGCGCGGATGACACTGGTGACGTAATTGATGTCATCACCCCGATACTCAGCACACAGCACCGCACCATTCAGCCCACGCAGGGGACTTTGTAATGAAGCAGCATTCCCAGCGCGGCGTTGTGTTGATTATGGTGCTGTGGACGGCCATAGTGCTTACCGTGCTGGTGACAGTACTGGCAGCCAATATCCGTTTATCTGCCAACACCGCGTTGCATCATCGCACCGGGACGCTGGCGCACGCTCAACTGATGGGTGCTGTGCGTAAAGCTGAAATGGAACTGATGATGGAAAGCATGCCTGTACCGTTGGGCGTGCTGGACAACATCGATGATGACGAGCTGCAGCGCATTCCAGCCTTCCGTTTTAATGGACAGGCACTGAGCCTGCATTACGCGGCAGATGAAAACGTGCGTATCCGTATATATGACCACGCGGGCAAAATAAATCTGAATCGTATCGATCGCTCGCGCCTGCAACAGGTCATCGAAAAACAACTGGGCGGGGAGGATGCTGACCCCAGACAGGTACAGGAATTGTTGGCAGCGTGGTCAGACTGGACCGATCTGAACGATGTGCCTGATTCTTTAGGGGCAGAGGACGAAACGTATCTGGAGCTGGACCCGCCGTACACCACGCGCAATAACGCGGAACTCGATTCGGTTGAGGAGTTGCGATTGATACGCGGTTTTGATGAGCTGTTTGGTGATCTTAATCTTGAAGCGGCATTTACCATCTATGGAAACTCATCTGCGGTCAATCCAAATCTTGCCACACGTGAAGCCCTGATGTTGTTGCCGGGCATGACCCTAGAAGCAGTCGAGGCGATCTTTGCGCTGCGCGAACAACGCGACATTCAAACCATCAATGAGTTGGGAGAATGGATTCCGGTTGAAGTCATGGTGGAAATTTCACCTTGGCTGGGACTCAATACCTCCAGTTTTTATTCGATTTACGCCTACACTGGCGACGATAACGACGATAACGACGATGGCGATGATCCGGCAACACAGGCGTTTATGCAGGTGATTGAGGTGCGATCGTTCAGTACCCTGCCCCGGGTTTACATGGTACATCCGTACGCACAGCTGCCGGATTATTCTCCGCCCGGCGTGGATATTGGCCTATTGCCACCGCTGACCTGAGCGCAGGGAAAAGCCGCTTTCACCGTCCACGCTCATCGGGCTTTTTCAGTTGTGTTTGACTGACCAGCTCGATGCCATCACAAAAGATCCCTCACCCTTATTGGCGGTGATTTTAACTTCCTTACTGAGCTTGGTTTCGTACCACAACAGGCCGCTTTCATCGGCAACACCGCCCAGCAAATGAAACGCGCCCATGCGCATGGCCATAGCCTGGAGCCTGACCTGCACAGTGATGATTTCCCCTTGCCGGAACGGGCCGTTTTCGACTTCCGGACGCTCGGTGGCAAGGTATGAAGACATCACCATATCAAGGTCTTTCATCATCGCAAACCCGAAATAACAACGCACATTGTCGTTGAGCATTTCGACCTGCATTTCCAGAATAATGTTTTGCAGGGGTGATACCGAGTCAATCACCTTGCCCTCTGCATCCAACACCCGGGCATAAAGGATACGGCAGTCTTTAGCATTTGCCGATGCTGCCGAGTCATGCACCTGCACCTGTTCCTGAACCTTGGTATAGACGCGCTGGCTGTTGCAATAATCCTCGTAATGCGCAACAACTTCCTCGCTTTTGCCCATCTCGCGAATACGGCCGCGCTCCAGCCAGATGGCGGTATCACACAGCTCCTGCACGTGGTACATGGAGTGGCTGCAGAACACCATGGTCTTCTGTTGCTGGCGGAATTCATTCATGCGCCGCACGCATTTTTTCTGAAATGCAATGTCACCGACGGACAAAGCCTCATCAATGACCAGCACATCAGGACGCACCATGGTGGCAATTGAAAATGCCAGCCGCACGTACATTCCGGAGGAGTAGGTTTTTACCGGCTGATCAATAAAATCGCGCAGCTCGGAGAACTCGATGATGTCGTTTTCCAGGCTGACGATGTCGTCATCAGGGACGCCGAGCAACGACGCGTTCAGATATATATTGCGCCGTCCGCTGAACTCCGGGTGAAAACCCGCTCCCAGTTCCAGCAGCGCTGCCACCTGCCCTTTGATGCTGATGCTGCCTGCGCTAGGCTCAAGCGTACCCACCAGCAGCTTCATCAAGGTGGATTTTCCCGCACCATTGTCGCCAATGATGCCAAGACTTTTGCCTTCCAGCACGTTAAAGGACACGTCATGCAAGGCTTCAAACACACGGTGTCGCGGTTTACGCAGCAACAGTTCAAGCAAACGATCCTGCGGCCGGGCGTAGAGGCGGAAGTTTTTATGCAGGTTTTCAACGGAGATACTGAACATGTTACAAAACGTCCCCGAAGGCATGTTTGATGCGCATAAATAGCCAGCCACCCAAGAGATAACTGATGGCCGCTGACAGCACCATGACATAAAAGTGCGGCAGAGAAAAATCACCCAGCACAATAATTTCCCGATAAAACTGCACAAAACTGTGCATGGGATTCAGCATCATCAGTGGCTGCAATTGTTCTGGCAGCATGGAGAGCGGGTAAATGATGGGTGTCAGGAAGAACCACGCGGTCAACAACAGGGCCACCATTTGCTGAACATCGCGCAAGAACACACAGAGCGCCGACAACACCGATACCAGCCCCAGCGTAAACAGGCACTGCAGCACAAACGCCAGCGGTAGCCATATCCACGCACTGTTGAGGAAGCCCTGAGTGCTCAGATAAGCCAGAAACACAGCAAAGGCTATGCCGTGCACCATAAACGGAATGACGGTTCCCACCTGTGGGATCAGCTGAACAGGAAACATCACCTTGGTAATCAGAGGGGCTTTGTCCAGTAACAGACTGCTGGCGCGCCCTATGGCATCCGCAAATGCAAACCACGGCAGATAGCCGATCATCAGGAATACCACAAACGGCACATCACCGAAGTTTTCCGGCACGGGTGCGCGGAACACCACACTGAAAATGAAGGAGTAAATAGCGATGTTGAAGATGGGCGTCACAAACAACCATAAAAAACCGCCCAGCGATCCGGCAAACTGGCCGCTGAATTCCTGGCGAACAAATTGATGAAACAGCCGAAAATGGCGAAACGGGGACTGTATCCAATCACGGAGGAGGATTAACGACTTCATCTGAATGTGTGGTTTGATATCGTTGCTTGGAAGGCTCCAGATTTAAGCATAAAAGGTCGCAGTGTCGCCAGAAAGCGCTAAAAAAAACCGCCAAAAGGACCTACAATCGGCGCCATGACTCCAGAACACCTGTTAGTACCTTATCAATCCTGCCAGTTGCCCGATGGGCCGTGGCTGGTGTTTGCGCCGCATGCCGATGATGAAACCTTCGGAATGGGCGGGGCGCTGCGCTTAGCTGCCAATGCCGGCATCCAGACCCATGTGGTGGTGCTGACGGATGGCGCGCTCGGCGGGCCATACGCTGCCGGCACACCAGAAGCTGCAGCACTGGTATTGCGACGACAGCAGGAGGTTGAGCAGGCCTGTCAGATTCTGGGTGTCAGCTCATTACAAACCTGGGATCAACCGGATCGCGGGTTGCTTCCACAGCATGATCTGATTGAAAGAGTGTTGGCGGGCATCACCGGAAAGTCCGCCGCCACCGTGTTTTTTCCGGGCGTGCTGGAGTTGCATCCCGACCATCGTGGAACTGCTCAACTGGTGTGGCAGGCCTTGCAGCGCCTGTATCAACGGCCCTGGCGAGGCCAGCGACCCAGCGCCTGGTCTTATGAGATCAGTGTGCAAAGCCCGGTAAATCGGCTGATGGATATCACTGCGGTGCGGGGGATCAAAGAGCAGGCCATGCAGGTCTACGTCAGCCAGAACAGTCAGAACAATTATCCCGACATGATTATGGCGCTGAACAAGGCACGTACATTCTCGATGCCCCCGGCTTGTAGTCATGCGGAAGCTTTTTATGCCTATCAGCCAGACGATTTAAGTCTTGATCTGGCGCAGGCTGCACAAAAGGCCATAAACCCATATTTTGTCAGCACACAATTTTGAAACTGAGCAAACTAGACGTTAACATCCTGCGTCATAGTTATTACAAACACACGTGGCCGGGGTCGAACATGTCAGACAGATACAGCGAAAATTGGGTAAAGTCTGCGCTGGCGCTGATGTTCACCCTGCTGGTCAGTAGCGCTGCCGCACAAAATGCACAGACGCTGAACCTGTTTGAGCCGGTTGAGCGACAGGCTCAGCCTGGGTATGAACAAATTCTGTCAGTTCCCTCGTCAACAGTTGCCCCAAGTAATACTGAGCCCTTTACCTTGATTGGCACCAGCCGTATGGGCAGTCGCTGGCGGGCAATGGTGCGCAGCCCATCCGGCGTTGTTGTGTCTGTCGATCTTGATCCCAGTGTGCCAGTTGTGATTCCCGGATATCCCGGTTACAGGGTGTCGGCAACCAATGCCCGTGAACTGGTGGTCTTGCACCCAGCGTCATCACCTTGCGTGGAGAGGACTGACAAAGGTGTCCGTTGCACCAGTGGCACAGAAGCGCGCCTGAGCATCGCCACGGCGTCACCTCTGGCACCTGCCCCGCAGCCGGTAGCTACTGCGGATAATGCCGCTGTCACTACTTCCGAGCCCATGGCCAGTGAAGTTCCCTCGGACAATCCTTTTGCGGCAGCGCTGCGTGCAGCACGTGAACGGGCAGAAAGTGAAGGCATGCCTCTGGAAGTGATGGAAGTGATGGAAGTGGTGGAAGGGGAACGCTTCCGCCCTCGCCGGATTGATCCCTCCGACGTGCCGCCAGGCGCTCGTTTGATCCGTACACCGTTTGGCGACAGGATCATTACCGAATAAATGACCGCGCCGGCCTATCAACCCTGCCTGACAGTCTCTGTTGTGGTTTACCACCTCGATGTGCCGGTCATTACCAACGCCTTGGAATCTCTGCAAATTGCCGCGGATGAGGCCTTTTTGGCGGGGCTGATGACTGAGCTGAGGATTACCCTTGTGGACAATGCCGATGCGCCGCAGAATCAGCAGAACCTGCTATCGCTGTTGGATTCATTGCCCGCGCCAACCATACCCTGTACCCGGAAATTGATCAGCGGACATGGCAATATCGGCTATGGTCGTGGTCACAATTTGGTGATTGAACGACTCGCGGCTCGCACTCAGGATTTTTATCTGATTTTAAATCCGGACGTATTCCTGGCACAGGATGCCCTTGTACAAGGATTGACGTGGCTGACAGCACACCCACACGCTGTGGCGGTAGCGCCTGCAGTGCAAAACGGTGATGGCGATATCGTGTCTGCGTGCAAGCGCTTTCCCAGTGTGCTGGACTTTTTACTTAGAGGTTTCGCGCCTGCCCGGGTCAAGGCGATGTTCCGGCGACGCCTCGACCATTATGAAATGTCAGACCTGCCTCGGGACAAGCCCACGGAAGACATTCCGCTGATCAGCGGTTGTTTTATGCTGTTCCGGCATGCGCCGCTGCAATCCCTGAATGGTTTTGATCCTCGATATTTTCTGTATTTTGAGGACTTTGACTTGTCGATCCGCGCCCATCAATTGGGTTCCCTGAGTTATGTCCCCACCATGAACATCACGCATCTGGGTGGCCAAAGTGCGCGCAAGGGTTTGCGGCACATTCTGATGTTTGGCCGATCATTGGTGCGATTTTTCAACGCTCACGGCTGGCGCTGGGTATGAGCACCGCAGCAGCTTTCCCAGTACTGGTCAGCGGAGCAACGGGTTTTGTCGGGCAAGCGCTGCTCAGGCATCTGCATCAATCTGCATTACCTGTCCACGTGTTAAGCAGGCCAGCGCATGACTTGTTGTTACCCGCCAGTCTGAGACCCGCATGCGAGGGCATCGATACGGTTTTTCATCTGGCGGCGTACGCTCATGTCAATCATGCACAGACACGGCATCTGTATGCGGTTAATGTCGACGGAACACAACATCTGTTGAACGCAGCAGTCGACGCAGGTGTCCGGCACTTTGTCTATATCAGCAGCATCCTCGCAGATCCGGCTTATGACGAGCCGCGCACCGCGTACGGTGATTCCAAGTGGCAGGCAGAGCAATTGTTGAATGACGCACATGCTCAAGGAAAAATGACCGTCAGCATTGTGCGACCGGTCAATGTGTACGGCCCCGGCATGAAAGGCAATCTGATGACCTTGCTGCGCTTGATTCGCAAGGGCGTGTTGCCGCCGTTGCCGCACGTTGACAACGCTTTTTCCATGATCGGGGTGGAGGATTTGTGTGCAGCGTTGATACTGGTTGCTCAGCAGGCTCATCCGAACACAGACACGATCAAGGCCTCGACCGCTGCGCCGGTTTACGTGCTCAGTGATGGCGAGTCCTATCAAATCAAGCAGGTTGAAAAAGCTATGCGCGAGGCCTTTGGGAAAGTCCAGCCGGCATGGGCAACCCCGCGGCAACTGTTTTTTGCCGCAGCATTGATGCAGGAAATAGCGGGTCGATTGTTGCCACTGAAGAACTCTCCCGGATTGCGCTCATATCGTGCGCTGACCCGTAATTACCGCGCGGACAGTGGGGCAAGCCTTGCCCAACTTGGCTATAATCCCCGCTCGACATTTTTTAACACCCTGCCGCAGATTGTGGCAGCCATGGATCATTAGCGTTACGCAGGATTTTGACTATGCAGCCCATACCTACAACAGCCCGCAAACAGACCACAAAAGGCATCATTCTGGCGGGAGGTACGGGAACACGGTTACATCCCATGACCATTTCTGTCAGTAAGCAGCTGATGCCGGTTTACGACAAACCCATGATTTATTACCCGCTTTGTACCCTGCTTCAGGCCGGCATTCGAGAAATTCTGATTATTACCACGCCGGCTGATTTGCCGCTGTACCGGCACTTGCTGGGTGACGGCAGCAAATGGGGTATCAGTCTGCAGTATGCCGAACAACCCAGCCCGGACGGACTCGCCCAAGCGTTTTTGATTGGGGAATCGTTTATTGCGGACAGCAGTGTCTGCCTGATTCTGGGCGACAACATTTTTTATGGCAATGCACTGGAAGACAAACTGCAAAATGCCGTGCGGCAGGAAAAAGGCGCAACGGTGTTTGCATACTACGTCAATGACCCCGAGCGTTATGGTGTAGTTGCGCTTGACGAAAACAACGTTGCCGTGGACCTAGAAGAAAAACCCCTGAAACCCAAGTCCAATTATGCGGTGACCGGGCTTTATCTTTATGACAACGACGTGGTGAATGTTGCCAAAACTATCAAACCGTCTGCGCGCGGGGAGCTTGAGATTACCGACGTCAACAAGGTGTACCTGGCGCGCGGCGATCTGAAGGTTGAGCTGTTTAACCGCGGCACGGCGTGGCTGGATACCGGAACTGTGCAGTCTTTGCTGGATGCAGCTAACTTCATACGTGTGCTTGAAGAGCGCCAAGGTTTAAAAATTGCCTGCCCGGAGGAGATTGCTTACCACAATGGTTTTATTGATGAACACCAGTTGCGTGCACTGGCTGCGCCCTTGTCAAAAAGCGGCTACGGTCAATACCTGTTGAAGCTGATCCGCAAGTGAAGCAGGCTTACTTAATATTTTTTGTTAACTGAAGCTCGGTATAAAGCGTGTCTGGCGATAGGTCTGCGTTGTTGGGCCAGCAGATGGCCCCAAACTCGTCGACAGAGATTTTATTAAAAAAGGCGGGGTCATTTAATGGCTCAAACATTGGACCATATAGGCGTGAACTGATATCAACATGGCCGGTGGCGCCATCGTCAAAGGTCAGTTCAATAATGTAGTGTGGATGAGCAATAGCCTTGATGATCTTATGCATAAATCACTCCAGTGGATCAAGCATTAACAGGGGCTCATGATGCAGGCAGCGACGCCAGTTATCCAACAATGCAGGTTTATTAATGTCCGACCACTCCTGTACCAAGGCCAGAACTCTGTTCGGTAAACGACCAGCAACAATTTCTCCGGTCTGTATAGTTACTTTCGCGGCGTAGTCGCCGTAATAAACATGAAAATGTGCAGGAATATGATCGTCATAATACATTCTGATGTAGATTCCGTAAAATACACAAACTGTTGGCATCGGCACGCTCCTTTTGCCCCTGCAATGACATCTGTTATCACTGTACTGTTATAGCCCAACTGTTATAGTCAAAATCTGGAGTACTCGCCCAACTATGAAAATCACCCCTGCCGCCATCCCCGATGTGTTGCTGTTTCAGCCCACGGTCTATGGCGATCATCGCGGATTTTTTATGGAAGTGTTCCGGCAGTCATTTTTTGATACCACACTGCCCAGCACTCGCTTTGTGCAAGACAACCACAGCCGCTCGGGGCAAGGCATTCTGCGTGGGCTGCACTATCAGCTGAAAAAACCGCAAGGCAAACTGGTGCGTGTTGTGCAGGGCGAAATTTATGATGTGGCGGTGGATATGCGCGCAGACTCTCCGACCTTCGGACACAGTGTTGGCATGGTCTTGTCGGCAGAAAACAAATTGCAGTTATGGGTGCCACCCGGGTTTGCACATGGCTTTTACGTGATGAGCGCCACTGCAGAGATGGTGTACAAATGTTCCGACTATTATGCCCCCGATGACGAGCACAGCCTGTTGTGGAATGACCCGGCGCTGGCCATCGACTGGCCAATCGCGGCGGGTACTGAACCGGTGCTGTCAGACAAAGACCGCCGCGGGTTGGTTTTTGCAGATGCGCCGGCCTATCGGACATCACCAACCTGAACCCGACCTGTTGCCACAGCCGTACCGAGGATAACGAATGAAAATTGTACTGCTGGGAGCGCAAGGGCAGCTGGGTCTGACCTTGCAGCAGACACTGCCACCGGCCGGTCACGAGGTAATCGCGCTGACTCGTGCAGAGCTGGACATCAGCAACGAGTCACAACTGCGTGCCCGATTGTCAGAAATCAAACCCGATGCCATCATTAATGCCGCGGCGTATACCGCTGTGGATGCGGCCGAGCAGGACGACCTGACTGCGCGCGCTGCCAATGCAGCCGGCCCGAAATATCTCGCCAGTTGGGCAGCAGAAAATCAAACGTGGTTGCTGCACATTTCAACCGATTTTGTCTTCAGTGGACGAATGTACCGGCCCTACACGCCGACAGATCAAACCGATCCGCTGAGCATCTATGGCCGCACCAAGCTTGAAGGCGAGCTTCATGTGCGCTACCTGGCCCCTGCCAATAGTCTGGTGCTGCGCACGTCGTGGGTATACTCTCAGTTTGGCCGCAATTTCCTGAAAACCATGTTGCGACTGATGGCTGAAAAAGACAGCCTGAGTGTGGTCGACGATCAGATTGGTACACCCACGTCCACATGGGGTCTGGCGCGTTGTATTGATGCTGCGCTGCAGCACAAACCGGCGGGTATCCTGCACTGGAGTGATGCCGGTGTCGCCAGCTGGTATGATTTTGCAGTCGCTATTCAGGATGAAGCGCTCCGTGCCGGGCTTTTAAACAAAGCGCTGCCCATACGGCCGATCCCGGGAACAGCCTACCCGACACCCGCAAAACGACCATCGTTCAGCGTGTTAGACAAGCAAGACACCATCGCCCAGCTGCATTGTGCGCCGGAACCCTGGCGCCACGAACTGGTTAAGGTTATTAATGCCATTCGCAACAGTTAATGCGGGGTGATGACCATGATAATTGTGGTTTTAAGCCAAAAGGTCTCGGGAGAGAAGTTTTGTTAATCCAAATGTTCTTGATGCAAAAGCGGTTAACACACAGGGTTTTTAGGCACAGGTTTGCTGAGCAAACGCTGAGCTTATCGCGCTGGCTGTCATTGATAAGCGTGTTGCTGGTAAGCCTGAGCGTGCCGGCGTTCGCCACCACCGTGCTGCAACTGTCATTTGAAGAAGTGGCGCAGAGCGCAGAGCTGATCTTTGAAGGCCGCGTCACCGATGTTGAAGCAGTGCAAACCGGGCCGCGAAGTATCCATACCAATGTCACCTTTGAGCTAATCAGCGTCATCAAAGGCAACTACGCCGATACCGGTATCACCCTGCAGTTTTTAGGTGGTGAAGTGGACGGCCGCCGTTTGGTGGTGCAAGGCATGCAAATGCCAGCACAAGGTGACACCGGCATCTTTTTTGTTGAGTCACTGCAGGAAACCCTGATTCATCCGCTGGTCGGTTGGTCACAAGGGCATTTTCTGCTGGAAACTGATGCAAATGGGGAAACACGGGTGCTGTCTGCTGAACACGCGCCGGTCACCGGTATTGCGTTGGCGGTTGAACCTCAGGCAGGTAACGTCACTGAACGTATGGGTGACGCTTTGCCGGTTCTGGATGACAACGGTGCTGCCCGAGGTGTCATTGTTGATCATGACCTGCCGGCTGAGTCGGCCATGAGCGCTGAGGAATTCCGCGGGCAGCTGCAGTTGATGCTGGACATGCAAAGGCAGGTGCCCTGATGAAGCGTCTTGTATGGTTGCTGATGTTAACAGGCGTTTTCAGCGGATCGCAGGCGTATGACATTGGCACCAATGGCAGTAAATGGCCAGGCGCGGTCACCACGGTGTATGTCAACGTGCCTGGTGTGTCGCGCAGCGGCATCAAGTGGGCAGATGCCATGGCGGAAGCAGCCCGTCAATGGAACGACAAAACCGACTTTACCTTTAACATCATTAACGAATACCGGGACCCGTGTTTTGGCTATACAGCTGGGCAGCGGCCTGACCTTCTTAACGGCTCAGATTTTCGGACAACACAATGTAGTAACGCGCTCCCTGATACCACGCTGGCCGTCACCTTGTACTTTCAGGAGCCTAATATCCTCGGGTCTGCTGATATTGTTGAGGCGGACATTGTCTTTAATGCCAATCTGAATTTTGATGTTTACGATGGTCCTCCGCGCGGCGGCGCCAACGGCAGAACGGAGTACGATTTCAGGCGTGTGGCATTGCATGAGTTGGGACATGTCATCGGTCTGGGGCATGACAATACGCGCCCCGCGATAATGAATGCCCGCATCAGCAGCCTCTACGAGCTGCAGCAAGATGATATCGATGGTGTCAACACCCTGTATGGCGGCCTCAAAAACTGTACAAACACAGCGTTGCGCTTTGGTTGGCTGGCCGGGCAACTGTCAAACGGGGACTGCCGCATACAACAGCTGATTGTTGGTGGTAGCGATACCAGCTTTGTGGACATCTACACGTTCGATGTCACGCAAAACATACGCGTCAATATTGGTATGAGCAGAGCCGGTGGCGCTCTGCAAGGTGTTTTGTTGCTGGCGGATGAAAAGCTGAAAATTCTGCAGACCGGTGAAAGTCGCCAGGGCAACTGTACGCCGTCGGTACAGGCAGATCTTACACCCGGTCGCTACATTGTGATGGTGAATACCTACAGCAGTCTGTCGGATGTGTGCACCGGCTTGACCAACACCGGCCCCTACCGTTTGTCGGTCACCTCCACCTCGCCAGCCTTGTTGCCGCTGGCAGGGATTCAAAGTTTCCAGGGCGGGCAGTCAGAGGCGCGCTTTTTTGGCGGCATTACCCGCGATGGCGGACAAACCTTCAGCAACCGAGTGACACCAGCTCAGCGCTTTGATGTCATCGGAGAGATTTATATTGATCCGCGACATCAGTGGCAGCCGGGGTTTCTGGTGATGGCGGCGATTACCAGTGATGGTGAAACGCTGGTGAAAAATGCGGCCGGCAGTTTTGTCACTTACAGACCCTCTGTTGAGCCAGTGCCAGTCGCTGAACGTCGAGTCCTTAAGGCGGTAGAGAAGCTCGAAATACTCAAAAATTTTGCAGCGGCGGATTTGAACATCACCACCATCAGCGTCGATTTTCTAATGGGATATGGTCTGGACAGCAACCCGTCCGAGTTATATTTCCACGGGCAGGCAATTAATCTGCTGGTGGAGTAAACCCGGCTATTGCAGCCTATTGCCTTGGTTTACGGTAGCGGTTGATCAAGCCGGCTGCCAATATCCACCAGATCATCAGAGCTGAGTACCCCGGCGTCCCGCCGCAGGTATAGGCTCAGGCGGATATAGT
The DNA here is from genome assembly GCA_945869725.1 of Klebsiella pneumoniae. Taxonomy (GTDB): domain Bacteria; phylum Pseudomonadota; class Gammaproteobacteria; order Pseudomonadales; family Pseudohongiellaceae; genus Pseudohongiella. The sequence goes on from CAMBPO010000002.1 coordinate 86,546, forward strand.
CGTAACGGATACGCTGCAGATCGCGCTCGGCCACAAACTGTTCACGTACAGCATCCAGCACATTCACGCTGGTGACGGTGCCCAATTCAAAACCCCGGCGTCTTGCGGTGGTTGCCAGCGTGCGTGACTCCAGCAGTTTTTCGGAGGCTTCTATCTGGCGTTCAGCTGCTTTGAGCCGCAGAAACGACAACCGCGTCTGCTCGCTCACATCCAGATTCAACTGTCGCAGCTCACTGCGGGCAATTGATTGCTGGCTGACGGCTTCACTGACACCGGCGCGGATCGAGCCACCGGCAAATAGCGGCATCGAAATATCCAGACCAATATAGCCGGTATCCGTGCGGTTTATAGGGACATTGTCAAAACCCAGGTCGGAGCGTTGTTGCTGGACGATAAGATTTACGCGGGGCATATAAGCGCCACGTTGCTCAGATACCCGGCGGTCCGCAATTTCGACTGAATATTCGCGTGCACGAATTTGATGATTACCCTGTCTGGCCCGCTGCACCCAATCCTCTGCAGTGCCATCCACATCCGGCAAATCCGCATTCTCCCCCAGCACATACAGGTTGCCGACACCGATGCCGCTAACCGAACGCAAGGCATCACGGGTTAGCGTGACGTCGCTGGACAGCAATAATTCTTCAGCCTCAACAGCAGACAATCGCGCCTGCGCATCATACAAATCGGTGATCTGCGCCATCTGCAGACCATACAAGCGCTCCACCTGATTGACCTGATTGCTGACAGACTCGCGTTCAGATCGAATGGATCGCAGTGCGTCTTCTGCCTGCAGCACATCAAAGTAACGCTCGGCTACGCTGGTCAATACCACAGACAATTCCGCGAAGTACTCCGCTTCCATCTGGTTTTCCATCGCATACGCCTGGCCACGCTGTGAAAAAATACGCCAGTCAAACAGCACCTGGCGCAGCACCAGAGCAAGGCGTTCACCACTGTATTCGCTGACACGATTCAGGGCATCCTGACGATTTTGAGACAAGCTGGCGCTGGCGCTGATTTGTGGCAGCAGTTGGCCATTGGCGCCGCGCCGCCGCGCCGCGCCGATGTCACGTTTGGCGTCTGCTACCTGCAGTCGTGGACTGTATTCCAGTGCTGCGGTAAAAAAATCTTCCAAGGTCTGACCAATGCCTGTTTCCAGCGCGCTGCTGCTTTCGTTTTGCGATTCTACTGTCTGGGACAACGCCGCCATTGGCGAATAAGCGCCAAGTGCCGCAATTAACAACAGACTGGCGGGAGTGTTTAAAACGAATGGGGACACGCGTTTCATAGTCATCAGTCTTCTATAAAGCTGCGCGCCATCGCACTTGTTAAGGGTTTCATTAGGTACTGAACCAATGTGCGCGAACCGGTAGAAATAAACACATCCGCCGGCATTCCAGGTATCAGTGTCAGACTGCCGAGGTCTCTCAATCCTTCCGGGGTGACCTCCACGCGAGCACTATAATAGGCCATGCCAGTGTTCGGATCTGCCAGTGCATCGGCAGACACGTTAATGACATTTCCGAATATGTTGGGTACCGAACTGGAGAAACTTGAAAAACGCACCATTGCTTCCTGGCCGATCGCGACGCGATCAATGTCCATAGGAGAAATGCGCGCCTCGACAATAAGCTCCTCGTTTTGCGGCACGATGTCAGCCAGCGGCTGACCTGGCGGCACCACACCACCCACCGTATGAACCTGCATGCCGTTGACTATGCCGTCGACTGGAGCGGTGATAGTGGTGCGCTGCACAATGGATCGCAAGGCGGTGAGCCGCTCATTCGCATCTTTAAGTCCGGTTTGCACTTCAGCCAGTTCATTGGCAACCCCGTTCTGAAACTCACGCTCTTGTTGCAGAATCTGCAAACGCGTCTCGCCAATTTCAATTTCAGTTGATGAAATATTGGCGGTCAATTCAGCGGCTTCGCCACGCAACTGCGCGGCATTGCGCTCCAGTTCACGTACTCGGTTCTTATCGGCAAAACCTTCAACTAACAACGACTGCACATCGCGCAATTCCTCTGCAAATGAGTCTGCAAGATCCTGTTTGCTTTGTTGCAGGGCGCGCAGACCGCCCAAGCGGGATTGCAATTGACCGATGCGCTGTTCCAGAACTTCAACACTGCCATCCAGTGCCGCTTTGCGGGTCAAAAAAACTTGAGTTTGTGATGAAATTTCCGACTCGGCGTTTTGAGCAAGCGTTGACAAGTCTGCAGGGAAGTTAATTTGCTCAAGGCCGTCGCGCTCAGCAATCAATCTTGCCTCCATGGCACGCATCGCCAGGTACTGCAGGTTGGTAATTTCAAGTTGCGCCAGAGGCTGAGTGTCATCAAGGATCAGCAACGCATCGCCTGCCTGCACCTGATCACCATTGCGGGCAACTATTTCCTTAACAATACCGCCTTCCAGATGCTGAACCAGCTGGCGGTTGGAGCGTACCGTCACCGAGCCAGGTGCATGCGCAGCACCCTCAATCGGTGCGACGGATGCCCAGATACCAAACACGCCAAACACCAGAAAAAACATCAGTAGTCCGATGTTTTTGGGCTTGTTCATGGAGGTGATCACCGCACTACCGGATGCTTTGTCGCTGGCAACGACGCTTGCCTGTTCGCCGGCTAGTTTATTTGAATGTTCGATTATCCGTGCCACTGTCAATATCCACCCTACAAAAATTACGTTGGCAACTTTACTTTAAAAGTAGCTGTCGAAAAATGATCTATGCGCGTTTAGCTTCGCCTTGGGCCATCAGACTCGCGAGCACCTGGTCGCGCGGCCCAAAAGCAACTGGCGAGCCATCTTTCATCACCAGCAACTTGTCCATGCTGTGCAGGACCATGGTGCGGTGCGAGATTACAATGACTGTGCAACCCTCTGCCTTGATGCGCAGCAGTGCCTGGACCAGCTCACGCTCGCCCTGGTCATCGAGATTAGAATTTGGTTCATCCAAGACCAATAATGTTGGCTTGCCGTAAACGGCCCGTGCCAGACCAATACGCTGGCGTTGCCCGCCAGATAGTGCGCCGGAGTTGCTGCCGATTACTGTGTCGTAACCCTGTGGCAGACGTAAAATCATCTCATGCACACCGGCCATTTGAGCAGCCGCGACAATTGCTTGAGAGTCAATCGGCCCAAACCGACAGATATTTTCCGAGATGCTGCCGTCAAACAGTTCAATATCTTGTGGCAGGTATCCCACATAGGGCCCCAGCTCCGTGCGCTTCCAGGTGCTGATGTCGGCGCCGTCCAGTCTCACCTTGCCATTGGCCGCCGGCCAGATACCCAGGATAGCGCGCGCAAGCGTCGATTTGCCCGAGGCACTGGGGCCGACTATACCCAAAGCTTCACCGGCTGACAGTTCAAGGTTGACGCCTTGCACAACGGGTGTCCGTGACCCGGGCGGGACAATCGCCACTTGCGACAGGCTTAGATTTCCCTTGGGCGCCGGCAGGGTCATGGTGTCTTTCTCGGCTTGGATATTCTCCAGCAGTTGGCCCAGGCGCTCATACTGGGCTCTGGCGACAGAAAAGCCCTTCCAGGTGCCAACCAGAATATCGATTGGCGCCAGTGCGCGTCCCAACAGCATAGAGCCGGCAATCACCATGCCAGGGGAAATTTGTTGCTGAAGGGCAAGTAATGCACCCAAGCCAAGAATGAGGGATTGCACTGCCATACGGAAGGTTTTGGAAAGACTGGTCAGTCCGGCTGCTGACTGGCTGGCCTCGGTTTGCAGAACCAACACTTCGTCAGACTGCTTCTCCTGTTGGTTGCGGATATTGTTACCCATGCCCATAGCGGCAATTACTTCGGCGTTACGCAGACTGCCATTGATCTGTGCGCCAACGCGGCTTGCCTTGGTATTGGCATCCTTTAACTTTTTGGTCGTGACCATTTCTGTGGCAAACGCAAACGTTACCATCACTATGCCTGAGATAATGGCCACTATGCCGAACCAGGGGTGAAACATAAACATCACGCCGACATAAATCGGGAACCATGGCGCATCAAAAAACGCAAATATGCCGTTGCCGGTCAAAAACTGCCGCAAATTAGATAGATCAGACATGGCCTGATTACTGCTGCCGGTATTGCCGGTGTAAAGCGCGTTTTTAAACGCGGCATCAAAAACTCGTGTGCGCAATTTGTGTTCAATGCGGTTACTGGCACTGATCAGAATCATGGATCGCACCCATTCAAACCCGCCCATCGCCAGGGTCAGAAACAACATCAGCAGCGTCAGCATGGTCAGTGTTGGCAAGCTGCCGCTGGTCATCACCCGGTCGTAAACCTGCAGCATGTAAAATATCGGCACCAGCATCAGCAGGTTCACCGCTGCACTGAATAATCCGGCGTACATAAAATAACTGCGTATCGACTTAAGTGCGTCGGCGAGTTCGGGGAAACCCCCGGTCTTCTTGGTATTGTTCATCAGAGAATCTTCGTCAGTGGTACTTTTTCAGACTTTCAACAAAACTCTATTGTTGTGATCAACACTTCCGTATTCAAGTCTGGCGTCAAGAATGGTGCGATTATATACCTGCATATTGAAAAAAGACTAATGAGCAGAATTGCTTACCGCAATGTGTGTGACGGCAGTCACAGCTCCTCAGAGCCGTCAGCCAATCGCTTCAGCGCTGCAGAATCACTGACGTGCAGCAGGCTGGTGCCGTCGCGACGGACAATATTGCGGGTCTGCAGGATCTGAAAAACACGGCTGACAGTCTCGCGGCTAAGGTTCAGCATAATGGCAATTTCCATATGCGTAGGTGGATTGTTAATCACGCTGGACTGCAGATGCTGTCTGGCATCGTCTGATACCAGCAGCCACAATTGACAGCATACGCGCTGGCTGATGTTGGGTAGTCCGAGCAAAGAACGTTGGCGGGTTAACTGCCGGACGCGAGCTGCCAGCCTCTGTCCCAGCAGTTTCAGAAGCATGGGATTTTCCATAGTGACCAGCCGCAGGCTTTCCATCGGCACAAACACAGTCACGGCGGCGGTCAGGGCGATGACAAATTCCGGCTGAGGGCCGTGGTCAAACATCCCCAGCTCTCCGCAAAAGTCGCCGGGCTCCACGAAATAAAGACCAACTTCGCGACCATCGATTGTGAAATCGACGCCCTGTAGGCGGCCCTCAAAAAGAAAACACACAAATTCCTCTCTGACTGCGGCTGTCATGACCACGCCCCGGCGCGCGAACTTGCGCACCTCAGACTCTTGGGCGAGGCGTGCAAGGGTCGCTGATGGCAGAGGCTTCAGGCTGGGAAATGCACTGAGAAGCTCAGGAGTTACCTGCATGAATGTGTTTTTCCGGAGTTTGACCTCAAAAACGGCTGATTTTGTAAGATGCCGAGCCGGATCATTATAGTAATCGCGCCCGGAATAGCAAATTCACGCGAAGTGCTGTGGCAAACAGCGCTACTATGTGACTGTAGTCACTCAGCTAAACGGGTATGCCGGTTACGATTCGGTCCTATGTTAAATCGAGGTTCGTGCTAATGAAGCCACATCCTGACAACACTATTTTGACAGCAGGGCAAAAGCGCCAGCTGCTGACATGCTGCGTTGCCCTGATTTTGTCGGGTTCGCTAACCTCAGCAGCAATTGCCCAGTCTGGGGTCGCTGATGCCGGCAGCCTCGCGGTTTCTGTTTCTGCTGAGTTTCTTCCGCCGGTTGGTGAAGTCAGCTTGGTACTGGGCAAAGCCTGGATTGAGAGTGCTGGGCAGCCACGGACCATGATAGCTCCAGGAACATTGGTGCGTGCCAGCGATCAGATTCAGACTGAGTCCAACGGCCATGTTCATATACGTTTTATTGACCAGGCTTTGGTGAGCGTTCGTCCCGATAGCCTTCTGGAAATTGTCCAGTACGATTTTCTGGCGGATCAGCCAGGCGAGACCTCAATCAAGCTTGATCTAAAAGAGGGCGTTACCCGCTCAATTTCCGGTAGAGGCGCCAGTTCGGCTCGAGAACGTTTCCGTCTGAATACGCCGATCGCTGCGATTGGTGTGCGCGGGACTGATTTTGTGGTGAGCGCCAGCCAGCAGTCTGTGCGAGCGGCTGTGAATGAAGGCGTGATTGT
>CAMBPO010000003.1 GCA_945869725.1 Klebsiella pneumoniae
GTCAACCAAATAGAGATGCCGATAAACATACCTCGTTGAACGCATTCATTCAACGGTTGTAAAAAATATGACTGTATCCAGGAAATATAGTCTGGGCTCAGGGGTTGTCGCGCCGTACCTCCTCGATCAACTCGAGATCTGACACAGGCCTCAGCATGGAAGACTCATCCAGTATATTAAAAGGTACCGGGACTTCACTTCGCCCGGGGATGGAGACACTTCTGATGTAGTCATTCAACCGCTGTTGAGCATCCTCATCAACTGCAACCTGAACATTTTGCCTTTCAGTCATGTCAGGTGTTGTTTGCTCGGTTGTTGCGGTTGAGCTAGCGATATCAGGTTGAACGCCAGGTTGGGTTAACACAGACTGCATCCCTACAAACACCGCCAGTGCTACTGACGCTGCGATGGCCAGGCGTGCCATATCCCTCTGCCATGGTTTGATAGTTTTCCTGGCTGCAGAGTGCAAATTTTGCCTATCGGTAACTTGCAGTGGCTGCTGATCAACCTCCATCATGATGCGATCAAGCAAGGTACCTGAATTGTTGTTCGTCAAAGGGAGTGATGCGGTGCGCATATCAAGTGGTTCTGCATCAAACGCTGCGCGCGCAAGATTATATCTTTCCCACTTCATTCGCAGTTCAGGCGATGCAGCAACCCGGGATAACAACCTTCGCAACTCAAATTCCCCTAGCTCGCCATCCATAAGCGCCGACAATGCCTCTTCTTCATTCAGGGACAGGTTCTGGTTATCGCCATTCATGGAGTCTGAATCCTTCTGTGCTGTTCTATCCTGCTCTTTCTGATTCATGCAGTTGCCTCATTAGGGATTTGCATTTTCTGACCGACTTAAAACCAAAGTTGAAATCGTGACAGTGCTAGGACAGCTTATTCTGTCTCAAGTTCCACTGCATCTGAAAAAAGCACCGCTCCAGGCGTCATGGATTCATTGCTTCTCTAACACACTTGTCGATTGCTTCTCTTGCCCGAAATATACGAGACCGCACCGTGCCAACAGGGCAATCCATAATCTCGGTAATATCTTCATAGCTGAGGCCTGAGAATTCACGCAGTGTGAATGCCGTTCTTAGCTCTTCAGGCAGATTATCAATTGCTTTGTTGATAATTCGTTGCAGATCTTCCTTTTCCATTGTTGCATCGGGTGTTTCAACATCGCGCAACGTACTGGTGTCATCAATCAACTCTGCATCATCCATATCGACATCAGTACTGGGCGGTCTCCTGCCCCGTGATACCAGGTAATTCTTGGCGCTATTTACCGCTATGCGATAAAGCCATGTATAGAATGCGCTCTCACCCCTGAAACTGGGCAGTGCCCGATAAGCCTTGAGAAATGCTTCCTGAGCGACATCCTCAGCCTCGTGCGGGTCTTTGACAAAGCGACTTATCAAGCCCAGTACCTTGTGCTGATAACGCAACACAAGCAGGGTAAAAGCTCTGGAATCGTTCTGTAGTACTCGCTCTACCAGTTGATTGTCGGTGTCCGTGCTTTTCATACAATGGTGACTGACTACCTGTTGAAACGTTTTACAGCGGTGACCTGATAATCAATCAGATCGCAGGATATGAATATGATGGGAGAGTCTATAGAATTCTGCGTTCTTGCACCACAATGGATACAGCGACCTTGTTCGACTTTGACATTCTGATTATTGGCAGCGGTGCAGCAGGCTTGAGTCTTGCGTTAAAAACGGCTGAGTTTGCCAAAGTTGCTGTGTTGAGCAAGGGTACTCTGAGTCAGGGTGCAACTTACTGGGCTCAAGGTGGTATCGCCGCCGTACTCGATGAAAGCGACAGTATTGATGCTCATATTGCAGATACCCTGGACTCAGGTGCGGGACTTTGCCATGAGGACATTGTCAGGCACATTGTTGAGCACAGTCAGCAAGCTATTCAATGGCTGGTTGAGCAAGGTGTGCCCTTCACCGTTCTGACGCCGGAGGAAGCCGGCTCAGGCCCTGCGTCAATGCCATTGAATCGCGACAATCTGAAGCCTCTTCACCTCACTCAGGAAGGCGGCCATAGTCAGCGCAGAATTATTCATGCAACCGACGCTACTGGGCGGGCTGTATTTGAAACACTCAAAGACAGAGCTCTGCAAACGCCGGGTATAACGCTGTTTGAAAACAGATTGGCGATTGATCTGATCGCGTCCGAGAAACTCGGCTTGCCTGGAAAAACCTGCGTTGGCGCTTACGTCTTTAACCCCGATACCGACAAAGTCGAAGTCTTCAAGGCACGCTTTGTGATTCTGGCCAGTGGCGGCGCAAGCAAAGCATATCTGTACACAACTAATCCAGACAGTGCGACGGGTGACGGTATTGCAATGGCATGGCGTGCTGGCTGCCGTGTGGCCAACATGGAATTCAACCAGTTTCACCCAACCTGCCTGTATCATGCGCATGCCAAGTCATTTTTGATTACTGAGGCCCTGCGCGGCGAAGGTGCAACGCTGGAGTTGCCCGACGGCAGTCGGTTTATGCCGGAGTTTGATGTGCGGGCGGAGTTGGCACCGCGGGACATCGTGGCGCGTGCGATTGATCATGAAATGAAGCGTCTGGGTTGTGATTGTGTCTATCTCAATATTTCGCATCAGCCAGCGGCATTTATAAAAGAACATTTCCCTACTATTTATACGCGTTGTCTTGAGTATGGTATCGATATTACTCAGGATCGTATTCCAGTGGTGCCCGCTGCCCACTATACCTGCGGCGGGGTGATGGTTGATAAGTGTGGCAGAACCGATATTAGCAACCTGTATGCGATTGGCGAGACCAGCTTTACAGGATTGCACGGCGCCAATCGCATGGCGAGTAACTCGCTTCTTGAGTGTTTTGTGCTGGCATTTGGTGCGGCCGAGGATATCTATTCGCGATTTGATTACATTAACAAAGTGCCGCTCAGTATTCCGGACTGGGATGAAAGCCGCGTGACCCGATCTCAGGAAGAAGTGGTTGTGGCGCATAACTGGGATGAGTTGAGACGGGTGATGTGGGACTTTGTTGGCATTGTGCGCAGCGATAGCCGATTGTTAAGAGCCAGCAAACGCATAGATCTACTTGAGCAGGAAATCTCTTTTCATTATCGTCACTATCTGATCAGTCGTGATTCTCTGGAGTTAAGAAATCTCGTGCTGGTTGCCAAGCTGATTGTGGACTGTGCGCTGTTGCGCAAAGAAAGCCGCGGTCTGCACTTTAATATTGATTACCCCGAGCTCAGTGATGTTGCTGCCGATACGATCCTTAGACCGTGAAGTGGGTTTTATGGATTGATGTTAATGCGGGTATTTGACTGATTTGGCCTGGCGAAGAGGCTTTCGGCGATACTGACCCGCAGATAAAAAGCAGCGGATTCGACGTTGGTCTTCATGACTGCAAGAGTCGGGCAGAATAATCAGCGTATGTCTGTTGCCTGCAGTTCTGAATTCAAGAACTTGAATCCACGAGAGACAATAGAAATGGGTCAGCTCTGCTTTAAGCCAGCGCCCATTGCTAAGCTTCAGTGCCATTGACGGTTGCCCGGTGTTTTGCTCGATATCGGTATCGTTGTCAGTGTCACAGGTAAATCCGCAAATCCTCGGCTCCCCTGTTGTCCAGGCCAGACACTGAACGCACACGAGCAACAAAAAGCCTGCCAGCACTGGTGCCGTGATGTTCGAGATCGCAAGTCCGCAGATAACAGCTAGCATGACGAGGCCACGCAGGCTCGATAGATATCGGGATTGTGAAAAGTGGATATCCATATCCATGGTGATTGCTCAATGTGGTCTGGCGACGCCCGAAACAGCAAACTCACGAATTTTTGCGATGATAATTTGCATTTCTTTATCTGGATGTTGGACGCGCTCAACAAGACAAGCAAACAAATCCTGATCTTCCTCTGTTAGCAAACGTTCATAACGTTTGTGATCAGTATCATCTAGTTCCGGCAACTTTTTCTCTGCAAAAGGCAGAAGCAGAATATCTAGCTCCCACATGCCGCGGCGACTATGCCAGAGCATTTTTTTGTAGGCGATATCTGATACCATAAAGGCTCCTCGACAGGCGGCATTTTTTGCCGGCCCAACCTCCTTATACTAACTCATAATCCGCTTTGAATCCGGAATAACTATGACGACAATCATTGATACAGATACAGCTGTTGTCGACACCGGTGCCTGGTTTTTGACATTGGATTCCATGGCAATCACTGAAGTAAATGGCGAAGACAGCAAACGCTTTTTACAAGGACAGCTCAGTTGTAACCTGCTGAAACTCAGCGAAGAAAATACTCTCAGGGGCGTATTGTGTAACCTCAAGGGGCGGGTGATCGCCGATGTCAGAATACTTTCCGGCGACGATGCGGTATTGCTGATATCGCGCGTCGATCTGCAGGAAAAAATTCTTGCAACATTGAATAAGTACCGGGTGTTTTTCAAAACATCATTACAGGCAACCGGGATGCAGTATTGTGTTTACGGTATTGGTGGCTTCAATTTAGCCGCCACTCTCAATACCTTGGGAATCTCGTTGCCCGAAATTGCGGACAGTTGCGTTCGGGTCCAGGGCGTGACATTGATCAGAATGCCGATGACCTCTTTGTATACTCTCCCTCGTATTCTGGTGGTCTTCGAGCGCAGCTCAGAGCCGTCACAAGCGCTTTGGCAAACCCTGCAGCCCTTGCTCGAGCCCGTGCCAGAGTCTATGTGGACAGCAGCAGATATCAGAACGGGTCAGGCGCATCCTGATCTGAGTCAGTCTGAAGTGTTTACACCACAGCTGCTGAACTACGATATTAATGGCGCAATCGACTTTAAAAAGGGTTGTTACACAGGCCAAGAAATTGTCGCGCGTATGTTTTACAAGGCCGACGCAAAACGCAGGCTTTATTATTTGAACAGCGAGACTGTGCCAGGCTCTGACGAGAGTGAAGGTGTGTGTGCTTCGGCAGAGGATGTTGTCATGTCAGTGAGTTATGCAGATGGCAGCATTGAGAGTCTGGTAATCCTCAATTGTGAGCAGGCTGAGCAGATGAGCAATGTGTTCAGTTTCGAGTGATTCACTGCATGATCAAAATTTGGCTGGCAACGGGCATCCTAATATTTCTGAAGTCGTGCGCATTAATTCATTTTCGGTCACAGTCACACCATTATCGTGATAAACACAGAGCAACATTGCGTCGAGCAATTGCCTCTTGTCAGCGTAGGTGAGCGATTTCAGTTGAGTGGCTGACGACTGAAAACTTAAAAGGGTCAATTGATCGGCCGGTATCAACTCAAGTCCTTTGGTATGCAGTGCATTTGCAGCAGAGTTGAATGCGAGTTCAGCATCAACGCCCGTTAAACCGCCGCTGAAGGTTAAAACTGATAGAAAGACACTGAGATTTTTTTGATGGTCGCTGAGACTTGTCTGCGCTGACAGATGAACCTGGGCATTAAAATCAAGCATCCTGTCCAAATGATTGCTTGCTAACTGGAATATCAACCAGGAGTGCAAATCAGGTCGGGGATCCGTCTCTATGAGTGTGCTCCAAACCGCTCGGATCTGCTTGTATTGCTGGTTTGTCAGTTGCCTTAGTGTGCCAAGGCACAAACTGATCAGCGCAAGACGATGTGCGGGTTCTATCACGGCTTGACTGTGGAAAAGTCTGGTGGCTTCAGCTGCGAGGGTTGGGCTGATTACTGCTAACCTTTGTTCAATAACGCTAACACCTGATGGTGTTGACTCAAGATCCTGCCTGAGCATCAGGATACAGATAATTGCCGAAGCACCCAGTGCCTCCTTGGCAACGCGCTGATACTCAGCAGGCATTTCCAGCAGTACATGCTTTGCCTGGTTGATGTCCTCTTCATTCGCAGTGCCCGCCCTGCTGACAGCAAATCCGGCTGCCATCAATGGGGACACAGCCGACTCTTGTATGGGGGTTGTTGCGCTGAATTCTCCGCTCCATTCAGGATCCAGGGCTTCAATGCGTTGCTTCAGCGGTGGATGAGTGGCAAAAAGCGCATTAAATTTATGTTTCACGCCTTCGCTGAACAAGGCATGACTGATTTGAGTTGCCGCCGGATTGTCAAGAAAGTGATTGTCGGTATCGATGCCGATACGTTTTAGAGCTCCCGCAATACCAGCAGGATTTCGGGTGTATTGCACAGCCGATGCATCGGCAAGAAATTCACGTTGTCGACTGACAGCTGCCTTGATAAGACCACCAAAAAATGATCCTGATGCGCCGATAACGAGCAAACCAATTCCAAAAATCGCCACTGCTGCGTTATTGTTGTTTCGCCGGGTCGAGGATGCTGCTCTCAGCAAATAATGACCCATTATCCCGAGCACCATAATGCCGTGTAGCAAGCCAATCAATCTCAGGTTAAGTCGCATATCACCATGCAGGATGTGACTGAACTCGTGTGCAATGACCCCTTGGAGCTCGTCCCTGTTAAGCTTCTGAATGGCACCGCGCGTGACTCCAATAACAGCATCTGCACTGGAATGGCCGGCAGCAAATGCATTTATAGACACTTCCTCCATGATATAAACAGGCGGCACGGCAGTGCCCGATGCAATGGCCATTTCCTCTACAATATTCAGCAGCTTTTGTTCGTCTACTGTCTTTGGTGATATCAGTAGGCGCGCATTCATCATTTGAGCGACAGCATCACCCCCTTGTCTCAGACTGAATGTTTTAAACACACTGCTGACAATAACAACCAGCAATACTGCAAGGCTTACGGCGGCATAAAGTCCAGGTCCCGTTTTGGTAAATACAGGCACGACCTCGGTATAGGTGCCAGAGATACTAAAAATGAGGTAGAGCAACAGGTTGGTTAAAACCAGCAAACTTAGCAACGATAGTACAAACAGAAAAACCAGATGCCGCGTGCGGCGTCTGGCAAGGTCTTGGGCTTTGAAAAAATCCATGAGTCCGAACTTCCGGCAGACAATCAGATTGGTGACTAAAAGCTGACTTTAGGAGCAGCCTGAATCTCAGCAGAATCTGCAAATTCAAGCAGTCCGGCATCAGAACCGTGACCAAATGCAGCAGCGAATACCACAGGCGGAAAACTCTGGCGGTAGGTGTTGTAGTTCATGACCTGATCGTTGTAAGCCTGCCTGGCAAAAGCAACTTTGTTCTCAGTCGATGTTAGTTCTTCGCTCAACTGCATCATGTTCTGATTGGCTTTCAGATCCGGATAAGCTTCCATTACTACGTTCAGTCTGCCCAAAGCGCCGGCCAGTATGCCCTCTTGCCCTGCCAGTGCTGACATCGTAGCGGGGTCGCCAGGATTTGCCGAGGCCGCGCCAAGGCCTTGCGCTGCTGCGTTACGTGCCTGAATGACTGCTTCGAGCGTGTCGCGCTCATGAGACATATAGGCTTTGGCTGTTTCGACCAGATTGGGGATCAGGTCGTAGCGACGCTTAAGCTGAACTTCAATCTGCGCAAAAGCATTCTGAAAGCGGTTCCGCAGGCTGACCAGTTGGTTATAAATACTGATCAGGTAGATGGCGAGAACGACGATTAGAAACAACAAAACGATAGCAAAGATACCCATTGGACACCGACTCCCTTGTCGATTGGCCACCGGGGCTGCGCCTGAGCGCAGCGCCGGGTGGCGCAGCATCACAAATGCCGCAATCAGAGATCTTCGCGGCGTTGATTAAGGGCTCGCGTGTCACTGCCTGAGATGGCAGGAGCAGGAGCGGCCGTTATCTCAGTGTATTTTGTTTGCAAGGTGTTGAGCAAGCGCGAGACTGTTTCGGGCGATGCGGTGTTTTTCGCGAGAAAATCAAACACAACAGGCACGACAAAGAATGTCATTAGTGCCAGACGCAGCCGCATAACGCAGGCGGTGATCAGCGTTACACAACGGGATCAACTGCTCTGTTGCCTCAGATCTGACACGGGTATGGGTATTGATTGAATACTGACTACTCCTGAGATCGGAAGACTTTTACCTAATTAACAGGTGTAGATGGTCACGCTGACAAAGTGTAACCCAGCCACTGGTTTGCGTTAGAGAACGTCGTTGTTTCAGTAAAGTGACGTTCTCCATCGTCAGATGGCTGGCTCTGTGTATCAGGAACTGCAGGACAACATTGAACAGCCTGCCTTGTTTACTGCCCACTCAGGTCTCTTTAAACCTGCATAGGGATCAGCAGATGATTGTTGTTGATAAGGCTTTTCTAGCACCTTAAGCAGTTTTGTGAAGACCTGGATGTCCCCTGCTTCGGCTGCATCGATGGCTTGCTGCGCCAGATAGTTTCTTGGCACATAGGCGGGGTTGATACTGTTCATCATGCTCTTTCGTTGCGCGTGCGATGCAGATTCCGACAATAAACAACTACGATAGAGCGCCTCCCAATCCTGGTAGGCCTGAGCGATTGCTGGTTTTGCTTGTGTGTTTTCGTAAAAAGCCGCATCTACGATTTTGTGAACGTTGCTCTGGGCATCCTCAGGTTTAAACTCAGATAACAAACGGAAGAACAAGGTCATATCCGTTGGTTGCAGGCATAGTAATTTCTTCAAAGCTTCTATCAGCTCTGCCGGACAGTTAAAGGGGTTTTGAAAGCCAAGTTTTTGACTCATCATTGCGGAAAATTCAACGTCATACTCAGATGACAACTTATCCAGAATGGATTGCAATGACTCAGCATCCTGCACAACCGGGTAGATGGCGTTTGCCAACTGATACAGATTCCAGCGCGCAATTGCCGGCTGGTTTCCATACCGGTAACGTCGATTGGCAGCATCTGTCGTGTTGGGTGTCCAGTCGGGGTTGTAATCATCTATCCATCCGTAAGGGCCATAATCGATAGTCAGGCCCAAGACAGACATGTTGTCAGTATTCATTACCCCATGCACAAAACCTACGCGCATCCAATGAACAATCATGCTTTGCGTCAGCCTGCACACTTGCTGAAACCAATCGAGATAAACATCTGTCAGTGAGGAGTCTGAGCCTGCCAGGCGCACACGTTCTGACAGATCCTCCCTGTCGGTCACAACCACAAAGTCAAGCAGGCGTCGCAGCAGATGGTTATCACCTCTTGACGCGGGTAGCTCAAAATTTCCGAAACGGACAAAGGAAGGCGCCACCCGGCATACAATAGCGCCTGGTTCTGCCATTGGATTGCCGTCATAAAACATATCCCGTACAACCTTGTCGCCCGTGGATACCAAGCTCAAGGCTCGAGTTGTTGGCACCCCAAGGTGGAACATGGCCTCACTGCACAGGTATTCGCGCAGTGATGACCGAAGCACTGCCCTGCCATCTGCGTGCCTTGAGTAGGGAGTAGTTCCGGCGCCCTTTAACTGCAGTGTGAGATGTTTATTGTGTGCGGTTGAAATCTCTCCCAGATTAATCGCCCGCCCGTCGCCCAGTTGGCCTGCCCAGTTTCCAAACTGATGTCCGCCATAGACCATTGCAAATGGATCCATGCCCGGCAGCAAGGTATTGCCGCTCAACACCTTGGCCAGTGCTGCCTTATCGTCAAGTAGCGGTTGTAGACCTAGCTCGCAGGCCAGTTCTTCGTTTAATGACAATAACTCGGGGTTGCTGGTTCTGGCGGGTTTTACTCTTGAATAGGCAGCACCTTGCACCTGCCGACAATAGTTATCTTCTATCTTGTCGGCAGGCAATTCGCGGGTGAAACGATTAACAAACGCTGGAGCTTCGGTGGGCGTAAGTGGCATTACCAGTCTGGTCCATCGAGACGTTCAATCAACGTAGCATTGGCCGTGCCGCCGCCCTCGCAAATTGCAACAAGTCCAAAACGGGCTTCGCGCCGCTCCAGTTCATGCAGTAGGCTAGTCACCAGCTTGGCCCCGGTAGCACCAAGGGGGTGTCCCAGTGCTTGTGCACCACCGTTGACATTTAATCGGCGAAGATCAGCGCCCATTGCTTTGGCCCACGCCAGCGGGACTGATCCGAATGCTTCATTGACCTCATACAGATCGATATCGTCGATGGTCAGATTGGCTTTCTCTAGCAATTTTTCTGTTGCAGGTATCGGTCCCTCAAGCATGATCTCCGGATCAGAGCCTACAACGACCAGCGTGTGAATACGTGCCCTCACGGGTAAATTGTATTTCTCGATTGCCCGGCGATTAGCAATCAGCACGGCAGCCGCACCATCGCTGATCTGGCTGGCTGTGCCCGCCGTGATGACGCCGCCTTCGAATAGAGTTTTAAGCCCTTGCATAGCCTCAAGACTGGCTTCGTAGCGGATACCTTCGTCAACGGCATGGGTATCCACACTGCCATCAGCACGTGTTATCTCAACGGGGACGATCTCCCGAAGAAAATATCCTTCACGGGTTGCTGCTGCTGCACGCTGATGGCTAAGCACACCAAATTTGTCTAGCTCTTTACGTGTGATGTGATACTTCTGTGCAAGTAATTCGGCGCCACTGAATTGACTGAACTCAATGCCGGGATAAAGCTCATCAAGTCTTTCGCCTCGCGGCACACCTCGCCCAAGCGGTTTCGAATCATTGATGTTTGAGCCGATTGGCACAAGGCTCATGCATTCCACGCCTCCACAGATAATCAGATCCTGAGTGCCGGACATGACTGCCTGGGCTCCAAAGTGCACAGCCTGCAAAGACGACCCGCACTGGCGGTCTATAGTGACGCCTGGCACTGAGATGTCCAGGCGTGAAGCTAAAGAGACGTTGCGCGCAAGATTGCCCGCCTGTGCACCTACCTGACTGACGCAACCAAAAATGACATCGTCAACAGCATCATTCGGCAAGGCTGTCCGATCAAGAATTTCGTCTACGACGGCAGCACCAAGATCAATCGGGTGAATAGCACTTAAACTGCCATTCTTCTTGCCGCAGGCGGTTCTGACTGCCGCTACGATATAGGCCTCTGGCATGACTCACTCTCCTTTGATATTGATTTTACAGTTTCAAACTAAACGATGTGACCTACCCATCGTCCGGCGAGTGTTACCCCAGCCCAAAGCAGCAACGAAACAATTCCGGACCATTTCAAAATGACAGGAAAGTTTTCTGTGTGCATATCTGCCAGACGATACTTGGTCGTCTGCCAGTGAAACATCACCATGTTTAAGGCTGCCAGTACCATCAGCAGCATCTTCCACTGAAACGCCGGATTCAACATGTGTGCACTTGCGCGGGTGATGAACAACGCGATTCCGGTTATACAGGCAACCAGAAAGGATGCCCATATCCAGGGTAAAAAATCTTTGCAAAGATCTTTAATCGAGTATCGATTGGCAGCCAGGCCTGCAGCTCTCAAGTCCAGCATCAGCAGAGCGCCTAGCATAAAGCTGATAGCCAGCACATGCAGGGAGTTAATCAGCGGAAACCACCACGTTGCGCCAATCTGCTCTGCCAGAGGAAGGTACTCAAGGGAAAGCCAGAATTCATGGGTAAGGACAGCGTTGATCATGAGTCTACTCTGGCCAGAAAATATAATCTGAATAAGCTATCCACCGCCCTGCCAGCGCTGTTATCACCCAGCCAGTCATTACAACGGCTGCCAACAGCTTGGTTGGCAATCGGATTGTGTTGGTTTTTAACTCAGAACTGTATTTCCACAAACAGAAACTGGCGATGATTGTCAGCAGAAATGCCACAGTTTTGATTGTAAAAATCGGGTTGTAAATGTAGCGCTGTGGTCGGGCTAGAAAAAACACTGCGCCGCTGATAAACATGACAGGGATAGCAGAAAAAAACCACGGGAACAAACGCTGAGCCATCTCATAAGGATCCTGCCGATTCGCAGCCAATCCTAGTATTCGCAAACACAAAAACACCATAGACCCAACAATCACAGCGACGCCCAGTAGATGTATCGTTTGCACAACAGGCGGTAAACCCGGAACTGAACGAAGCAGATTATCGCTGAATTCCCGTAATGGGCTATTCATGAAAAATTCGCTGAGGCTACCGGCGATATCAGGCATAAAAGGATCTGTATCTGGCACCTGACTATTCTTGTTATTGCTGGCTATATCCGACACAGGTTTCACATTTTTTAAAGATGGCACACTGGGAAACTCCAGGTGAATGTCCGTGTTGCTCACCTTAAGCTAACCGGAGTTTACGCCTGATGATGAATGAAAACCAGACTGCTTGTTTTACACGGCGAGAGTAAGTTCGGCGCTGCAAATGCTAGTGCCTGAAAGGGTCAATTGGTCTATTTGATTAAAAAAAGGCCCTGGTTAGAGAGCCTTATGTTGTGAGGTTAGATGCAAGAATCATACAAAAACAAATTTGGTCGGAACGGCAGGATTTGAACCTGCGACCCCCACACCCCCAGTGTGGTGCGCTACCAGACTGCGCTACGCCCCGAATTAAGAGCCGGCATTATACTTGCCTTGCCTGTGCTTGCAAGTCCCTTGCGGGTTCGCTTTGTGTTTTGCATCAAGTAGGTGTTTTTTGATTTCCAGAAATAAAAAAGGTGGTCGGACTGGATGTCCGACCACCTCTGTTTTCTTACAAGTAACGATTCCGATTACATCTCGAAGGTTACACGACCGTAAAGCATGCGACCGGTTGGGTCGTAAAGAATTGACTCCATACCGCCGAGCATTGGGACTTTTTGCGGCATTCTGTCAAAAAGGTTACGGGCACCAAGCGTAAAGCGCAGCTCGCCGCCCAATGCTTCGAGGCCACGATAGTTGTAGCTGGCGTCGAAGATCGAAGAGGCTTTCAGTACATCTACGTTGCGATAGTTGCTGAATGGCAAGCGCGCCTGATAGTCAAACTTGTTGGCGTTGAAAATCACATAATCTATTTAGCGGCCAGTGATATTGGCACTGTGGCGGTCACGGGACCAGCCAATGCTGACGTTGGCTTTGATACGTGGCATCGGCGGAACCGCACCAGTGAGATCGTTCTGCCATCTAGCCGCGGACGGAGGCAAATAGAAAAGAGAAATTTTTAACAAAATTAAGGCAGTCAGCCAGATCAAATCAATTTCAGAACGTATTCAAGTTCAGCAATCATTGCCCGGATGTCATCATCTTCAACAGAAGAGGCAGTCGAAGTTATTGTTGGAGTTTGCTCCTGCGGGCCGCTCATACGTTGGCGCGCGCCTCCGATCGTGAACCCTTGCTCATACAACAAAGATTTGATCTGGCGGATAAGAAGTACGTCTTCGCGCTGATAATAGCGGCGGTTACCGCGCCTTTTAACGGGTTTTAATTGGGGGAATTCCTGTTCCCAATAACGCAAAACGTGCGGCTTTACAGTGCACAATTCTCCTACTTCACCAATCGTAAAGTAGCGTTTGGAGGGAATCGGGGGTAATTCCTTGTTACTGTTGCTGGGTTCCAGCATATTTTTCTACTCGAGCTTTCAGCTTCTGGCCAGGGCGAAATGTAACGACCCGACGTGCCTTTATTGGAATTTCTTCTCCGGTCTTGGGGTTGCGACCGGGGCGTTGTTTCTTATCGCGAAGATCGAAGTTGCCAAAACCGGAGAGTTTTACCTGCTCGTTAGCCTCAAGCGCTTGTCGAATTTCTTCAAAGAACTGCTCTACCAGTTCTTTGGCTTCGCGTTTATTAACGCCAAGTTCATCAAACAAACGTTCTGCCATTTCCGCTTTTGTCAGCGCGCCCTTATCCATGCTCAATTCCTTAACTTTGCATTAAATTTGACTTCCAGGCCTTTGACACAACGCTCAATTATGGAATTGATGTCGTCCTCGCCTAGAGTGCGTGAAGGATGTTGCCAGGTCAAGCCCAATGCCATACTTTTTTTCTCGGAACCTATGGCATCGCCTTGATAAACATCAAATATTCTAAGCGAAGTAAGGTGTTCTCCAGCCAACGCCTGCAATTCGCCTCTGATAGCCTGCGCCGGGATGTGCCTGTCAATCAAAACAGCCAGATCTCTGGTGACTTCAGGAAACCGGGAAAGTGCTTTGAATGCCGGTTTTCGTGCGCTAAGCACTGCTGCCAGTTCAATCTCAAACAAGAATGTTCTGTCATTCAGGTCCAGCGCTCGCTGCAAAGCTGGAGACAGTGCCCCTATCCAGCCTACCGGCAGCCCCGACTTGAGGATTCGAGCACATTGGCCGTCATGAAGTGCCGGGTGCTTCTGTGCTTCAAAGGTAAACTTGTCATGTTCGCCGCTGAGGGAAAGTATCGTTTCTACATCCCCTTTTGCATCGTAAAAATCAGCAGAATCACGACCTTGAGACCAGTCGGCCGGCAAGCGGCTGCCATAAATCAGCCCGCCCAACATATCAGGCTGGTTGATCAAATCCCCGAAAGGCAGGAATATCTGGCCGGTTTCAAACAATCTGACCCGGGCCTGTTGGCGATTAACATTGTAACGTAGGGTCTGGATTAGCCCCGCCCACAAGCTTGTCCGCATCACCGCCATTTCTGCTGAAATCGGGTTTTGAAGAGGAACTGGCTGCAGATCTGGTCTAAGCATTGTCATTAGTGAGGGTTCAACGAAGCTATAGGTGATAACTTGTTGATATCCAAGAGTTACAAGCCTTTCGCGAAGTCTCTCTTGGCTCACATAGCCCTCTGGGTTTGGCGAAAGATTCATACGTACCAAGGGCTTGGTGACTGGCAGTTGATCATATCCGTAGACGCGCGCCAATTCCTCGATAAGATCTGCTTCAATGCTGATATCAAATCGGTGCGAAGGGATTACAAATTGAAAATATGTATCAGTTGAAGATTGAAGTATCAGTCCTAATCTATTGAGTATATTGATAATGTCAGATTTGCTCATGGTCATTCCGAGCAATCGATTAACATTGTCAATTTCCAGTTTCACTATTTTTTTTGCAGGCACCGTGTGTTCACACACAATCACTGGTCCAGCATCGCCACCAACGATCTGCAATAAAAGCTGGGTCGCACGCTCAATAGCTTGCAATTGCAGTTCGCTATCAACACCTCTTTCGTATCGATGAGAGGAGTCTGTATGTAATCCATAACGTCGTGCTCTTCCGGCAATTGCTAACGGGTCAAACCACGCACACTCAAGAAAGATATGTTTGGTGTTAGAGTTTACGCCACTGTGCTGTCCGCCCATGATACCGGCCAGCGCCAAAGGGCCTTGCTTGTCGGTGATCAGAAGAGTATCGGGCTGGACTTCAATCTGCTTTCCATCCAGCAGAACAATTTTTTCGCCGGCCTCGGCCATGCGAACATTGATGCCACCGTTTAACTGGCTCAAATCGAACGCATGCATGGGTTGACCAAGCTCAAGCAATATATAGTTGGTCACATCTACGACAGGATCAATACTTCTGAGACCACATCGCCGCAGTTTTTCCTGCATCCAAAGCGGTGTCTCGATATTGATATCAATGTCTTTTATGACGCGGCCTAGATATCTCGGGCATTGCTCTGCAGCGGTGAGTTGTACCGCAAAGACATCATCAATAGTGGGTTGTACTGCTTCGATTACAGGTTCACAAAAATCCAGATTGTTAAGCGCGGCAATTTCGCGCGCCAGTCCTCTGATACTCAGACAATCCCCTCGATTAGGAGTCAGATCCATTTCGTAAAACACATCATCCAGCTGCAAGAATTCCCTTACAGACTTGCCGACCGGGGCATCTGCTGGCAATTCAAACAAGCCGTCAGACTTCTCAGCCAGACCAAGTTCCTGTGCAGAGCACAGCATGCCAAATGATTCAACACCACGTAATTTTGCTTTTTTGATCGTAAAGGAAGATGAGACGCCTGGCTCTGGTGAAAAAACCGGCAGTTGAGCACCAATACGTGCATACGGAACCTTTAAACCCCTACGAACGTTGGCGGCACCACAAACAACTTGCAGCACCTCTTCGCCATCAAACACCTCACATACCCGCAATTTATCAGCATCCGGGTGCTGAACCACGTTGAGAACTTCGGCGACAATTACACCTGCAAACTGCGCTGCAACAGGTCCATGAGCATCGACTTCCAGCCCGGCCATAGTCAATTGACTGATAAGTACCTCAGGCTCAAGGTCAAAATCAACCCACTCACGTATCCATTGTTGTGTAAAAATCATGCTTCGTTGCTCTTACTGTCTACTCATGGCTTTTCATTATTGAATAAATCAAAAATTTAATGCATTTCGACCGATCGTTAGTTGAACTGACGAAGAAACTTCAGATCGTTTTCGAAAAACAAGCGCAGATCGTTAACGCCATAACGCAGCATTGCAAGACGTTCTACACCCATACCGAAGGCAAAGCCTCGGTACTTTTCACTATCGATACCGGAGCTCTCCAGCACTGACGGATGGACCATTCCGCAACCCAGTACTTCAAGCCATCCTGTTTGTTTGCAAACTCGGCAGCCTTTTCCCGAACACATGACGCAACTCATATCAACTTCAGCAGAAGGTTCTGTAAACGGAAAGTAAGAGGGACGAAAACGCACTTTAAGATCAGCTTCAAAGAAATTTTGCAGGAAGTCAGCCAAGGTACCTTTCAGGTCAGCGAAGGTAACATTTTCATCAATGAGCAAACCTTCGACCTGATGAAACATGGGTGTGTGTGTCAGATCTGAGTCGCAACGGTAAACACGCCCGGGGCAGATCATGCGGAATGGCGGTTTTCCCTGCTCCATCACCCTCACCTGCACGGGTGACGTATGAGTTCTGAGGACGGTAGTGGGGTTAATATAAAATGTATCGTGCATGGCACGAGCAGGATGGTGGCCTGGGATATTCAATGCTTCGAAGTTGTGATAGTCATCTTCAATCTCCGGGCCCTCCGCAACAGAATACCCGACGGATTCGAACAGTTGTTTGATGCGGTCAATAGTCCTGCTTACAGGATGCAAGCCGCCAGAGCTTTGCCGGCGTCCCGGGAGGCTGATGTCTATGGTTTCTTTAGCAAGTTGTTGCTCAAGCGCTTTTTCGACAATGGAATCTCGACGCGTATCTAGCGCATTTTGAATCTGGCGCTTGGTTTCATTGATATACTCGCCGGCCGCGGGACGTTGTTCCGCCGGTAGCTTTCCAAGTCCTTTGAGGAGTTCAGTAAGTTGACCTTTTTTGCCTAGATAATCTACGCGCAACTGATCCAGCGTGCGCTCGTCAGCAGTCGCCTCAATGGCACTTAATGCTGTTATTAATAGTGAAGCTGTGTCTGTCATTGACCAATCCACTCAATCCGTTAAATGCACAGAGCCGGCTCAGGTGCTGATCGCCCGAGCCGGCTCTGCAAAAAGTAACATTTTACTGTGCCAGGCTGGCTTTTGCCTGATTTACCAATGCAGCGAATGCTGGCTTGTCATGCACAGCCAGATCTGCCATCACGCGACGGTCAACACCGATACTGGCCTTTTTTAATCCAGCGATCAGCTGGCTGTAGGTCATACCATTAGCGCGTGACTGGGCATTAATACGGGTTATCCACAATGAGCGGAAAACTCGCTTTTTGGCTCGACGGTCACGGTAGGCATATTGCCCTGCCTTGATAACCGCCTGAAAGGCAACTCGGTATACCCGACTGCGCGCGCCATAGTAACCTTTAGCCTGCTTAAGAATCTTTTTGTGACGACGACGTGCCGTTACACCGCGTTTTACTCGTGCCATATTGTTCTCCTCTCACTAACCTGAATATTAATTAACGCGCATCATGCGATCGATCATCGGCTTATCACAGGCTGCAACCAGTGAAGTACCGCGCAATTGACGCTTACGCTTGGTGGTCATTTTGGTGAGAATATGGCTCTTATTTGCACTTTTGCATTTCCAGCCAGAAGCTGTTTTTTTGAAACGCTTGGATGCACCACTATGGGTTTTCATCTTGCTCATTTGTCTTACGACTCCGCATTTAGCGCCATCACTGGCGATAGTGTTTAGATTTTAAAAAAGCTGACACCCGTCAGACTTTTTTCTTCTTCGCAGGAGACAGAACCATCACGATCTGCCTACCTTCCATCTTGGGTTCTTGCTCAATAACACCGTAATCTTCAAGATCTTTGCCGATACGTTGTACGAGCTCAAGTCCAAGATGCTGATGGGCTAATTCACGGCCGCGAAATCTCAACGATATCTTGGCTTTGTCCCCATCAGTAAGGAAACGTATCAGGTTGCGTAGTTTTACCTGATAATCCCCCTCTTCCGTCCCTGGCCGAAACTTGATTTCTTTCAGCTGTGTTTTGCGCTGCTTTTTCTTGTTGGCAGCCTTTTGCTTTTTCAGATCAAAAATGTGCTTGCCGTAATCCATGATTTTGCAGACCGGTGGCTCAGCCTCCGGGGCAATCATCACCAGATCAAGCTTGGCTTCACTGGCGGCAGCTCGCGCTTCCTCGATAGTCACTACGCCCTTTTGCTCGCCATCTGCTAATACCAGGCGAACTTCGGGTGAATCAATGTGCTCGTTAATGACCGGCTTTTTGGAACTGCTCTTCATATTCGACAGCGTATTCTCTCCTGCATAAATTATTTTTCTGTCTGACCAACCTACGATTGATGCGTGGCAGATCTTCCAAATCGTGAAATATCATCTGCCAGATAGCTGACAAAGGCATCGATTGACATGATGCCGAGGTCGTTTCCTTCCCGGGTGCGCACAGAAACCTCCCCATTCTCCAGTTCCCTGTCGCCCGCTACAAGCAGGAAAGGAATCTTCTGGATGGAATGCTCGCGGATTTTAAAGCCGATCTTCTCATTTCTCAAGTCCGCACTGACCCGAAACCCCTTTTCTGCCAGTATTTTACGAACTTTTTCACAATAATCGGCTTGATTGTCGGTGATATTCATCACAACAACCTGATTGGGTGATAGCCAAGCAGGAAGCGCCCCCGCATAATGTTCGATCAAGACCCCAATAAATCGCTCAAAAGAGCCAAGAATTGCCCGATGAAGCATAACCGGGACTTTTCTGTTGCCGTCTTCGGCGACGTATTGAGCACCCAGTCGTTCTGGCATCGAAAAGTCCACTTGTATAGTGCCACATTGCTGTACACGCCCCATACAGTCCTTCAATGAGAATTCGATTTTTGGGCCATAAAACGCGCCTTCTCCTGGCAATAATTCCCAGGCGAGGCCACTATTATTGAGTGCTTGCCGTAAAGAACCTTCTGCTCTGTCCCACATTTCCTCAGAACCAACTCGTTTGGCTGGACGGGTCGACAGACGAAGTATAATTTCATCAAAACCAAAGTCTCGGTATACGCCAAACAAAAGTTTCATGAATGCCGCGACTTCGTTTTGTATATCTTCTTCGGCACAGAATATATGTGCATCATCCTGGGTGAAACTGCGTACTCGCATAAGTCCATGCATAGAACCTGATGGTTCAAATCGATGGCAAGAGCCGAACTCTGCCAGGCGCAATGGCAAATCCCTGTAACTTTTAAGGCCCTGATTAAAGACCTGAATATGGCATGGACAGTTCATGGGCTTGATAGCATACATGCGGTTTTCAGACGCAACGCTGAACATCTGATCAGCAAACTTATCAGCGTGGCCTGAGCGCTCCCAGAGTGAGTAGTCTACCAATTGAGGTGTGCGTATCTCTTGATAGCCGTTTACATTCTGCACTTTTTGCATGTAATGCTGAATGACCTGGTAAATAGTCCATCCCCGTGGATGCCAAA
This sequence comes from Klebsiella pneumoniae, assembly GCA_945869725.1. GTDB lineage: Bacteria > Pseudomonadota > Gammaproteobacteria > Pseudomonadales > Pseudohongiellaceae > Pseudohongiella. The sequence goes on from CAMBPO010000003.1 coordinate 19,554, forward strand.
AAACCATACCGGGAGCTTCTTCCTGAAAATGGAAAAGATCCAGTTTCTTGCCAATTTTGCGGTGATCGCGTTTTTGCTGCTCTTCAAGCCTGAATAGATAATCTGTAAGGGCCTTTTTGTCACCCCAGGCTGTTCCATGAATGCGTTGCAACATTTCATTGTTGGAATCGCCGCGCCAATAAGCGCCCGCGACTGACGTTAATTTAAACGCTTTGAATTTTCCAGTATTCGGCACATGTGGCCCGCGACAAAGGTCTATGAAATCACCCTGTCGATAAAACGAAATCTGTTCGTCGCCCGGAATGCCTTTAATGATTTCGACTTTATACTTCTCGCCCATTCTTTCAAACATGGCAACGGCGTCGTCACGGTTCATCAGTTCACGTTTAACAGGAAGGTTCTCTTTTACAATATCCTGCATTACAGCTTCAATTTTCTCGAGATCTTCCGCTGTGAAGGCTCTTTCATAGGCAAAGTCATAAAAAAAGCCATCTTCTACTACCGGTCCGATTGTTACCTGCGCTGTTGGAAACAAGCGTTGGACAGCTTGTGCCATCAAATGTGCACAAGAGTGACGAATGACTTCAAGACCTTCGGTGTCGCGCTCGGTGATGATCGCGAGATGTGCATCAGTATCGATTAAGCAGGAGGTGTCAACCAGCTGTCCATCTACCCGGCCCGCAAGGGCTGCTTTCGCAAGACCTGAACCAATGGATTCAGCAACTTCGAATACAGTCACTGGCCGATCAAATTGTCGTTGACTACCGTCGGGAAGAGTAATTGAAGGCATAGCGGTCGCGGTTCGTTTGATATGAGATGAATGAAGCCTGACTTACAAGGCAATTATGAAAAACTATCGGATTGCGGAATGCTGCTGAATACCACTCATTAAATTAGTGGTAGGCACGACCAGATTCGAACTGGTGACCTCTACCATGTCAAGGTAGCGCTCTAACCAACTGAGCTACGCGCCTGTTTCAATTTCTACGTAGTAACAGACAAATCTTCAAATAAATCCTTATATTAAACAGGATCAAACCGCCGCTTCCGAAAGAGTGGCGATTATAGGGGCAGCCAGAAAAAACTACAAGAGAATGACTTTGACGATGAACATCAAGATATTCACTCTAACCGGAATTAATCAGATCAATTTTCAGTGCTGCTACTTGGTCACGTAAAAGAGCGGCTTCTTCGAATTCAAGATTGCGCGCCATTTCAAGCATCCGCTGTTCCAATTGTTTAATTTCATTAGTGAGTGACCTGACGTCTTTGTTTGATGCGGTACTGGATATATAGATAGCCGAATTTTCTGCTACTGATTTGCCTTTACGACGGTTTCGTGAGTCGTTGGCGGCCTCACTGTGATGAGCTCCTTCCATTACATCGGAGACTGATTTATTAACTCCTGCCGGTGTAATGTTATTGACCATGTTAAAGCTTAACTGTATTTCCCGTCTCCGCTCAGATTCATCGATCGCCCGTTGCATAGAGCCCGTGATTCTATCAGCATATAATATAGCTCTGCCGTTAAGGTTGCGCGCGGCTCTGCCGATGGTCTGAATCAGCGAGCGCTCGGAGCGCAAAAAACCTTCCTTGTCTGCATCTAGAATAGCCACCAGAGAGACCTCGGGGATATCTAGCCCTTCCCTGAGCAGATTTATACCAACGAGGACATCAAACTGACCCAGTCTCAGATCTCGAATAATTTCCGATCTCTCAATCGTATCTATATCTGAATGCAAGTATCTGACGCGTATCTCATGATCCATCAGGTAATCAGTCAGATCTTCAGCCATTCGCTTTGTCAGAACGGTGACAAGTACCCTTTCATGGCGGGCAGTGATCAGACGAATTTCTGATAACAGGTCGTCTACCTGTGAACCAGCAGGACGAATTTCCAATATTGGATCTAGTAATCCCGTTGGGCGCACGAGCTGTCTGACAGTCTGTCCAGCGCGCTCAAGTTCATAGGGGCCTGGAGTTGCAGAGACAAAAATCAACTGTGAGGTCAGCGACTCCCATTCCTCAAATCTCAATGGTCTGTTATCAAGCGCTGAAGGTAAACGAAAGCCGTACTCAACCAGTGTTTCTTTTCGTGATCGATCTCCTTTGAACATTGCGCCAATCTGCGGAACCGAAACGTGAGATTCATCCACGATTACCATGGAGTCCGGTGGCAAGTAATCAAATAGCGTAGGTGGAGCTTGGCCTTGGTCGCGTCCAGACAAATAGCGTGAATAGTTTTCTATACCATTGCAGTAACCGAGTTCAGACATCATTTCGATATCGAAGCGAGTTCTTTGAGAAAGACGCTGTGCCTCAACAAGCCTATGTTGTTGTTCGAGACACAGAACTCTGTCATTTAGTTCAAGTTTAATGTCTTCGAGTGCATCGAGAATTTTTTCGCGCGGAGTCACATAATGTGATTTTGGGAAAATGGTCAGACGCGGCACTTTACGGATGACTTCTCCATTAAGGGGGTCAAAAAATGATAGTGCTTCAATCTCGTCATCAAACAGTTCGATGCGGATGGCATACCTGTCTGAATCGGCAGGATAAACATCAATGACATCGCCTCTGACCCGATAAGTAGCCCTTTGCAGTTCCATGTCATTTCTGCTGTATTGCAAATCAGCAAGTCTTCGAAGAATGTAGCGCTGATCAATTTTATCTCCTCGGTCAAGGTGCAAGACCATTTTCAGGTATGAGCCCGGATCGCCAAGCCCGTAAATGGCCGATACAGTTGCCACGACTATAACATCGCGTCTTTCCAACAGCGCTTTGGTAGCTGACAAACGCATCTGTTCGATATGCTCATTAACGGATGCATCCTTTTCTATGTACAGATCTGAGGACGGAACATAGGCCTCTGGCTGATAGTAATCGTAGTAAGACACAAAGTACTCAACAGCGTTATCAGGGAAAAACTCTCTAAATTCACCATAAAGCTGTGCAGCTAAGGTTTTGTTTGGCGCCATTACCAGCGCCGGACGTTGTGTCTGTGCAATCACATTTGCGATTGTGAAAGTTTTGCCCGAGCCAGTTACACCGAGAAGAATCTGAGAGTGTAGCCCCTCATCCAAGCCATCAACCAATTGTGCTATCGCATTTGGCTGATCACCCGCCGGGAGGAAGTTTGCGTGCATTTTAAATGGTATGTTCATTGTCGTAAGTATACTGCCAGGAAGATAAATTTATTGTTTATTGCAGCATTTTTCGCATAGGGAAACGCATCAAAAAGTTGCTGATCAAAGGTTGACCAGTATGACAAATGTCATTAACATACGCGTCCTGTTGGTGCCATCCAGATTGGCCAACCTTCTTGCCCAATAGCTCAATGGTAGAGTAATCGACTGTTAATCGATTGGTTCCTGGTTCGAGTCCAGGTTGGGCAGCCAAATTTTCCCCCTGTCTTAATCCCCTCCCTATTTATATGCACTAGTTTATATGCACTAGTTTTTCCAGAACGCAAAAAAATTTTGCTATGGCTTGGATTTTATAAATATGAGTGGCCTTAACTGATTCGTGTTCAGTTTCTGTTAAAGTATCATGCTAGTTGCCCCCCCCCCCCAATAATGTCAAGGAGATTGTTTATGTTTAAGTCTTTGTTAGCAGCGATTTTGCTGATTGTCAGTATAGTTGGCTATGCGGCTGAAAATACCAATCCTGTTGTCGTCATGGAAACCAGCCAAGGCACTGTGGTTATTGAGCTTTGGGCTGATGAGGCGCCAATCACAGTTGAGAATTTTCTGCGATATGTGGATAACAAATTGTACGACAACCTTACATTTCACAGAGTAATCCCAGGTTTTATGATTCAAGGCGGCGGTTACAATAGTGAATTTGTAGAAATGTCAGGTTATGCATCTATCAAAAATGAGGCTTCACCTTCGCTTGAAAATGATCGGGGAACTTTGGCGATGGCCCGCACCAACATTGTTGACAGCGCAACCAGTCAGTTCTTTATCAACCTGGTTGATAACGACTTCCTGAATCAGCGAGGAACTTCAGCTCAGGACTTCGGTTACGCCGTATTCGGTCGGGTAATAGAGGGTATGGATATTGTTGATGCTATTGCCACCGTGCCTACCGCAAATGCGCGTCAGCACCAGAATGTTCCAGTCGAGCCTGTAATGATTCTGTCTATGACCAGAAGGTAAGTTAGTAAGCAATTGGTCAGCGTTTGTGCAGCGGTGTGACTTTGGTGGCGGCAACCTTGTTTTGCGAATGGTTGGCTGAATTAGAGATTGCTGAAGTTACACCAGTGCCGCTCGTACTCGGCCAAAATAAATCGTCTTTAAGCGATTCAGGATTAAAACCGTCAACTGCACGAATCAACAGTTGCCGTATTGTTTCCAGATCAAGTCGTTTACATGCAGACTCAAGTTCGACAAGCATGGGTTGAAGATCCCTCCACGGCAAAAAATCCTCCTCTGCGCGCATGATTTTAGGGTGCTCTGTCCCTGTGACAGATTCGCCTATCAACAATTCCTCAAAGAGCTTTTCACCGGGTCTGAGACCGGTATATTCAATTGAGATGTGCCCTTCGTATGACTTTTCATCCCTTATGTTGTAACCCATTAAGTGAATCATTTTGCGTGCCAGATCCACAATTTTGATTGGCTCATGCATATCAAGAACAAATACATCGCCACCACTGGCCATGGCCCCTGCCTGAATCACCAACTGAGCTGCTTCCTGTACCGTCATAAAGTAACGGGTAACTTCAGGGTGGGTTACTGTCACTGGACCGCCCTGACTAATCTGTTTGCGAAACAAAGGCACTACTGAGCCGGACGAGCCAAGAACATTGCCAAATCTCACCATACTAAAACATGTGCCGCCCTTCTGAGCTGCCAAGGCTTGAAGCACTTGCTCCGCAAACCTTTTGGTCGCGCCCATCACATTGGTTGGACGCACGGCTTTGTCAGTTGAAATCAGAACAAAGTTTTCGACTTGACACTTATTGGCTGCCAGAGCGGCAACAGCCGTCCCAAGTGTGTTGTTAAAAGCGCCCTCTATGACATTCCTCTCAACCATTGGTACTTGCTTATATGCTGCAGCATGATAAACAGTCTTTACCTGGAATTTTTGCAGAATTACTTCCAGAAGATTCTGGTTACAGGTGTTACCCAGCACTGCAATAATTTCAGTTTCAAACTCAGACTTACCTTGTAAGGCTTCTCTTAGTGTCTGCAGTTCACGTTCTATGTCATACAATCCAAATTCAAAACTGTCGAGGACTACCAGTTTTGCAGGCCAGAGGCCAAGAATTTGTCTGCAAAGCTCTGAGCCAATCGATCCCGCTGCTCCAGTTACCATAACAGACTTGCCTTTGATACAGGCACTCATCAACCCTGGATCCGGCGGTACAATATCGCGGCCCAACAAATCTTCGATATCAATATCTCTTACTTCATCAACGTGGAATTTTCCCGTGCGCATATCAAACAGTTCAGGTACTGTCTTGACGTGAACGGGCAGATGCTCGAGTTTATTGATGATTTCCTTTCTTTCAGCATGGCTGGCTGAGGGAATGGCAAGCAGTATTTGTGTGACGGAGAAAGTCTTGATCAGCTCTGATAGTGCTGAAGGGGTATAAACTCTTATACCGTGGACGATACTGCCAACAATATTCCGGCTGTCATCCACAAAGGCGACGGGTAAGTATTGATTGCCACTTTGCAAGGCAACCACTAACTGCATGCCAGAACTACCGGCTCCATAGATAATCACGGGCTGTTTTGGTCGAAAATTTTCAATCAAACTCTGGAGGGCAAGTTTAGCCACAAATCGGCTTCCCCCGACAAAAACAAGCGAGATCATCCAATAGATGGGGACCGTTGCATGATTGACTAACTCTGGTGAGAGAATCAGATAATAAACGCCGCCAAACAACACTGCTGCGACTGTGATTCCCTGAATAACAATAAAACCGGACTGACCACCCATATACAGTAGGATAGTTCGGTACAAACCGATGCGGTAAAAGACCATTACGCTTATCAGAATGACCAAAGCGCTATAGCCGAGGATTTGATCAATTTTGTCCTCGACGCTTATGCCCAGCATATTAAGTGACAGCCATGCTGCCAGAGCTAGCATTAAAATATCCGCCACCATCAACAGCACTTGCTTGACATTACGAGATAGTGGGATGGTGTAGGGATTCATCATTATTCCTGTGTGGCGATCAGCTCTTATTCTTTTGTCGGGGCATTTGGTCTGCCTGCTCCCAGCAACGCTGCGATTACCATCAATGGTACTACACCCACGATAGTCAGATACACCCCATTCTGGGGGTAGACCACTGCAAACCATGATATAGGCAGGAGCCAGATCAGGTTAACAAGTGCATAAATAAATACCACTTTGGAGTGACTGCCAATTCTTCTGGAGAGGTGCTGATAGGCGTGTAGGTTGTGGCCCTCCGTCACTCGCTGTCCTGACGCGGCCCGTCTCATCAAAGTAAAGGTTGTATCGGCGATAAACGCTCCCATCAGTAACACCCAGACCCACACAGAGAGAGTGCCTTCAAAATGCGCAACAAGCGCAATCAATCCGATAAAAAAGCCGAGAAAAGTGCTTCCGACATCACCCATAAATAAGCGCGCTGGGGGCAAATTCAGAAGCAGAAAACCAAGGCAAGCAACGAACAGGCCCGCACAAACCCACGCCAGATTAGTTTGTTGATAAAATAACATCAGGCACGCTGCTCCGCTGACAAACAACGCTTGAGTCGCAGCCAGACTGTCAATTCCATCCATAAAATTGTACAAGTTTAACAGCCAGACCAATGCCGACATCAGGATCAAAGATTGCAGAAATGCAGGCACAAGTAACCATCCACTAAAAAATGGCTCTGGTACCGGACCCAATAAAACAAGTGCTATAAATGCTGCTAACAAATGTGCAGGTAATCTCACACTTACGGGCAGACCGCGCAGATCATCTATAAATCCGGTGATTGCAACGGGTGTTGCGCAAAGCAATACAGCAAAAACATGTACTTCTATTGTGCCGTTCCATACCAGAAATCCTGCAAAGATGTTGACAGCGATTACGATGGCAAGACCTCCCCCCCGCGGAGTCGGCACATGATGTGCTGAACGTGCCACTGGCATATCTAGCAAGCGCGAGTTAAAGCGGCGGCTGATCAATAAACTGATAGAAAAGGAAATTAAAAAAATAGCGGTTAACGCTAACCCGTAAAGCATACATTGTCCGTACACGCAGCCATGATTGTAGAATGGAACTTATGAAGGCTCCATTCTACAACATAGAACTCAACGCTGGTTCATTCAGTTATAGTGCTTATAAGAATTCGGCTTCTATTCCGCTCAAGTGTAGCTTTGCCAATTCCGCGAACATTCTGCAACTCATCAATAGTCTTGAAATCACCGTTTTGCTCACGGTACACAATGATTTCCTGAGCCTTTGCCATGCCGATACCATCCAGTGCCAGAGCTAACGTTTCTGCATCTGCTGTGTTGATGTTCACACGATTGTCTGGTTGAATTTCTGCAGGTGCTTGCTCAGCACTGGTTTGCGCTTGTGCGAATGCAGATGTTGGAGAAGCGAGTAGCGATAGACTGCTGCTGGCCAAAAGTACAAATGCACCTGATCTGATAAGTTTGCTGAAATTTTCTTTATGTCCGTTAAATTTGTTGTAATTCAACATTGGAAGCTCCTTTTCCATTAATCAAGTTGGAAGCCCGGGGTCACCAGGCAGTTGGTTTTGAATGCTACAAAGCAGAACAACCTTGTCTGCTCATTTGGTTTTAGCATAAACCAATGCCAATGCCAGAAATTTCACTCTGGATTTGATGTATTTTTTTAGTGGGATTGGGCGATTGTGTTATTGGGCGACCAATGACCAGATAGTTGCTCCCTGAAAGGATTGCTTCCTTTGGTGTAACGATTCTCTTCTGATCCTGTGCATCGTCTCCTGCAGGCCTGATACCAGGCGTTACCAAGACAAAACTATCACTCAAGAGTCGACGAATAGAGCTGGCCTCTGCGGCTGAGCACACAACGCCATCCATGCCATTTTGCTGAGCCAGCGATGCAAGGCGCAGTACCTGTTCGCCCATGCTTCGCTGTACTCCCTGTTCTTCAAGGTCTTCGCTGGTCTGACTGGTCAGTACAGTAACAGCTACTAGTATTGGCTTATGCTCCGACTCTTCGACGGCTGATCGCGCAGCTCTCATCATTGTTGAGCCGCCTAATGAGTGGATGGTAAGCATCCATACCTTCAGGTCGCAAGCCGATTTGACCGCTTTGTAGACAGTATTGGGTATATCGTGAAATTTAAGATCAAGAAAAACATCGAAGCCCTTTTTCTGAAGTTTTTTAACAATCTTGGGGCCGCAGGATGTAAACAGCTCCTTACCAATTTTTAGTCTGCATTCGTCGGGGTTCAACTTGTCGATAAACGAAAAGACCTTTTTCTGATCATCCATATCCAGCGCAATAATTATTCGATTCTGATCGTGCATAAATTTTTCCACTCAATCCTTTTCTGCGCTGTTAAATTTTTGTCGTTGTTGTAACTCTTTTTCAAGTTGGCGGATGCGCAAATTAGATTTCAAATTGCCAATAAAGCCAGCACCAAGAGTCAGTCCAAACAATGCACCCAATCCAAAAGAGCTGACTAACCATACCGAAAGAGGACGTGCGTCCAGTGTGAAAAGTCCAAAAGTCAGTGAGACTGCGACATTATTCCAAAGTGAGAAGCTTGCAGTCATCAATACAACCAGCAGAAGTAGCAGAATGATTACCCAGCGTTTTATCGTTTTCATAATCTGATACCAGTTGAATTAAAAAAGCAAAACGGCGTTATCCTTTCGAATACGCCGTTTGGAGGATAACTGCTCTAAGTACTGCCTGATTATTCTACCGTATCATTCACCCGGTCACGTAATTCCTTGCCTGGTTTAAAGTGTGGAACGAATTTCCCACTGAGTGTGACAGGCGAACCGGTTTTTGGATTTCGCCCGACACGCGGTACCCGGTAATGTAATGAGAAACTGCCAAAGCCCCTGATTTCAATTCGGCCACCGTCAGACAAAGATTCAGACATATATTCAATAATCGACTTTACAGCAAACTCGCAGTCCTTGGAGGACAGCTGTGACTGCTTTGCGGCGATTCGTTCTATAAGTTCAGACTTTGTCATAACGGTATCCTTATTGCTTTAAATTGACTTTGGCGTTACCTGCACCTTTATACCCGGTTTACTTCTTGTCCATCTGCGCTTTAATGAGGTCGCCGATGGTTGTTGGGCCTGATGACGGTGCTTCCTGATTCTTATGGTCCTGAATCGCGGCTTTTTCATCATCTATTTCAATTGCTTTAACAGACAGTCCCAGCACACGGTTTTTTCTGTCAACACTGATGACTTTCACTTCTATCTCGTCGCCAATGTTCAGTGCGTTACGTGCATCTTCTATTTTCTCGCGACTGATCTCCGACGCGCGAAGCACGCCCTCAACACCATTTCCGAGATTTACAGTTGCCGCTTTTGCATCTACTTCTGACACAACACCTTTCACAACACTGCCTTTCTCGAATTCACCAACGTAGTTAGAGAACGGATCCTCAGAAAGCTGTTTGATACCCAGGGAGATGCGCTCACGCTCAGGATCAATAGACAGAATAACAGTCTCGATTTCATCACCTTTCTTGTATGCGCGAACAGCTTCTTCGCCATTCTCATCCCATGAAATATCAGAAAGATGAACCAGGCCGTCTATGTTGCCATCGAGTCCGATGAAGATGCCAAAGTCAGTGATGGACTTGATGCTGCCAGAAATTTTGTCGCCTTTTTTGAACTGCTCGGCAAAACGATCCCACGGATTCTGGTAGCACTGCTTTATACCCAAGGATATACGACGACGCTCTTCATCGATATCAAGAATCATCACTTCTACTTCATCGCCCAGTTGAACGATTTTGGATGGGTGGACGTTTTTGTTCGTCCAATCCATCTCTGATACGTGAACCAAGCCTTCAACACCCTCTTCCAGTTCAGCGAAGCAGCCATAGTCGGTCAGATTGGTGACTCGTGCTTTCACTTTTGTGTTTTCAGGATAACGTGCTTTGATCTCAACCCACGGATCAGCGCCGAGTTGTTTAAGGCCGAGCGATACGCGGTTGCGATCACGGTCATACTTCAGTATTTTGACTTTGATTTCATCGCCAACATTTACGATCTCACTTGGATGCTTGATACGCTTCCAAGACATGTCGGTTATGTGTAGCAGTCCGTCTACGCCGCCCAAGTCCACAAATGCGCCGTAGTCAGTGAGATTCTTGACCACGCCTTTAATAACAAGGCCTTCCTGCAGACTGGCAAGTAACTCATCACGCTCTTCTGAGCTGACGGCTTCCAGAACCGCACGGCGTGATACCACAACGTTGTTGCGCTTCTGATCCAACTTAATCAGTTTGAATTCCAGCAACTGACCTTCAAGGTGAGTAGTGTCACGTATTGGACGAACATCAACCAGTGAGCCAGGCAGGAACGCTCGAATATTATTAAGATCAACGGTAAAGCCGCCTTTGACTTTGCCATTAATGATACCTTTGACAATCTCATTTTTCTCGAAAGCTGATTCCAGATCCATCCAGGACTCTGCACGCTTGGCTTTTTCCCGCGACAAACGAGTTTCACCAAAACCGTCTTCAACGGTCTCAAGTGCTACCTTAATAACATCGCCAACAGACAACGAGAAACCACCATTCTCATCCAGGAATTGAATCTTAGGGATAACACCCTCTGATTTCAGGCCGGCATGGATTGTTACCCAGTCAGAATCTATATGAATCACAGTGCCATTGACGATAGCACCAGGGGTCATGTCGACTTCAATCAGACTTTGTTCAAATAAATCAGCAAAACTTTCAGTCATGTTTTTTCCTGTTAAATTTATTAAGCGGTTCTACTAATCCGGGCCTTGCTTTACGAGGGTAATCCGACACAGTAAAACCACTTCTATTCAACCGAGCACCAGCATGCCCGGGCTAATTAAAAAAGCCCATTAGCGGACATTGCTGGCTCCGCTAAAAGACTATTCTTCCCCTCATGGGGCGTCATTGAGACGTTCGCAAACTAATCAGGTTAAGGACGGTTAACAGTACCTCTTCGATAGCCATTTGACTGGTATCGATTACGACTGCATCAACTGCCGGTCGCAGTGGCGCAACAGCACGGTTGCTATCACGATCATCACGAGCCTGAATGTCCGCTAGAAGGTCATTGAGGTTACCATCAATACCCTTTGCAATCAACTGCTTATATCGGCGTTGTGCCCGCTCCTCTACGGAGGCTGTTAAAAACACTTTAAGTGTAGCATCCGGGAAAACAACTGTTCCCATGTCGCGACCGTCCGCGACCAGACCTGGTGCTTGGCGGAAGGCTTTTTGTCGTTGAAGAAGCGCATTTCTGACCATTGGAAGTGCTGCCACTGTCGAAGCTGCAGCCCCGGCCTCCTCTGTTCGTATCAGATCCGAAACGTCCTTGTTAAACAGCCAAACACTTTCATCGCCGCCAATTCCAAAACTGATATCCAGTGAGCCGGCGAGCTTCGCTATCCCTGTTTCATCATTTAAATCAATGTGATGAATACTGCCTGACAGTGCCAAAATCCGGTAAAGAGCTCCGCTATCAAGGTAGTGCCAAGCAAGTCGCTGTGCGGCCAGTCGACTGATAGTGCCTTTGCCAGCGCCACCCGGGCCATCTATCGCCAGTACAGGGATTGTGGTTCCCGTTCTGATCTCGGATTTATCAGAAATCTCTTTCACAAATCATCCTCTATGTCAGTTTTTTGTATTGAAAAGCCGAAACCGAGTCGTGAAAGCTCCATAAGGAGTCCTGGGAAAACGCCAGCCAGATCTCCGGTTTTCCCGATACGAAGAGGTTTTTTTGCACGTTGACCAATGGCAATAGCGGTTAGTGTTACGTGTGGGTCGGCATTACAATCAACAAATTCCTCATGCAGATTTTTAGGCACAACACAAAGAAGTTCGCCATCAACAGAAACATCTGCGCCCCATGACGCAACCATTCCTAATCTGTTCAGCAACAGTTCAATCCGATCCGATTCCAGTGAAATCATGCTGGCACTAGGGGCCTGCGCTGCCACCGCGAAGACAAGCAGCAGTTCGTTTTCGTCAATCTCCTTATTCTTCAAGTCTATGCTCGCTGATCGCGGAGTAAAACTGTTGATTTCCAGTCCTGTCAGCTCACCGGAGGGCTCTGCCTGCCACTTTGCAGAGAATCCAAACTGTGCAAACGTCTCAAATAGGTCAAAACTTTCAGCTGTAATGCCTGCAGGGCGTTTGGCGAGTCCGCCAAGTTTGATCTGCGAGTTTTCTCGCGATATTGCCCCGAGTACAAAGAGCCCACACACAAAATGATCAGCTGGCAACTGCAAGCTAACACGTGTGGCTGGTAGCACATGACCTTCTGAGCTGAAAGGATTTTGGATGTCGATACCATAGAGTCTTACATAACCTGACTCGGGACCAACGTTCACGATACCAGCCCCTCGTAAGGACTTCAGAAGACTCAGTACTTCAAAGTCTTCTGGTACCCCGGTGAGCTCAAAAACTCCTTCATGTCGTGCATGATACAGGATGGCATCAATCGCGAATGATGTCTTGGCAGCCGGTCTATAACTGCCGGCTAAAAGGGAGCCGGGGAATACTGAAATTACCTCAGGTATCTGTCTAAAATTTGAGGCTATATTATTGTTATATTGATTATTTATGGTTTCCGGCCGGAATCTTTTTATGAACTCGTCACGCATATACTTTGCGCGTGAAAAGTCATTTTGCATACCTTCGCCATCACTGATCATAAGCTTGTGTCGCATCTTTTGTAGTTCAGCAACATAGGCATCCAACACATTGATAGTGGCATTTTTATTGGCAATAAAGATATCTCGCCACATTGCCGGGTCACTCGACGCAATGCGACTAAAATCAGCAAATCCTCCTGCGGCGTAATCAAAAACCTGCTGAGCTCGATCAGGCTGGCTGACAGAATCTACCAGCGTGTTAACCAGTGTATATGCAAGCAGGTGTGGTAAATGACTGGTGCCAGCGAGCACTACATCATGGCGTTCCGGGCTCATTCCATGGACATCAGCCCCGAGTTTTTGCCAGAGGCTCATTACGGTCTGTACAGCGTTACTGCTGTTTTCGATCAGCGGTGTCAGGATTACTTTTCGATTTCTGAACAGATCTGATCGCGATGCGGAGTAACCACTTTTCTCAGAGCCGGCAATTGGATGCCCCGGAACAATTCGATGTAGACTGTCTGGAAACAACCTGCGTGCGTCAGCAGCAATATTGCCTTTTACGCTGGCAACATCGGTAATAATCGTATCGGATGCAACGAGATACTTCAGCTGCTCAAGAACGCCCCGTACGCTGAGGGTGGGCGTACAAATCACAATGATATCAGCTTGTGGTGTGAGTACACTAAGGTCTGTTGAGCAGGCGTCAACGTTGCCATCATAAAGCGCTGATGCCAAAGCAATGCTGTCTTGGCCGTGCGCCAGAATACGTTTGCAGTGCTTTCCGCTAGCCAGACTTCGGGCGATCGAACCCCCAATCAGTCCTAGCCCTATGATCAAAACAGTTTTGTTTTCCAGTAAATTCACGATGATGTCTGGTTATATTGCGCGCGAGGGTAGGAACCAAGTTTCTTGATTTTTACCACACGATCAGCAAGTTCGGAGAAAACGTGACGAACAGAATCATCATCGATATGGCCTTCAAAATCTATAAAAAAAACATAGGACCAAAACCCGTCTCGTGCCGGGCGCGTCTCTATTCGGGTGAGGCTGACTTGATGGCGGTCGAACGGTTCCAGCAATCGAAACAAAGCACCAGGTTTGTTTTCGGTGTAAACAAGAATGGACGTTTTATCGTAACCCGTCGAGATCGACGCGCGGCTATCAGATAGCACCAGAAAGCGAGTGGTATTGTTTTTTCTGTCCTGAATACCTGCATATAACACGTGTAAATTATACTTGCTGGCCGCTAAAGTACCCGCTACAGCGCCAATAGTCTCATCCTTTGCCGCGAGACGTGCTGCCTCGGCATTGCTGCTCACCTCTGCCAGTTCTATGTCAGGAAAATTTGAGCGTAGCCATAGCCGGCATTGAGCAAGTGATTGTTTATGCGAAACTATTTTCTTTATGTGTGAAATTTCTGTATTTTTTTGAATCAAAAGATTATGTTCGATTGGCAGGTATACTTCTCCTACAATTTGCAGAGAAGTGTCAATCAGGCAATCTTGCGTGTTGTTTACAGCACCCTCGGTCGAATTTTCAACAGGCACTAATCCAAAATCTGCGTTTCCCGCCTCTACATCCAGAAATACATCATCAATCGTGTTCACACCGATACAGTCTGCCTGGTTGACAGGTCCAAAGTATCGGTCAACAGCAGCATTGGAAAACGTGCCAGGTGGGCCCAGATAGACAATTCTTTCTTGGGTGACGTTACCCCCTGCGGCATTTGCGCCTTTAGTCATCTCGCGCCTCAGTGTCTTTCGGTTCGGCCATTTGAGTCTCGGTTTTAGTCAAATCAGTACTGATATGCTCTTCACTTTGATCAAAAGCCGGCTCCTCGGCCTCCGCTACCGATTGCACACCAACCAGCGCTTCATCATTTTTCAATCTGATTAATCGCACACCTTGCGTATTGCGACTTAAAGTAGGTACTTCATCAACTCGGGTACGAACCATGGTTCCACGGTCACTGATAAGCATTATCTGTTCGCCTTCGATCACCTGTACTGCTCCCACCAGGCGACCGTTACGCTCACTGGTTTGCATGGCGATAACGCCTTGCCCACCCCTGCCGTACACTGGGAACTCCGGAATTGTTGTCCGTTTTCCATAACCGTTTTTACTGACCGTCAATACCTGCTTGCCTTCTTCAGGAATAATCAGAGCAATCATTTCATGCCCCTCAGCCAGCCTTAGGCCGCGTACGCCACGAGCTGTTCTGCCCATTGTGCGCACGTCGGTTTCGAGGAAACGCAGCACTTTGCCGCTGCTGCTGAACAGCATGATGTCTCGCTGGCCATCAGTTAGTGCCGTTCCGATCAGTCGATCACCCTCGTCAAGTTCTATCGCCCGCAACCCCACGCTGCGTGGACGGGAGAAATTCACCAAATCAGTCTTTTTGACAACTCCCTGAGCTGTTGCCATAAAAATATAATTGCCTTCGGTATACTCTCGAATAGGTAACATACTGGTAATGCGCTCTCCTTCTTCGAGCGGCAAGATGTTGACTAATGGTCGGCCGCGAGCGGTTCGGCTAGCCAACGGGATGTTGAATACTCGAAGCCAGTAAACCTTCCCCACACTGCTGAAGCAGAGCAGTGTGTCATGACTGCTGGCTATCAGCAGATGCTCGAGTTCATCTTCATCTTTCAGGGTCGCGGCAGCGCGCCCCATCCCTCCACGGCGCTGCGCCTGGTAATCAGCTAATGGCTGGGATTTGGCATACCCGGCGCGGGAAATGGTTACCACCCTGTCCTCTTCCGGAATAAGGTCTTCGGTGCTCAAATCAAGCTGTGAGCCGACAATTTCTGTCTTGCGTTTATCGCCGTAGTTACTGCGAACCTGATTCAACTCTTCTCGCATGACTTCGAATAAACGTTCTTCACTGTTTAATATATGCAAAAATTCAGCAATTTGTCGCAGTAAGTCTTTGTAATCATTTATTAATTTTTCGTGCTCCAAGCCTGTCAACCGGTGCAGCCTAAGGTCCAGAATCGCTTGAGCTTGGGCTGGCGACAGGTAATATTCTTGATCTTTGAGGCCGAATTCAACAGGCAATTCTTCAGGGCGGCAGGTATCTGCCCCGGCTTCGCCTAGCATTGCCAGCAAGCTGGCGGAGTGCCAAGAACGAGCCAATAATTTTTCTTTGGCTTCTGCAGACGTAGGTGACTCTTTAATTAGCTGGATGACTGCGTCGATGTTTGCTAGTGCTACAGCAAGTCCTTCTAAAATATGACCTTTTTCGCGAGCTTTACGGAGAAGAAAAACAGTTCTGCGTGTTACTACTTCCCTTCGGTGCCTGATAAAGGACTGCAATATCTGCTTCAGGTTCAGCAATTTGGGCTGACCATCAACCAACGCTACCATGTTGATGCCAAACACCGACTGCATCTGCGTTTGTGCGTACAGATTGTTCAGCACTACCTCGCCATTTTCACCACGGCGAAGTTCAATAACCACGCGTAAACCGTCTTTGTCAGACTCGTCGCGCAGTTCTGTAATTCCTTCGATTTTTTTCTCTTTGACCAGTTCGGCAATTTTCTCAACCAGACGAGCTTTGTTTAGTTGGTACGGTATCTCGGTGATGATGATTGTCTGTCTGCTGGTCTTTTCATCCTCAATCACCTCTGCACGGGCGCGCATGTATACTCGCCCGCGACCGGTTTTGTAAGCTTCAACAATGCCGGCGCGGCCGTTAATGATTGCCGCTGTCGGGAAGTCCGGACCTTTTACAAACTCCATCAATTCATCAATGCTGATATCTTCATTGTCCATCAGCGCTAGGCAGGCATCGACGACCTCTGTCAGATTGTGAGGTGGTATATTCGTAGCCATGCCTACCGCAATGCCGCTTGAGCCATTCACCAGCAAGTTGGGTATCTGCGTCGGAAATACATCGGGGATTTGCTCAGTGCCGTCATAGTTATCTGAAAAATCAACGGTTTCTTTGTCCAGATCGGCCATCAAGTCATGGGCGATTTTAGCCATGCGTATTTCGGTGTAACGCATAGCTGCCGCGGCGTCACCATCAATAGAGCCAAAATTTCCCTGGCCATCAACCAGTGGATATCTCAACGAAAAGCTCTGAGCCATACGTACAATAGTGTCGTATACAGCGGAATCGCCGTGGGGGTGATATTTACCTATCACATCGCCTACGACTCTTGCAGACTTCTTGTAGGGTTTGTTCCAGTCATTGGAGAGCACGTTCATTGCGAACAATACCCTTCTGTGCACTGGTTTCAGGCCGTCGCGGACATCAGGCAGGGCGCGACCGACAATGACGCTCATGGCATATGCGAGGTAAGATTCACGCATTTCACTTTCAAGCGACACTGGAAGAATCTGTTTTGTTGGTTCCGTCATATTGTTTCCGTCATGCTGTTCCATCATTTTCTGCAGGTTGAAGGGCGGTAAATACCGCGACATTCAAGGGGGTTAAGGCCAAGTCTGCAGGTACCGTAAATCGCTGGGATGGTATCACAGAAGCCCTTCTCCGGACACTATAATCCAGATTGATATCAGTCTCCTGCCATGGGTTAATCTTGGTTATAATCGCCACCCCTAAGTAGATTGGATGGAACCTCACAATGAGCAATATCACCCCGGAAAAAGCAGATCTGCTGATACATGCGAGTTGGATAATTCCCGGAAGCGCTGAAGATTTGGTACTCGAAAATTCCTGTCTGGTGGTATCTGAAGGCAAAATTCGTGAAATTCTTGATAGCAGTGTTGTTTCGTCTCGTTACCAAGCTGAAAAGGAGATGCATTTACCTGGCTACGCATTAATGTCCGGCCTAGTTAATACGCATGGTCATGCCGCCATGTCATTGTTTCGGGGTATTGCGGATGACCTATCGCTGCATACCTGGCTTGAGGATCACATCTGGCCCATGGAGGCCAAATGGGTCAGTGAAGAATTTGTCTATCAAGGGTCTCAGCTGGCAATAGCAGAAATGATCAGTTCTGGTACCACCTGCTTCGCCGATATGTACTTTTTCCCAGATGCCAGTGCCCGTGCTGCAACCGAAGCAGGCATTCGTGTGCAGTTAGCCACTCCGGTGATCGATTTCCCAAATCCCTGGTCAATCGATGCAGATGATGCAATCCAGAAAACTACCGTACTGCACGATCAGTGGCGCAACAGTGAGCTTGTCAGCACGGCTTTCGGGCCACACGCTCCTTACAGTGTCTCGGATGAGCCTCTGAAAAAGATCGTCATGCTCTCCGAATTGCTGGATATTCCGATTCATATGCATATACATGAGACAGCATTTGAAGTAAGTGAGGCTCTGCGCACCCAAGGCAAGCGCCCAATAACACGTCTTGCGGAACTAGGTATGCTGAGTCCGCGATTTATCAGTGTCCATGCAACGCAGCTAACTGACGATGAGATCAGGCTCCTGTCTGATTGTGGAGTATCTATTGCGCACTGCCCTGAATCAAATCTGAAACTGGCAAGCGGCTTTTGCCCGGTTGACAAGTTGATGCGTGCCGGCGTGAATGTAAGTCTTGGCACCGACGGAGCCGCCAGCAACAACGATCTAGATATGTTCTCCGAGATGCGCACGGCGGCGATACTTGCCAAGGCCTGCAGCGGTGATGCTCAAGCGCTTCCTGCCTACAAAGCATTGCAGATGGCCACGATCAACGGCGCAAAGGCTCTGGGGCTTGATCACCTGACCGGAACACTCGAGGCCGGTAAGCGAGCTGATGTTATAGCGGTCAAACTTGATGAGTTAAACACTCAGCCAGTCCATAACCCTGTCTCGCAATTGGTGTACAGCACCAAATCCAGCCAGGTTAAATATGTGTGGGTGAGTGGAAAGCTGCTGCTGGATAACGGTGAATTGACAACGCTTGATAAGGAGACAATTTTGCAAATGGCGCGGGCATGGCAACAAAAACTGGGAACACCAACATGAGTAATTCTGGCAAAAATTTTGATGGCGCAGAGATCCGGAAGTTTGAAGCGCTGGCATCCCGATGGTGGGATGCCAGCAGTGAATTCAAGCCGTTACATGAGATCAATCCGTTACGAATGGGGTTCATCAGTTCCAAATTGAATCCGGCTGGTAAACGATGCCTGGACATTGGGTGCGGCGGCGGGATTCTCAGCGAAGCGTTGGCGCGTCAGGGGGCGCTGGTGACAGCAATTGATTTGGCCGAAGCTTCACTTGCGGTCGCGCGCCTGCATAATCTGGAGAGTCAATTGGACATCCGTTATGAGAACATCAGCGCTGAGGATATGGCTTTGAGAGAAGCGGGCCAGTACGACATGGTTACCTGTCTTGAAATGCTGGAGCATGTGCCAGACCCGGAGGCAATCGTTGAAGCATGCTCGATGCTGGTCAAACCGGGCGGTCACGTATTTTTTTCAACCATCAATCGCAATCCGAAAGCCTGGCTGTTTGCGATAGTTGGAGCGGAGTACATTCTGAACATTCTGCCGCGAGGCACTCACGATTTTGCCAAATTCATCAAGCCGTCAGAACTGGCAAATTGGTGCCGGCACTCATATCTGCAACTTGGTGAAATCAAGGGCATGGGCTACAACCTGCTGACCAAGAGATACTCTCTGCAAAATAATGTTGATGTAAATTATTTGGTTCATTATACAAAACCATTTTAGATTAATAAGTTGCATTGTTATGCTGATTTTCTTCGAGGTTTTGATTGAGTCCAGTGAATAGTTCTATTTCATACACATGGCGCTTGTCTGATCAAGCATGTGTACTCTTTGACCTCGATGGGACCTTGGTGGATACCGCTGCGGACTTTGAAAATGTGTTGCGATCTTTGTGTCTGGATGAAGGGATTGCAGTGCCCTCGTCAGCATCTGTTCATGCCACGGTATCCAGTGGTGCCAGAGCTTTACTGGGTCTTGCGTTTGATAAGGATCCGGCGAATCCGCGTTTTGAGTCGTTGCTGCTTGACATGTTGGAACGATATGAACAGCAAATAAAGTTAACGCACTCAACCCTCTATCCGGGTATGGACAGACTGTTGCTGGAGTTAGAGCAGCGCGGAATTCCCTGGGGAGTTGTCACAAATAAACCGGAGCGATTTTCGAAACCCCTGTTGTGCTCATTGGAACTACAGAGCCGCTGCAATGTCTTGGTGTGCCCAGACCATGTCACACACTCAAAGCCGCACCCTGAGCCTTTGCTGCTCGCTTGTGAGCTTTTAAAGAGGCAGCCGGCATGTACCGTCTATGTGGGCGATCATCCGCGAGATATCATTGCGGGTAAAGCCGCCGGTATGAGGACCATTGCCGCCGCTTATGGATACCTGCCTTCGCAACCTGCTGTTTCTGAATGGGGCGCGGATCTTATTGTTAAAGATGTTGAACAAATCACCTATTCTTTCTGGCCAGATATCAAAATCTCCACATAAATTTCAGGAACCCCTATGTCTGAGAATATTGGCAATGCAAGTCCATTAACCAACAGAATCATTCTGGTCACAGGTGCTGGTGATGGTATCGGGAGAGCTGTTTCCATGGCGTTTGCGCGCGCCGGCGCCAGAGTTATTCTTGTTGGCAGGACGCAAAGCAAGCTTGAGCAGGTATATGACAGCATCGTGGCTGAGCACCTGGTTGAACCAGTTATTCATCCTATGGACCTTGCAAGCGCTGTTGCTGATGACTATGAAGCATTGGGCAAAGGTGTTACGGAGCAGTTTGGAAGACTTGACGGTCTGCTGCACAATGCTGGCCATCTTGGCACTTTGGGGCCTTTGCAGTATACGCTGCCAGAAAACTGGATGAAAATCATGCAGGTCAATGTCAATGCTGCGTTTTTACTGACAAGAGCTTTGCTGCCTGCCCTGTTAGCATCAGCTGATGCCCGCGTGTTGTTTACATCATCATCGGTGGGGCGCAAAGGTCGGGCTTATTGGGGAGCATATGCGGTAAGTAAATTTGCTGTGGAGGGCATGATGCAAGTCCTTGCTGATGAGCTTGAGAATACCAGTAACATCAAAATCAACAGCGTGAATCCCGGCGCTACCCGGACAGTTATGCGGGCAGATGCCTATCCTGCTGAGAATCCGGCAACATTGCCAACCGCTGCATCACTAGTCCCTGCTTATGTGTTTCTGATGTCTTCACAGGCGGCTGACATTCATGGTCAGGCTATTAATATTCGTGAATTACTGGAGAAACTCTAATTGGCTGGGTAACTAAAAATCGGATGATCGCCCAGAATGGCAACCTAAGAGAGCTGACCTTCTGTCGTGACAAGCGCTCGAATGAATATGAACTTGATTCCCTGGAATCGCCAAGCGTTGTTCAGACAACTAAGTCGGGAAGTCAGTGCAGTTTTACAACGGGTGTAGCGATGGATGGTTTGCACTACGATCACGAAACACTGGAGCTCGATATCAGCGTCGGCAAGCAGTACACGCACAGCTGCGGTTACAGGCTGCTGTTCACCGTTTAGTACTTGGGTGAGATCACATTTAAACGCAATCGCAGGTTTTCTGAGCGAGAGATGCAGCTGATAAAGTCGCTCATCCCTGCCCTGATTAAGCCGTTACGAGAGAGTCTTAAGTCCCAGCACACTGTGGAGCTTTGATAGACGCTGACGGCATCAGTCACCGTCAGCGGCAATATTTTATATATTCCTTATCACTCCGAACGTCGGCCAGCGTGGCGCGTCGGTCTGTTCATAGCCGACGCTGACGGGGGCTGCATTCCGGCAGCTTCGTATAGCGTGATTATCTCTGGGGTTTTCATTTCGTAGAGTTGTCCCTTCTTGACTCTGCTGGGGATAAAAACCGGGCCGTACCGAACACGCTTAAGTCGGCTGACTTGCACGCCCTGCGACTCCCAAAGCTTTCTAACTTCTCGGTTTCGACCTTCCATGATCACCACGTGATACCAGCGATTGCGTCCCTCTCCGGCAAAGAACCTGACGTCTGTAAAACGACACTGATGTTCATCGATCATGACGCCCTTGAGCATGATTTTAAGCATGTCGTCGGTCACGTCACCCATAATTCTGACTGCATACTCCCGATCAATGCCGGCCGATGGATGCATCAATTTGTTAGCCAATTCGCCATCTGTGGTAAACAGCAAAAGCCCGCTGGTATTAAAATCCAGCCTGCCCACGGCAACCCAACGACCATGCTTAATCATCGGCAGATGATCGTAAACCGATGGCCTGCCTTCCGGATCGCGCCTAGAGCAAATTTCGTTCTCAGGTTTGTTATAGATCAGCACCCGCGGCACAACAGCATCGGGGCTGGCATTCGCGACTTTCTTGCCGTCCACAACCAGGCTGTCATCTGCGCCTGCCCGGTCACCCAAGGTGGCGGTTTTACCATTGATCTTTATCCGGCCCTGAGTTATCCAGTTCTCCATTTCACGGCGCGAGCCAAAACCCGCTCTGGCTAATACTTTCTGAATTTTTTCGTCCTGCACTGCATCAGTCATTGGTCTTTTCTCTGTGGTATCCCAGAATCTCATCTAGCGGTCTTTTTGCGAGTGCCATGGCTTCGTCTTCATCCAGAAGTCCGCTGTGCGCAAATTCGGCGTCATTCTGCAGTTCAGGCTGGACATCGGGTGCTTCGGGCAAAATCAACACCCTTCCGGCAAGGCTTTCACCCAGATCAAGTTCAGGATTGATCTGATCAAGATCGCGTATTTCCGCCAGCGGCGGCAATTCCTGCAAACTTTTAAGATTAAAATAATCAAGAAACTGGCGCGTAGTTGCGAACATGGCTGGCCGGCCAGGTACATCGCGATGGCCAACAATACGCACCCATTCTCTGTCCAGCAATGTCCGGATAATAGTCGAGCTCACGGCAACTCCGCGGATTTCTTCGATATCACCACGGGTAATAGGCTGCCGATATGCAATTAATCCCAGCGTTTCAAGCAGCGCCCGAGTGTATCGCTGCGGCTTTTCTTCCGACAATCTGGATATCCAGGGACTTAAATGCTGACGCACCTGAAAGCGGAATCCCGAGGCAACTTCCTTCAACTCAAATCCGCGCGACTGACAATCGGTCTGTATTTCATGCAGCGCTGCACGAATGCTCTCAGAATCCGGCCTTTCCGCTTCGATAAAAACATCACTTAAAGCCGCAATAGTCATCGGTCTGCCTGCCGCCAGTAATACACCTTCCAGGATCTGACGTAGAAGTTGATCGTCAATAGTCTGGGCTTCAAACTTAATGGTCTCAAATGCTTCTTCAATACCGTCGGAATCCTGTTTTTCAATGTCATGTTCTGTCATTCGACACCTATAGCCGACTGGCTGCGCGCTTTGATGTGTATTGGTGCAAAGGGTTCACTTTGTACGATATCCACCAGGGAGTCCTTAATGAGTTCCATGACTGCAAGAAATGTGACTACAACCCCAAGACGCCCTTCTTCTCTCATTAACAACGATACCAGCGGCACAAAGCGTTCAGTTGATAGTCTTACCAGAATTTCAGCCATTTTCTCTCGTGTAGAGAGGGTTTCGCGTTGAATCTGATGATGTTCAAACATGTCCGCTCTGCGTAATGCCCCTGCCAGTGCCGCCAGAATTTCCTGTAGTTCTACTACAGGGTCGGGCGTGTGTCGCTCTAGCTGCGGTTCCTGTGCGCGGGCAAGAAAGATATCGCGTTCAAGTCTTGGCAGTAAATCAATGTCCTCTGCTGCTTTTTTGTAGCGTTCATATTCCTGCAGGCGACGAATCAGTTGTGCTCTGGGATCGTCTTCCTCTTCCTCATCCATACTGCTTCGGGGCAACAGCATTCTTGACTTGATTTCAGCCAACATGGCCGCCATGACAAGATACTCTGCCGCTAACTCAAACTGATGTGACTCCATCAGATCAACATAGGCCATGTATTGTTCAGTAATAACTGAGACATCAATATCAAGGATATCAATATTCTGGCGCTTGATAAGATAAAGCAGCAAATCCAGAGGCCCCTCAAATGCCTCCAGAAATACTTCCAGGGCATCAGGGGGTATGTACAAATCATGAGGTAGCTGCGTCACTGCTTTGCCGGCAATAAAGGCAAACGGCATTTCGTGCTGCGAGACCACTACATCTGCAGTATTGTTGTTTGTCTCCGGCAGTTGAACTCGTTCACTCATCAGGACTTACCTGTCTGGTTGTCTATCGTTCATCAAAAAATCATCGATAGCTCAAACCCATCGCTGCCCGCACCTCGGTGAGGGTTTCAACAGCATGCGACCTTGCGCGCTCACTGCCTCTGATCAGAATATTGCGAACTTCACCAGGATCCTGTTGATACTGAGCACTGCGTTTCTGCATAGGTTCCAGCTCAGCAACCACTGCATCGATCAAAGGCTTTTTGCATGCAAGGCATCCTATCCCGGCGCTGCGACAACCTTGTTGGACCCAGTTCTTGGTGTCTGTATCCGAATACACTTCATGTAATTGCCAAACGGGACAGTTTTCCGGGTTGCCAGCATCGCTAAGCCGTATACGCGCCGGGTCAGTTGGCATGGTATTAATTTTCTTAGTCAGCGAGTCAACAGGCTCCCTGAGCGCAATCGTATTGCCGTAAGACTTGGACATTTTCTGACCGTCAAGCCCTGGCATCTTTGCTGCGCGTGTCAACAGAGCCTGCGGTTCAGCCAGAATGACTTTACCGCTACCTTCCAGATAACCCATGACTCGCTCTCTGTCACCCAGCGAAAGGTTTTGTTGTTCTCTGATCAGTGCCTGTCCCTGGGCCAACGCTTGATGATCGCCCTGCTGCTGAAAAGCAGTTCTCAGCAACAGAATATCTTTTGCTGCTTTTTTACCCATTTTTTTTATGGCCGTCAGTGCCAGCTGCTCATGATCAGCCTCCCGCCCGTACAGGTGATTAAAGCGTCTTGCTATCTCACGGGTAAGTTCAACATGAGCAACCTGATCCGCCCCTACGGGCACAAAACCTGCCCGATAAATTAGAATGTCAGCACTCTGCAATAAGGGATATCCCAGAAACCCGTAAGTTTCCAGATCTTTGTTACTTAACTTGTCCTGTTGATCTTTATAGCTGGGCACACGTTCCAGCCAGCCTAGCGGCGTCATCATCGACAACAACAAATGCAGTTCAGCATGCTCAGGGACATTTGACTGGATAAACAATGTCGTCTTTTCAGGATCAACACCGGCTGCAAGCCAGTCAATTACCATATTCATGACGCTTTCTTCGATGACACTGGGTGTTGCATAGTGCGTTGTTAACGCATGCCAGTCGGCAACAAAATAGAAACACTGATATTCATTCTGCAGTTGAACCCAATTCTTTAAGACACCGTGATAATGACCAAGGTGCAGAAGACCTGTAGGTCTCATACCTGATAACACACGCTTTTGTGAATCAACTGTAGACAAACCCTTATCCCCTCTTGCTGATGGTGGTATTAGCGATTTCATTTGCTACGAATGCGAACAGGGCATGTTCAGCGTCCGGCAAAATTCAGTTGCAGTATTATTGCACAACTGAACTAAACTGATCGCGATTAAAATTTGTTGGCGATGGCACAAGGTCCATACTGGAAATGCATCTATTGAAAGGGGGTTGGGTCGCCAAGGCCGATACGAATTACAACGGGGATGCCGTCTACCAGATCGATGACTGTTGATGGCTCCAGACCGCATGATCCGCTATCGATAATCAGGTCAACCTGTTTATCCAGAATATCTTCGATTTCATAGATATCCGAGAGTGGTTGATCATCGCCTGGCATAATCAGGCTGGTGCTCATCAGCGGTTCTCCCACCGCATCCAGTAAAGCCCTGCTCACCGGGTGTGCAGGCACCCTGAGGCCTATAGTCTTTCTTTTTGGATGCATAAGCCGTCTGGGCACGTCGGCTGTCGCTTCGAGAATAAAGGTGTATGGACCTGGTGTGTATGCTTTCAGCAGTCTATAGGCGCTGTTGCTGACTTTGGCATAGGTTGCAATTGCAGATAAGTCGGCGCACATCAGTGTGAGGTTATGTTTGTCATTTAATTGTCTGATGCGGCGAATTCGCTCGAGAGCATTCTTATCACCCATATGGCAGGCGAATGCGTAGGTTGAGTCCGTTGGGTACACGATGACTCCGCCATCCAAAAGGCATTGAGCTGCCTGCCGAATCAATCGGGATTCAGGGTTTTGCGGATGTATAACCAGCGTTTGAGCCATGTGCGTGACTTGAAAAGTAGTGAAGACAGAATTGCCAAAAAATAACGACGAGAGTGGTCAATGAGGCGGCGGACAATATCAGGACATTGTGGCATTGTCGATCTACAGGATTCGTTGTATTTTTGACGCGCTCGATTTTACAAACATGCCTTGAATTTTGGAGTCCCGATGTTATACGCCATAATCAGTGAAGATGTTCAGAATAGCCTGCCGCTTCGTCTGCCCGTGCGCCCCGAGCATCTTGCGCGACTCGAAGTGTTGCAACAGGAAGGCAAATTGGTGCTGGCAGGTCCCTTTCCTGCAATTGATTCGGACAATCCTGGAGATGCAGGATTCACGGGCAGCTTGATCGTGGCTGCGTTTGACTCATTGGAAGCGGCTTCCACATGGGCTGACGCGGATCCTTACAAGGCGGCTGGCGTTTACAAGCATGTGACAGTGAAACCATTCAAAAGGGTTCTGCCCTGACGCGCCCTTTTCTCAGGGAATTGGCGCGGGTCTGAGGCCCGGAAAGTTTTCATTCAGTGCTGCATTCCATCGCATCAGATCCTCAGCTTTTTTTGTCCACAGATCAGATATGTCGCCAGTTATGACGATACTTTGAATTCGATCGCCACGTCGAATCTGATTAACGACTTGCATACCGCTGGTTACCACGCCAAACACCGAGTGAATTCCATCAAGATGCGGCGTTGCAACATGGGTGATAAAAAACTGGCTACCATCTGTGCCTAGACCAGCGTTGGCAGTGGAGACCACTCCGGGTCTGTTATGTCTCAGATTAGTCTCACCGGCAAATCGGTAACCCGGGCTGCCGGTGCCATCTCCTTCAGGGTCTCCTCCCTGAATCATAAAGCGGTCTTCAACCCGGTGAAATGTCAATCCGTCGTAGAAGCCTCTCAGAGATAGATTCACAAAATTGGCAACGCTGGTCGGTGCCGCCTGTTGATTCAACTCCAGTATAATTTCTCCCTTATTCGTAGTAATCAGTGCAGTCAGTGATTGAGCATCCGCATTTGACGTGCTGACGATTAAAGTCATTACGAGAGAGCCGCTCAGTATCAGTTTGGAAAAAATATTCATAAGCCGTGTGCCTTGAAAAATGTCAGATTGAGATCCTTGTTCCTGCGTAACAATAAATCTGTGTAACAGCTTTATGCTAACTATCCCTAAGAAAAAGTGTTACCGGGGCATGGTCAGAAAAAAATTGATCAGCATGGATAGTGACGTCCACTACTTTGGATGACAGGTCTGGTGTAATCACCGGATAGTCCAGTCGCCATCCCACATTGTTTTTTCGAGCCTGGCCTCTGTTAGACCACCAACTGTATTGTTCTGATTGTTGATTAACCAGCCTGAAAGCATCAACGTATCCGATCTCATAAAAAAGCCGGTCAAGCCACGCGCGTTCTTCCGGCAAAAACCCCGGATTGTTCTGATTAGCTTTCCAATTTTTTAGATCGACAGACTTGTGGCACATATTCCAGTCACCGCAAATAACAAAACTTCGACCACTTTTTCTCAAGTGCAGCAGATGCAGATAAAACTTCTCCAGAAACTGAAACTTGATCTGTTGCCGTTCATCACTGCTCGAACCAGAAGGCATATACAGCGAAATGACACTTAACTGACCAAAGTCAGCCTGAAGATACCGGCCTTCGAGGTCTGCGATGTCCCACCCAAACCCTTTGGTTACAAGATCGGGCCTACGTTTGGAAAAAATTGCAGTTCCAGAGTAGCCCTTTTTATCAGCGTCAAAAAAATAACGGTGATAGTTATCAGGAGAGAAGACTGTATCTGATAACTGTGACTCATGCGCTTTGGTTTCCTGGAGGCAAAGAACGTCCGGCGATTGCAGTGCCATCCAGCTAAAGAAACCTTTACGGGCTGCTGAGCGTATCCCGTTGCAATTGAGCGAGCTTATCAGCATTTTTAATTAAGAGTGTATTTCAGGATTGCCAAAATTTGTTACCGAGCGATGTTATTCAAGGTTTCCGTGGGTTGTTTTGGATCGTTCTGTCGTAATATTGTTACTTTATATCGCCTAAATGTGCATTTTTTAAAATATGTGTTACTTTTATGCCCGTATGGTGTTACGATGCGCAGCGTTACCGAAGCCTACAAAGCTTTGTGTATCAATCGAGCCAAGAAGACGTTTAATACCCACAAGGAGATAGAACATGAGCGAATTAATCATCAGTGCAAGGGCTGCACTTGTCACAGCAGCAATCGTAACAGCATCAGTCGCGGTACCAGTGTTGACCATATTGGCAGCCAATTAATTCTTTGACCTCGCAAGCCTGATGTTTTGAGAGGCTTGCTGTCTGAGATCGGGTAGTCGTTTGACGATATCCCGATCCGGGGCGTAATGATCAGTAACACTGCATTGGCCTTGAATTTTTAGTACCCGCCCGGATGGTTTATTTCAGCCTCGCTAGATTCATTTGGCGAGGCTGTTTTTTTTATTCTAGCTTTTTAAGCTTGTCGACAAAATTGCAGGGTTTATGTCGGCTATCCAGTTGGTGGGAAATGATACCTTCCCAGGCAGTTCTGCAAGCACCAGTTGAACCAGGAACACAGAAAACTATCGTCTGGTTACTCAAGCCTGCAAATGCTCTGGACTGTATGGTTGAGCTGCCAATTTCTGCATGCGACAGGTAACGAAATGTCTCACCAAATCCGTCAATACTCGAGTCAAGCAAGGGCGTTACAGCTTTGACCGTGTTATCGCGATGAGTAAAACCAGTACCGCCCGTCAACAGCACGGCCTGGATCTGACCATCGGCTACACAAGTTGCAACCAGAGCGCGAAGTTTGTAGGTATCATCTTTGACAATAAACTTGTTGACTACCGTGTGCCCTGCGGCAAGCAATTGCTCTACCAGGTATCTGCCGGAGCTGTCCGTCTCCTCTGTGCGGGTATCGGATACAGTGATAACTACCGCGTTTACAGGGATGAATCCATTACTCATAAGTGACAATCAGCCTCCGGTCATGTTCATAAGACGAATGGGTTGTGCATAATCACTTTCATAAAAGTGATGACGTTCCGGTTTTAAATCCATGGCGGCAACAATAGCTCTTTTGAGCTCGACAGAGACTGGATGCTCTTCAGAAAATTCAAGTTGAGCCAGCTCATCTTTACGCAGATGTTGCTGGTCGTCTGCCCGCAGAATTTGCCTGAGGTCTGAAGAGTGTTCGTTGCCAAGGCATAGCAGCAATCTTCCTTCTACTGTCATTCTGACTCTATTGCAATCTCCGCAAAAGTTATGCGACATCGGAGAAATGAATCCAATTCTGCTACGCTGTCCCGGAATACTGAAGTAACGTGAGGGTCCTGCGGTGATTTCAGACGTGCTTTGCAAAGCATAATGATGACTGATTTGCTCTTTGACCCAATCATTGCTGCATACAGTTTCTTCTCGCAGATGATCAGAAGCTTGCCCCAAAGGCATTTCTTCGATGAACGCGATATCAAGTCCACGCTCAACGGCAAAGTCAGTCAAGGCTAAAACCTCATCATCGTTGTAGCCTTTCATGATGACGGCATTGAGTCGGATGCGGTCGAAACTGCATTGACGCGCAGCTTCAATCCCTGCCAGCACCTTGTCCAGACGACCTACGCGGGTGATTTTTTTGAATCTTTCTGCATCGAGACTGTCGATGCTGATGTTGATGCGATTGACCCCAGCATCGCGTAGCGGTGCAGCTAAATGCTCAAGCTGCGAGCCATTGGTCGTAATCAATAACTCGCGCAACCCGGGCAAACGCCCCAATGCACGGACAAGTGCCATGACATTGTTTCTTACAAGAGGTTCTCCACCAGTCAGGCGCAAACGAGTTACCCCGAGTTCAGTAAAGGCTCTGCCTACCTGGTATATCTCTTCAAGCGTCAGTACGTCCTTTCGCGGAAGAAAGGTCATTTCTTCCGTCATGCAATATACGCATCTGAAATCGCAGCGGTCAGTGACGGACAGGCGGACGTAGTCGATATGCCGGCCGAATTTGTCGATCAGCTGAGTTGAAGATGTCGGTGACATCGATACATTGTTCGTAACTGTTTTCATGCTTGTAGTCTGAAATTGTGTCAGGGCACCATATCACGAATCATCATTTGTAGCCGAACCGGCGTTTCACTCTGTTGCAGTGAAACTGACTCAGACCTTACCTGATAGTCGCCGGATTGCACATCAGCTGAACCACTTAAAGATATTGTTGCGACCACAGAAACACTTTGAGCAGAAGACAAGTTGAATGGCCCAACAGCATCACTGTCGGACAAACTCACGATCGCAGGCAAATTCCCTATGGATAAAAATTTTGCCGCCAATGGAGGGCCGCCACCTTCAGCCTGTTGGGCAGATACAAACACGCGGGTTTCTGCGGGTAGCGTCAACTCAGGTGCAATTGCCAGGCTGATTTCAATTTTTGCGGCCTGATTCATTGCAACCGGGTCGGATTGCCCAGCCGCTGTCGGGGCTCCCAACATGTCTTGTGCCTGCGCAATAACAGAGCGCAAAAAGGCAGCATCTTCTTCGTCAGGCCCCATGTTCAAAAGTCGCTGCCAATAGGTAATGGCGGCCTGGAAATCCTGATTTACAAAAGCGTCAGCACCTAATAACTGCAGAATAGCAGGCTCATCCGGATTGAGGCGCTGCGCCTGAGAAACGATTTCGCGTACTTCCTCAGTCATCTGCTGTTCAGAAATGATGTACTTGGCTTGCGCATATTGCCCCAGCACAACCGCCTGATCCGCAGGATTGTCGATAAATTGTGCGGCCCTTTCAAAAAACATCGCCGCTTCAGGCATTTGTCCGAGTGAAACCAAGTGGCGCGCGATAAAATACAGTGCCCAGCCATTTTCTGGATCTTGTTCTACGATGGCACCCAGTTCAAAAATCTGGTCTCTGATCGCGATTGGGTCGTCACCAGCAAGCCGGCTTTGTTCTATGATCTGGGCAAGGGCGAGATCGTTCCTGAAACCCCAGGTCTCATACAGGTAGTAACTCAGTGGCAAGGCAAGCGCAACAGCCAGTACCGGAATCAGCTTGACAGGTGACTTAAGCGTCAAGCCGGTGTGCGAATGACTATCCTGCTTGTCTGTTTCATCATTAACGTCGCTGAGCAGTGTTCTTTCCAGTTCGGCTTTGAGACTTGTATATTGCTCCGTGTCCAGCAATCCTTCCTTGAGATCTTGCTCAATTTCTTTGGCACGTTCCTGAAATATAATCAGATTCGCGGCATTTCGGGCCGTTAACCCAACTTGAACATTTGAAGTGTTGTGACGGATGACAGGCACCAAAACAAAAAGAGCAGCTAGCGCCACCAAGAGCAGACTTAGAATCCAGAACAAATTATCACCTTCCAGTATTGTCTTGAGCGTGTGCCAAGTCGTCGTGTTCAGCCAGTAAACGATTTAAACGTTTACGCTCTTCATCACTGATAACATCGTCTGCAACTACATAAGTGTCTTGGTTGATCGGCGCGTCAGCTTTAGCCTGACTGTCATTGAATTTTTTCACACCGCTGTTTCTGATGATGTTCCGGGCGACCCAGACTCCGGCAAGCAGAAACATTAATGGACCAAACCAGAGCAGTAAAGTCTGCGCGGTCAATCTGGGGCGGTACAGGATAAAATCACCGTAGCGGGCCAGCATAAACTCTTCAATCTGAGCATCGGTCTGACCTTCGATGATCATACGATAGATTTCACGTCGCAAGTCAGAAGCAACTCCCCCGGGCGAGCTGCTGAGATTGGCGTTCTGGCACATTGGACAACGAAAGTCGTTAGAGAGCTGGCGGTAGCGCTGTTCCTGCTCGGGGGTTTCAAAGTCAAAAACATCAATCTGCGCTTGCGCCTTGAGGGGTTTAAACATCGCAAGAAACACAAAAAAAATGGTCAGTCCAAAAAATTTCGCTGACACATTCATAAGTTGCCACCGGTTTGCGCTGCCGTAATGGCTGGCATAATTTCATCTTCCCATATCCGGTAGTTGATGACGCCAATATGCTTGAAGCGAATTACGCCATTGGCATCTACTAGAAATGTTTCGGGTGCGCCATAAACACCAAGATCGATACCGTAGCGGCCGGTATCATCAATAACATTGAGATCAAATGGATTGCCATTCAGTTCAAGCCAGTCCCGGGCAGCCCCATCACGGTCTTTATAGTTGAGGCCAATAATCGGAATAATATTCTGCTCTTTAGCCGCCATAAAAATGGGGTTTTCCTGAAGACACGGCAGGCAATAACTTCCCCAGATATTCAGAATAAAAGGACCATCCGGCAAATCTGCGGTAGTGACCAAGCGGTCGCCTAACTCCAGCGAGCGCAGCTGAAATTCTGGCAGTGGCCTATCGATCAAAACCGAGGGCAGCGTTCGTGAGTCCATATAAAGACCGCGCCACATAAATACCGCGAGCACCATAAAAATGATAACAGGCAGGAATAGCTTGAAATTATTCATGCGCCGGAACCTCCGGTATCCATGCCTGATGTCATTGCGGGCGATGTCTTGCTGTTGCCGGCTACCGTATCAGCCATCCTAGCCAATTTTTGTGCTTGCTTGACCTTGAATTGACGGTAACGTTTATCCGAGGCGGCAAGTATTCCACCAAAAGCGATAAAAATAGTTCCGATCCACACCCAGCGCACAAAGGGTTTTACATACACTGTCATCGACCAGGCGCCGTTCTCGCGTTGGTCACCCAGCGTGGTAAACAGATCCCGCAGGAAACGTCCGTCTATACCCATATGTGATGTGGGAGTGCCGCTGGCTGTATAGAGTCGCTTCTGAGGATATAGATTTTTATAGAATTCACCGTCTCTGGAAACAACAACAACAGCTTCGTAAGCGCTAAAGTTTGGACCTTGCACCGGGAGCGTGCCCTCGAACCTGAAGTTGTAAGCACCCAGATCAGTGCTCTCACCTGCCTGCAGCAAAACACTGCGTTCTATGCTGTAAATTGAACTCAGGCAAGCTCCCCCCATTGTTATCACAAATCCAAAATGAGCCAGTGTCATCCCCAAATAACTTAAGGGCAAACTGCGCAGTCCCGCCACAACGGTTGGCTTATTGGCAATTTTGCCGCGGATATCTTTCAGCATCGAAAAGATAATCCAGAATGACAGGATTGTTGTTGCAATGACGCCTAAGGGAAGTTCGAACGTCAACAGCACCGGTATCAGCACTCCCAGCACAACCGCAGCTATCGCAACTTTTGTTAACTGAGTGCGCAAGTGCTCAGCAGAGGTCTTTTTCCATCGGCTGATAGGCCCTACAGCCATGAGCACTGCAAGGATAGCCATCAGAGGGAAAAATATGGCATTAAAGTAAGGAGGCCCCACTGAAATGAGCTCTCCGCCGGTCATGGCCTGATAAACAATGGGATACAGTGTGCCAAGCAAAATAGCTGCGCTTGATACCACCAGAATCAGATTGTTTGAGAGCAGAAACACTTCTCTTGAAAGACTGCCGAATCCAAACTCACTTCTCAAGCTCGGTGCCCGCACAGCGTACAGAATCAATGACGCGCCAATGATGAGGGCCAGAAAAACCAGAATGTACACTCCTCGAGTCGGATCTGTTGCGAATGCATGGACGGAGGTCAACAAACCAGAGCGCGTGATGAAGGTGCCCAGCAAACTTGAGGCGAATGCCATTATTGCCAGCAACACGGTCCAACTCTTGAATACACCACGCTTTTCAGTGGCAGCCAGGGAGTGGATCATCGCTGCGCCAAGCAGCCAGGTAATCATTGGGGGGTTTTCAACTGGATCCCACGCCCACCAGCCACCCCAACCGAGTTCGTAATAGGCCCACCAGGAGCCAAGAGACAATCCCAAAGTCAAAATTGCCCACGCTGCATTGGCCCAGGGTCGGCACCATCGAGCCCATGCAGCATCAAGTCTTCCGCTGATCAAAGCAGCGATTGCAAATGCAAAAACAACCGAGAACCCGACATATCCCATGTAAAGTGACGGTGGATGAATAATAAACGCAAAGTCCTGAAGCGCGGCGTTCAGGTCAGCGCCATCTTCGGGTGACAGCGGCAATACCCGATCAAATGGGTTTGAGGTGGCCAACATAAAAAGAATGTAGCCTACACACAGCATGCCCATCACAGATAACACGCGCGCCACAAACTCATCAGGCATCGCCTTGCTAAAAATACAGACTGCCAGCATCCAACCACCCAGCATCCATGTCCAGAACAAGAATGATCCTTCATGGCCGCCCCACACAGCGGTAATTTTGTAGTAAATCGGCAGCATGGTGTTCGAGTGATTCGCAACAAACTGCACGGAGAAGTCGTCGGCCACAAAGCTGTAACCAAGGATCAGCAGGCTGATGCTCAGAAACACAAAAACCCCTGCGGTAAGAGGTCTGGCCAGATTTATCCATAACAAGTTGCCGCGCTCTGCTCCTGCCATCGGTATCACAGATAAGAGGATACTGAGCAAAAATGCGAGGATCAGTGCAAAATTTCCTAATTCAGGAATCATCGCATGGCTCCCGGAGACATTCCGGTCGTGTTGCCTGCTGCGTCTAACGCAGCCTTAACTTCTACCGACATATAGTTTTCATCGTGTTTGGCCAGAACGCGAGACGCGATGAATGTGCCATCGGGTGAGATGGAGCCTTCGGCAACAATACCCTGACCTTCGCGGAACAGGTCAGGCAGGATTCCGGCGTAATGAACGCGGACGTCGTGATTATAGTCTGTGGCAACGAAGCTGACTTCGAGGATGTCCTGGTTGTGCTCAACAGAGCCTTCTTTAACCATACCGCCAACCCGTATTCGCTGACCGGGAGTTACCTCGCCTGCCGCGACCTGAGTCGGTGTGAAAAACAGATCGATATTGTTACTCAGTGCGAAGAGGGACAGACCAATAGCGGTGCCAAGTCCGGCTGCAATAAAAATAATAATTCCCAGCTTCTTGCGACGATGTGGTTTCATAACAATTCCCGAATTTACAGCACAGTTTGTAGGGCGTTGATATTGATACTGCCTAAGCTAATTTTGGGTATTGGTCTTGGGTGCCAACTCTTCGTCACGCGCAGCGCGTCGCTTCTGTTCACGTAAAAAGTGACGTCTGACTATTTTAGG
This sequence comes from Klebsiella pneumoniae, assembly GCA_945869725.1. GTDB lineage: Bacteria > Pseudomonadota > Gammaproteobacteria > Pseudomonadales > Pseudohongiellaceae > Pseudohongiella. Next base: position 54,620 of record CAMBPO010000003.1, read on the forward strand.
TTGCAGCAGATTGTAGCTGATAAAAACTGCAAACAGCAGATAAACCGCCCATATGTGAAAGGTATAGACCCCGCCCATTTGTAGGAATTCGGACAGGCTGGAAAACTGAAACTCAAACATCACTTAACTCCTGCCTCACACGTTTTTTTCCCGCGTAACCAGATCTATGACCCATTGAGATCGGCGTTCACGCTGCAAAATTTCATTTCTGGTGCGCAAAATCAGTGCAATCGCAAAAAATACATAAACAGCGGAGATCATAACCAACAAAGGAACCCAGACTTCCGGAGGATTGGGAGCGACTGGATCGATAGAAAAGTTGCTAGCTGGCTGATGTAACGTGTTCCACCAGTCGACGGAGTACTTGATGATGGGGACATTGATCGCTCCCACAATGGCCAGAACAGCGCATGCTTTTGCTGCGGCATCCGGACTGTCTATCGCCGAACGTAAAGCAATCACACCGATAAACAGGAAAAATTGAATCAGCAGTGAAGTCAGTCGAGCGTCCCATGCCCACCAGGTGCCCCAGATCTGATCTCCCCAGATCGCTCCAGTAGCCAACGCCAGACCGGTAAACCAGGCGCCAATAGGCGCAACGCTTTGAGCGACCATGTCTGCAAGTTTCATTTTCCAGACCAGTGTGATGGTGCCGGCGACCGCCATCAATGGGAAACATGCCAGAGAAATACTGGCCACAGGGACGTGGATGTACATGATGCGAATGGTCTGTCCTTGCTGGTAATCTTCCGGCACGATCAACAATGCCCAGAAAAGTCCAACAGACATCAGTATCAGCATCGACACATACAGCCATGGTAGCCACTTGTTCGACAGCTCATAAAACCATCGCGGAGACCCCAGCTTTGCAAACCACAACCACATAATCTGTTCCTGTTTCCTGGTTGACTGAAGGATGGGCAAAGTGGCACTGCCCTGCCCCTGACTCTTGGGTTCTTAATTTACGCTTATTCGCAAGGCCGCTGCTGAGGCCAAAGGTGCCATCGTTAGTGCCAGCGCAAGTATAGCGCCTAAAAGTGCAAAATGGCTGCTAACGGGCAATCCAAACATGACGTCTGTCACTGCTTTAGCCCCAATTATAAGCACGGGCGTTGATAGCGGCAAAACAATCACTGCCAGAATGAGACCTCTGCTGCCAAGGCCAACGGTGAGCGCAACACCAATGGAGCCAAACAGACTCAACACCGGTGTGCCGATCAACAAGGTGAACACCATGGTCCAGTAAGCTTCTGATGGCAGGTAAAGCATGTAGGCCAGCAGCGGCGACAAAATCACCACCGGCAGTCCACTGATTATCCAGTGAGCTATATTCTTAGCCAGCACCAGAAAATAAAGCGGCTGCGGTGACAACAGTAATTGTTCAAGCGAACCATCTTCATAATCTGCCCGGTAAAGATTATCCAGTGACAGCATGGAAGCCAGTAATGCTGAGACCCAGACAACTCCAGCAGATACGCTGCTCAGTTCAACTGGATCAGGGCTGATTCCCAGAGGAAAAAGGCTCACCACAATCAGGAAAAACATAATTGGATTCAGCAAATCATTTCTGCGTTTCAGCGCGATGACCAGGTCGCGCCTGAGTGTCGCGCAAAATGCAGACCAGGTGCTGACACCTTTGATGTCTTGAATTTCGCGAGCGTGGTTCATGAATTGATCCTCTGGTGATCAAGATCTAGCGCTCGTGCTCTGCAGTCGACACTCAGCGGGTGATGCGTGGTCAACATAACCGCCCCGCCAGTGTTGACATGTTTTGCTAACAGGTTTTCCAGATTTTTCACGCCGTGGACATCCAGCGTGGTAAACGGTTCGTCGAGTATCCAAACACTGGCGCGACTGACCAACAGGCGCGCCAGTGCAACTCTTTGTGTCTGGCCGGCTGACAGGTTTCTGCAGGGTATGTCTTCGTAGGCGCGCAGACCAAGCCGGCCAAGCGCTTCCACAATTTGACTGTCATCAGCCGGCGCTTGGAGCGACGCACTCCAACGCAGATTCTCGCGAGGTGTCAGTATCCGGTTGACCCCCGCGCGATGACCTATATAGATGATTGACGCAAGAAAGTCTTCGCGAACGTCTGCAACGGGCTGACCTTTCCAGAGTATTTCACCGCTAAAGTCCTCGTTCAGCCCACAAAGAATGCGTAACAGGCTGGTTTTTCCGCTGCCGTTACTGCCTTTGATCTGTACGAGTTCACCCCCTGCTACATCGAAGTGAAGGTCAGAAAACAAAATCCGTTCATCTCGCTCACAGAACAAGGCTTGAGCCTGAATCAACGGGGGTGAATCTGTAGCCGGATTTTGTAGGGAGGTTGGCACTGTATTGTGATCTGCTGCGCGTCTGTTAGGTTAGTCGGTTTTGAAACGACCCCGATTATACCCACAAAGCGCAGCGAAAATCCCATGCCATCAGGAAGACTTGACGATGCCGCAAATTGCCCGGCATAGAGATAAAGGTGATGTTATGAGAACCTTCAGTTAAGCCCGCGGCGGGGTAACGCCCGTCTGTCCCATGTATTTGCCGTTGCGTTGTTTGTAAGTCATTTCGCACTGTTCATCAGATTGATAAAACAGCATCTGTGCAACACCTTCATTGGCATATATTTTTGCAGGCAACGGTGTGGTATTTGAAAATTCCAGCGTTACATGGCCTTCCCACTCAGGCTCAAGCGGGGTGACATTCACAATGATGCCGCAGCGCGCATAGGTTGACTTGCCAAGACACACGGTCAACACATCACTCGGAATGCGAAAATACTCAATGGTCCTCGCCAGTGCAAAGGAGTTAGGCGGAATAACGCAGTATGGTTCATTGATGGTCACAAAGCTGCTTTCATCAAAATTCTTGGGATCGACCACATTGCTGGTGTGCACATTGGTGAAAATCTTGAATTCGGTCGCACAGCGCACGTCATAACCATAACTTGAGGTGCCATACGAAATCACTTTCCCGCCATTGACATAACGTACCTGGCCGGGCTCAAACGGCTCGATCATGCCGTGCTCCATTGCCATGGTGCGAATCCACTTGTCTGACTTGATGCTCATAGTCTTTCTATCCTCCAATTCCGGGCTATTGCAGCTCGGCGGGCAAAGCAAGAATCATACGCTGATCAGGGTTGTCCGGCCAACTGTTGAACGTCAAACAGCCCGTCAGAGCTTGCAGAGGGAATACGGTATTGATCAAGAATGGCGGCCTCGGATGAGACGGCCTGATCATGATTTACAACCATCTGGTATCCTGATTCACCGCGGAAAACCACAAAATCTTCACCGTTGTCCCGCAGTTGTCTGCTGAACTGATAAAAATCCTCTACTGCAACACCATTGACTGAATCCACTATCCAGTTTCTGACATCGTGGTACCCAAGGTTGACATCAGCAGGCAATACTTGAAGTGCAACAACCATTTCACGTTTTTCAGGCGAGCTCCATTGGCTGCGGGCATGCAGCAGATTTACCGGTGCCGTCCGGGTCCAGTCCGGCCCCCAGCGTTTGATCAGGTTCATGTTGAGTGGCACAAACAAGATGCCACCGTAAATGTAGTACTCCGGCAACGAGTCAAACTGCTCTCCCCTGACCAGGCTGTAACTGGCCTGTCTGCGCTGCGCAGTCAGTGTCAGATCAAGCACCTGACCTTGACGGGCGATCTGCAAAGGAACTTCATCTCCGATCTGTTTCAGATCAATGGCATGTTTGTAGTTCGTTTGGAACGAGCGGCCGAGACTTATCGTGCTGTCGCCAGCAACGTCATAACGATCGATACTCAATAGAACATCGTTCTCGCGCAAAATGCCATCGGCTGGCGAGTTCTCAAACACCTTGATGACCAGTACGCCGTTCTGATCCGGGCTCAATCCATAGGCCGCTTTGGCGGCGGGGCTTTCCAGATCCTGCGTGCGGAAACCAAGGTCAGGAAAGCCGTCATACTGACCATTTGATGCATCCGTCAACATATGCCGGACGATATCCGGCGGTACAAAATACCCCAGTGCTTCAGTACGACCGCCACCGCCAGACTGCATCACTACTCCAGCAATCTTGCCGTCCACAATGACCGGGCCGCCGCTATTGCCGGGGTTAATGGCCGCATCTATCTGACCTGCCAACAGGAATTCGCCGGAGTGGGCATAAACCTGTTGTTCAACCCGGGACAAAATGCCTTTGGTGATACTCAGTGTGCGACCACCCACCGGATAACCAAACACAAACACTTCGGTGTTAGGTTCCGGCAGATCACCAATTTCCAGCGCCGGGGTATCCTCAAAAAAGGACTCATCATCAACAACTATCAATGCCAGATCCGAGGCGTGCGATATAAATTCAACCCGGGCCTGATAACGTTCGGCATCATTGTGTTTCTGCACCTGCACATAACTGGCGTCAGCAACAACATGTGCATTGGTCAGAATACGGCGATCGCTGATCACTGCCCCCGAGCCACTGCTCTGGCTCGGGTTCATCAGTCGCCAGGGCGTAAAATAGTCTGGCGCTGCAGAGGTGGTATAAATTTTTATGATGGAGCTTTCGATGTCCTTCAGGGATTCGTCCAACTGCGCGTGTGTGCCGCTGGCGAAAATCAGGCAAATACTTACTATGGCAAATGGCCGGAACCGCGTGGCAGCTCGTGCATTGATCATCTGAAATCTCCTGTTGTCAGTGTTTAGAGTTGTCTACTGAGCGATTGATGACCGAGTTAACCTGACAAATCGTCCTGCCGTCAATCAATCCTGTCAGCTAGCCGGCATAGATATTCAAATAATCCTCATGCCTGGTTTTGCCCCCTGATCAGGGCTCAATAGCCAGATATCTTTGCCCCCGGGGCCTGCCGCTAGAACCATGCCCTCCGACATCCCAAATTTCATTTTGCGCGGCTTCAGGTTGGCGACCATCACTGTTAAACGACCTTTGAGTTCTTCCGGTTGATAGGCTGACCGGATACCCGAAAAAACGTTGCGCCGCACCGATTGCCCTTGGGCATCAGCACCCAGATCCAGAGTCAGTTGCAACAACTTGTCAGCGCCTTCTACATAGGCAGCATCAACAATCAAGGCGACTCTGAGGTCCACTTTGGCGAAGTCCGTATAATCGATTTCGTCGATGACCGGCTCGTTGACCAGCGGTGATTCGATAACGGGTATTGATGGATTTGCCGCGGTTTTTTGGCTGTTTTTCTCAACATCGGCAGCGGCCTCTGCCAACATGGCGTCCACAGAAGCCTGTTCGACACGGGTCATCAATGCCTCAAAATGATTGATCTTGTGGGACAACAACACCTCGCTGGCACAATTCCAGCTGAGCGCCGGGACATTCAGGAATTTTTCTGCTTTGACAGACATGGCAGGCAATACGGGTGTCAGATAGGTCATCAGCAAACGGAACAGATTGATGCCCGTTGTACAGATCGCCTGAACCTGCGGGTCGTGTGGATTCTGTTTCGCCAGCGTCCAGGGTGCTTGCTCGGCAATATACTGATTGGCTTTGTCGGCCAGCATCATGATGTGCCTTATTGCCCGCTGGTACTCGCGTTGTTCATAAGCCTGCGCGATTTCGTCGCCTGCGGCCTGGCACTCTGCAACCAATTCTGGTGCTGCAAGCTGCGCACCCAATAGCCCATCAAAACCGCGCGTGATAAAACCCGCACAACGGCTGGCGATATTAACCAGCTTGCCAACCAGATCGGAGTTAACCTTGTTTACAAATTCATCCAGATTCAGATCAAGGTCATCGACGCCATTGCCGAGGCGCGATGCCAGAAAATAGCGCAGGTATTCAGGATGCAAGTGCCGCAGGTAGGTATGCCCGTTGATAAAGGTGCCACGGGACTTAGACATTTTTTTGCCATTTACCGTCATAAATCCATGTGCAAACACAGCGGTGGGAGTCCGATATCCCGCATCAGTCAGCATGGCAGGCCAGAACAATGCGTGGAAATTGATGATGTCCTTGCCTATAAAATGATACAGCTCTGCACTACTATCAGGGGACCAATAATCAGCAAACGATGTGCCGGTGCGATCACAAAAATTCTGGAAACTTGCCATGTAACCGATAGGCGCATCTAGCCAGACGTAAAAATACTTGCCGGTCGTATCGGGGATCTCAAAGCCAAAATACGGTGCATCACGGCTGATGTCCCATTCCTGTAGTCCGGCATCCAGCCATTCACTGAGTTTGTTGGCAACCTGTTCCTGCAGAGTGCCGCTGCGCGTCCACGCTTTTAACATGTCAGTAAACTCAGGCAGCTTGAAGAAGTAATGCTCCGACTCGCGCTGCACCGGTGTCGCTCCCGACAACGTTGAGCGGGGATTGATCAAATCATTAGGGCTGTAGGTTGCTCCGCAGACTTCGCAGTTGTCGCCATACTGGTCGTCGGCTTTACACTTGGGGCAACTACCTTTAACAAAACGATCAGCTAGAAACAGGCCTTTTTCCGGATCATACAGCTGCGTAATGTTGCGTACTGCGATGCGATTATTGGCCCGCAGTGCTTTATAAACGGTTTCAGACAGGTGGCGATTTTCTTCACTGTGGGTTGAATGAAAATTATCAAAATCTATTAAAAATCCATCATATGCACTCTTGTGATCAGATTTTACATTATCTATAAGCTGTTCCGGAGAAATGCCTTCATTTTCGGCCCGCAACATAATGGCGGTGCCATGGGCATCATCAGCACAAACATAGATGCAGTGTTCGCCGCGCATTTTCTGAAAACGTACCCAAATATCTGTCTGGACTGCCTCCAGAACGTGGCCGAGATGAATCGGACCGTTAGCATAAGGCAGAGCGCTGGTTACCAGAATTTTACGTTTTGACACCGGGGTGATCCTTTTTAATTTGTTTCAATCATTTCAAAGTCTTCTTTGCCCACACCGCATTCAGGACATGCCCAGTCGTCAGGAACATCTTCCCAGCGTGTTCCCGCAGCAATGCCGTCATCCGGCCAACCCTCGGACTCGTCATAAATCAGTCCACAAACAATACACATCCACTTCTTCACGATACTGCTTCCTGTTAAACCACGCACCCTGACGTGGAAAGTCGAACATAATTGCCTTGATATCGGCAAACCACGACAGATGATACGCGATTGATGTCTTGCCGGGCAAAAGGCGAAACAGTTCTCAGCGCACTATCGCGCGGATTGTCATGATAAACTCCCGCGCCTGTGTTCACTGCCCGCCATTGTTATTGAAGTACTACGTACGGGAAACGCATTAGTGTCAGAATTTCTAACTGCCATAGTCAGCATCGCCTTGGTCAATCATTTGGTACTGACTCAAATGTTAGGGTTGGATGCGTGGTTCGCAGGTGCGTACGGGTTGCGCCGCACTGGCCTCTTTGGGCTTTGTGTGGCGTTTCTGATGGTGTTCAGCGCCATGATCACCTATCTGTTGTTGGCACTGGCAACTCAGTTGTCGGCCCAAATGCCTACGCAATGGTTGGTTCTGCCATTAAACATGGTGTTGTCATCCCTGTTGCTTGTTCCACTGCGTTTGGTGCTAACACACCTTGCTCCGGCTGATCTTGCGGTTTTAACCCGCAGTTTTCCGGTGGCCGCATTAAACAGTGCTGTCATCGGGACCAGTCTGTTGGCGTTATGGCAGCTGGATAGCTTGGCTGCCGTTACAGCGTTTGCGGCCGTTAACGCAGTCGCGTTTGTGATGTTCCTGCTGATTTTTTCAGCGATTCAGCAACGCGTGAATACTGATGACGTTCCACTGCCTTTCAGGGGCACGCCTGTTTTGTTGGTCAGTGCGGGCATTATGTCGCTGGCAATCCTTGCTTTGGAAGGAATAGTGCCATGATTAATATCCTAGGCGCCGTTCTGTTAACAGTAGCGCTGTTACTCGGTTTTCTCTGGTGCATGGTTCGATTACAAGGGGTCATTGCAGGCAGGAACACGCTGGCAGGCCCGGCGGTAGAGAGCATCAACAAAGTGCTGCCGCAAACACAATGTGGACAGTGTGGTTACGCGGGTTGTTTGCCCTACGCACAGGCTATCGCTGCAGGGGAAAACATCAATCGTTGCCCGCCAGGGGGAACCCAGACTATCAGACGTCTGGCCAAACTTCTGGATCTGCCAGAGATGCCTCTGGATGTCTCTCACGGCTGGCATTTGCCAAAGCGCGTTGCGGTGATTCGTGAGACGGAGTGTATTGGTTGCACCAAATGCATTCAGGCTTGTCCGGTTGATGCGATTGTTGGCGCACCCAAATTAATGCATACCGTCATTACGGCTGATTGCACAGGGTGTGATCTGTGTGTAGATCCCTGCCCTGTTGACTGCATCGACATGTTGCCTCTGGCTGTGCAGGGTCTGTCCACCATCAGAGTGGTGAACGCATGAGCCGTATAAGCCGCAGTTTATTGATTAAAAAAGTCATCAAGCCTTTTTTGTTTCGACTTGCTGGAAAACCAGGCTGGTTATCGCCGATTCATGCGTTGCCGGGTGGTATTTTTCCTGCACCAAATAAGCAGGTATCGTTACAGCAAAAAATTGTTGGCATGCCGTCAGCCCAGCTGGCAATGCCTTCTCAACTGATTTTGCCATTGAAGCAGCATCAGGGGGATGACGCTGTCCCTGTTGTCAGGCCGGGCCAGTATGTTTACAAACGTCAGTTGATTGCAGCAGCCTCTGGGCACGGCAGTGTTAATTTGCACGCGCCTACCTCGGGATTGATCACTGCTATCGATCATCAACTGGCCGCTGTGAACACAAGGCCGCAGCCAGGCCGTCCCTGGCAGCAAAGCATTGACCCCAGGCAAACTGCCATAGTGATTAAAACCGATGGAAACGATCTTACTGATCCGGAGTTGCCGTTACCGCCACTATCGATAACTCCGTGGCAACAGAGGCCCACAGATCAGTTGCGACAGGCGGTGTTTGACGCCGGTATTTGTGGTCTGGGCGGCGCGGGCTTTCCAACGGCCGTGAAGCTGAGCGCATCCTCAATAAAGACGCTGATCATTAACGGTGCTGAGTGCGAGCCTTACATAACAGCGGACGAAGCGTTGATGCGGGAATACGCCGATGAGATTGTTGAGGGATCGCAGATCATTCAGACGATTATCGGCGCGCAAGACTGTGTGATTGGTATTGAAGAGAATAAGCACGAGGCAATCAAAGCCATACAATCAGCTATTGCTGGACTGGAGGCGGCCAATCCTGTCAGTGGATTGTCTGTTGTTAAACTGGTACTCGTTCCTGCGATTTATCCGTCCGGGGGCGAAAAGCAGTTAATCCGCATCGTTACCGGCATACAACCGATGTCTGGTCAGCGCCCAAGTGATGTTGGTGTGTTGTGCCACAGCGTAGCCACCGCCAGAGCGGTATTCAAGGCAATCACCGATGGCGAGCCCTTGATATCACGTGTCACCACTGTCACCGGCAGCGCGCTTCGCAACCCTGTTAATGTTGAGGTGTTGATTGGCACTCCCGTATCTCACCTATTGCAGTTTGCCGGTTTTGATTCCTCAGCGCTGGAGCGGCTGTTAGTAGGCGGCCCTTTGATGGGGTATGCGGTGGATGATCTTGAGACCCCAGTGCTAAAAACCAGCAATTGTCTGTTAGCGGCCAGTCAGCAGGATATTCAAAGCGTTGAGGCCAGCAGCATCCCGCACCGCGACTGCATCCGGTGTGATTTTTGCGCGCCCGTGTGTCCGGTGAAGTTACAACCTCAGACACTGTATTTTTCATCCAGGCATCAGCGACATGACAGCGCTGTTAAGAATGGGATATTGGATTGTATCGAGTGCGGTGCTTGCGCAGCAGTGTGTCCTAGTCATATACCGCTGGTTGCCTACTACCGCGACGAAAAAGCGTTGATTCATGAGGAAGCGGACTGCGGCGAATCGTCCAGATGGCAAGCTTTATTCGAGAAACACCAGCAACGTCAGGCTGACAATGTTGTTGCAGTGCAGCAACGCAAACTTGAAAAACTTCAGCACAAACTGGTGTCAATTGCCGAAGGAGAAAACCCCGACAAAGAACCTGTGGTGGAATCTGGCAGCCCGGTTAGCCATAAATCTGCTGAGCAGATTAAACGTGAAATCGAAGCGGCTGTGGCCAGAACACGCGCCCGCAAAGCAGAGTTGCTGAGTAAAGCTGACGCAAACAAGGATGGTGGCCAGTGACCCACAACCAGCATCGCATCAGCAGTCCCTATATAAAACCCGCGAGCACGGTGTCTGGCGTGATGGCGACAGTCTTGTTGGCACTGATCCCCGCCGCGATTTGTTACACGTGGTTTTTTGGTATTGGTTTTCTGATCAATCTGGCAATTACCTCTGTTTGTGGCCTGCTGATTGAAGCCTTGGTGATGCGCGCCAGAGGCCGGCCGGTGTTTTTTTATATCGGTGATCTGAGCATGCTGGTCACTGCGGTGTTGCTGAGTTTTGCCTTACCGCCTGGCTCACCCTGGTGGCTTGCAGCGAGTGGTATTTTTATCGCAGGCGTTTTTGGGAAACATGTGTTTGGCGGTTTAGGTCACAATGTTTTTAATCCCGCCGCATTGGCATATGTGAGTTTGTTGGTGATGTTTCCTCTGCATATGACGGGTTGGTATTTGCCAGGCTCTGGCAGTTATGCTGAGGCGCTTATTGATCCGCTGAGCGCTTTTGGCATCTATACCAGCCTGCAACTGAGCTTTCCTTTTCTGCGCGAGATGGCACTGACACCCTTTGCGGTAGTACCTGATGGATTTGCAACCGCGACACCCCTGATCGAATACAAGTTCGCCGCACCCGCACGCATCCTGATGGCGGAGGACGAAGGGTTTTCCATATGGGATCGTCAGGCTCGCACCGGCTGGGAAATGCTGGCGCTGAGTTTTGCTGCAGGAGGCCTGATACTGTTGTGGCAAAGAGTCATCAGCTGGCACATACCCGTGACGGTGATTGGCACGGTTCTGTTGCTGTCGAGCTTGTTTTATCAGCCCGGACAAGAAGCCATTGTTGGTTCGCCATGGTTACATTTGTTCAGTACATCCACGATGATCGGCGCCTTTTTTATCGCCACCGATCCAGCCAGCTCGCCCTCCAGTGCAGCGGGCAAACTGATCTATGGTGTGCTGATCGGCACGGTTATGTACAGCATCAGAATATGGGGAAGTTATCTGGACTCAGTAGCCCTTTCCATATTGCTGGTGAATATGTGTAGTCCATTGATTGACGAGTGGACTGTTCGTACACACTTGGGGCAGTTGCGCGTCAGGAAAAAATCACCATGAAACCGCTAACACATTTGTTTGACAGCAACGGCAGTGTTTCTTCGCTGGTGGTGTTATCGCTGGCATCATTGATTGCCGCAAGCAGTAGCAGCGGTCTGGCCTTGTTGATAGGCTTGAGCAGCTGGGCAGTGCTATTGATTTGCACGGCAGTGTTGTGTCTGCTGGCGCCTGTGCTGCGAAAAGAGCCTCTGTTGTTGGATGCCGGATCAGCCTTTACGCTGAGTATTGTGGCGGCTTTGCTGGCCACTGTTGTGACAATACTGAGTGTGACTCTGCAGTTGTTGCGCTACGAAGCCACCGTGTTTGCAGGGTTATGGTTGCCGTTGATCGCTTCGAATGCGTTGATTTATATGCACCTGCTGGGCACCTGGGAGCGGGCTAATATAACAGCCATAAAAGTTGCTCTGTCTCGAGGCGCCTTGTTTTGCTTTGTCCTGTTGGGGTTGGCGGTGATGCGCGAATTGCTGGGTACCGGCGTGGTACTGAGTAATCTGCATCTGTTAAATCCGGCATGGTCAGAGGAAGGTATTGTCATTATCAGCGACTATCCGCGTCTGAAACTGTTTGCTATGTCCAGCGGAGGTCTACTGGTGACCGCAATAATGCTCGCCTTGATTAACTGGATTAAAAGTCAGCAGGCACCTGTATCTGATCGGCGTACCCCCGCAGAGGACAAACGCGTGAGGGTAACCGGGAGAATCCGATGAATCGTGAAAAACGCACAGCCATCTTCACCCGGTTACGCGCTGAAAATCCTGACCCAACAACGGAGCTCGAGTTCAAGACTACGTTTGAGTTATTGATTGCTGTTGTTTTGTCTGCCCAGGCAACCGATGTCAGCGTAAATAAAGCGACCCGAGTGCTCTATAAGCAGGCGAACACCCCCGAGGCGATACTTGCCTTGGGTGTTGATGGTTTAAAGCCATTTATCAAGACAATCGGGTTGTTTAACACCAAAGCTGAAAATGTCATCAAGACCTGCAAAGCCTTGGTCGACAATCATGAGTCGATTGTGCCGGCTACCAGAGAAGCCCTGGAAGCCTTGCCTGGTGTTGGAAGAAAGACCGCAAACGTTGTACTGAATACTGCGTTCAGGCAACCGGCGATGGCGGTTGATACCCATATCTTCCGCGTCTCAAACCGCACTGGTATTGCACCCGGTAAGAATGTGCTAGACGTCGAAAAGCGGTTGCTGAGGCTGGTACCGTCTGAGTTTCTGCTGGACGCTCACCATTGGCTGATATTACATGGCCGTTATGTTTGTACCGCCAGAAAGCCTCGTTGTGGCGCGTGTACAATTTATGATTTATGTGACTTCAAGCAGAAAACTGAGGAGTAGTCTGATGCGCGTCAGCGTTATAGTGTCCACCTACAACTCCCCTGCCTGGCTGGAGAAAGTACTGATCGGGTATATGTGCCAATCGACACAGGACTTTGAAATGATCATTGCGGATGATGGGTCCCGCGAAGAAACCGCCCGGTTGATCAGTGACATGCAACAGCGAGCAGCGTTTCCGATAAAGCATGTCTGGCAACGCGATGATGGGTTTCGTAAATGCCGGATTCTGAACAAGGCAATTCTGCATGCCGCGACGCCCTACATTGTTTTTACGGATGGCGACTGCATACCCAGAACCGATTTTGTCGCGACTCATGTCAATCGCGCCGAACCTGGTTTTTATTTGTCAGGCAGCTATTTCAAATTGCCGATGAGCACCAGTAAAGCCATTACTGAGGATGATATAAAAAGCGGACGCTGCTTTGATAAACGCTGGTTATATGCGCACGGCTTGCCCCGTTCACGCAAAACCATGAAGATTTCAGCCAGTCTATTCTGGGCCCCCGTGTTGAATAAAATCACACCGACCCGCTGTAATCTGAAAGGATCCAATGCGTCAGCCTGGCGTGCGGATATTATGCGAGTCAATGGGTTTGATGAACGTATGCCCTGGGGCGGTGAGGATCGTGAATTTGGCGTGCGTTTGATCAATTCAGGCATCAAGCCACGTCATGTTCGTTATGATGCGATTTGTATTCATCTGGATCATGCCCGCGGATATGTGGATCCAGAGCGGGTCAAGGCCAACAAAGCGTTACGGCAGCTGAATGAAAAAAATCGGGTAACTCAGACGCAGCACGGTATCAGCCAGTTAGTCGATAGCGGCTATCTTGCGCAGCTTTAGTTCCAGACTGTTCAACCACTTCAGCCATCGACTACCCTGCAGCGGATGATAAACCCAAGGGGTTTTTACATTCAGCCGGCCGGCTACGTCTTCGCAAATGTTCAGGTAAATTTCCGCGTAAGGCTGCTCATCCTTTGAGCGCGACAGGAAGTCCTGTTCGGCTTGGCCCTGCAGTATCTGAAGAGGGTACAAACCACAATGATGCTTTTTCTCGCCAAGACGCAATGCCAGTGTGCGTCGCTTCCCGCGCCAGGTCGGTGCTGCCGGCAGCCAAGCCACAAAAGGGTTTTGCCAATAAGCCATCGGCTTGAACAAGTGTTTGGCCTGTTGTTCGTTCAGTGACTCGCGGCCGCCAAATTGCCATTTACCGGTCCTGAGCCTGCCCACGCTCGCAATAAAAATGTCGGAATACCAGGAACCTACGCTGCTGCCCGGCCGTATGTTGTAGTAAACCTGCTCCGGTTCATGATAATCAATGTTATTGCGACGGCGCTCGCTACCTTTCATAAACGCATGGTGCACAAAACCTCGTTGTTCGCTCGCTGCGAACCACAGTTCGAGCGCACTGGCCTCAGCGGTGGTGACAGTGCGTATCAGTTGCATATCATCCTGGACGGTACAGATCAGATCCTCATCGCTGAGTGTGTCCAGCGCCAATTGCAGATTCCCGTATAGCCCGCCATGTTTGCTGTGAGACTTGCCGTCGGAATGGGGTGGTTGTATCACTCTGTAATGATTTTTTGCCTCGGCTAACAGGTTGATGGTACCTGTATCGGTACTATTGTCATCGATGATCAGCACTGGAAAATCAGGTGCACAGCGCTTGAGGCTGGCAAGGCAATTCGCCAGAAAATCGCCACGATTAAAAGAGAAGACTACAAAATGCAGCATCGCATCAGTCACTGCGCAGATTAGCGCCGGTTGGGTAGAGATAACAAATGTGTGGGCCATCACTGATTGTCTCAGCGATGGCCCGGGTCAAAAATGCTGGCTCAGATTTTTCGCCCTTTACCCGCAGCGATGCGCAGGCGCAAGGCATTCAGTTTGATAAACCCTCCTGCGTCTGCCTGATTGTACGCACCAGCATCATCTTCAAATGTGGCAATTTTGACATCAAACAGCGAGTCAGCCGATTCTCTGCCAACAACAGCCACATTACCTTTGTACAATTTCAGTCTTACGGTGCCATTAACGTAATGTTGAGAGTAGTCAATCAGCGCCTGCAAGGCTTTCCTCTCAGGGGAGAACCAGTATCCGTTATAGACCAATGAAGCATACTTGGGCATCAGTTCATCTTTGAGGTGGGCGAGTTCTCTGTCCAGCGTGAGTGACTCAATTGCACGGTGTGCTTTTTGCATAATGGTGCCACCTGGGGTTTCGTAACAGCCGCGTGATTTCATGCCCACGTAGCGATTTTCAACGATGTCCGCACGACCAATGCCGTTTGCGCCGCCGACCTTGTTCAAATGAGCCAGTACCGTCGCAGGCGACATAGGCTGGCCATCAATGGCGACGATGTCGCCATTCTGGTAACCCAGTTCAATGTAGGTGGCTTTATCCGGCGCGTTTTCGGGGGATACCGACCATAACCACATGTCGTCTTCAGGTTCTGCACCTGGGTTCTCCAGATGATCGCCTTCGTAGGAAATATGCAGCAGGTTTGCATCCATGGAGTATGGTGACTTCTGACCGCGCTTCTTCTCGACCGGTATGTTATGAGCTTCACAGTAAGCCATGAGTTTGTCACGGGAAGTCAGATCCCATTCCCGCCAGGGTGCGATGACCCGGATGCCCGGTTTCAGAGCATACGCGCCGAGCTCAAATCGCACCTGATCGTTGCCTTTGCCAGTTGCGCCGTGGGAAATAGCATCTGCGCCGGTTTCATTGGCAATTTCAACCAGGCGTTTAGCGATCAGTGGTCTTGCGATAGACGTGCCCAGCAGATACTCCCCTTCATAAAGCGCGTTGGCGCGAAACATAGGGTAGACAAAGTCACGGACAAACTCTTCGCGCAGATCTTCGATATAGATCTGTTTGATGCCCATCGCCTGCGCTTTTGCCCGCGCCGGCTCCAACTCTTCACCCTGGCCAAGATCTGCGGTGAATGTGACAACCTCGCAATGGTAGGTTTCCATCAGCCATTTTGCGATGACCGAGGTATCGAGGCCGCCGGAATAAGCCAATACGACTTTTTTAATGCCAGACATGATGAGCTCCTGATGAATAAAGCAGAATTCTATGGTTTGGAGGGAAACTCGGATCCCCGGTCCTTGGGGAGCAGCATTAACAATGACTAGCTGTCACCCCGATTCAGGCGGGCATTGTAACCTTAACAAGTCAGGTTTTCGACCATGTCAGTTACGAAGTAATCGGATGGTCACCCGGCGATTGCATCATCCAGATCGCGTTTATCGCTACATCATTACTGTGCCGATGTCAGGTTAATGAGCGGACGCTGCTCGACGCTTAAGTGTTGGCATTCGCCAACATGCAGCGCGTTAAAAAGAAAGATAAGGTACACTTACGACGCGTTTTCATGCTGGAGAAATTGTTCCTAGTGCCCATGGTAAGACCTAGGCATTACAGTCAGCCAGAAAAATGCAGACCGCGCTGCGAACGGCAGCACTCTGCTCTGTTGTTTTGATCGGCAGGTCGCGTAAAACTCTAAAACCTTCAGGTATTCTTTAGACATGAATGAATTGACTATCATCCGGCCAGATGACTGGCACCTTCACCTGCGTGACGGCGATGTGCTTTCTAACCTAGTTGGTCACACCGCTGAGCGGTTTCACCGGGCTATTGTTATGCCGAATCTCAAGCCCCCGGTTAGTTCTGCCATCGCTGCCGAAGCTTATTATCAGCGAATTGTCGCGGCGACCCCCGCCGGTATGAAATTTCAACCACTGATGACTTTATATCTGACCGATCAGCTGAAACCTGAGGAGATTTCTCGGGCAAAAGACAGAGGTTTGGTGGTGGCGGTTAAATACTACCCAGCAGGTGCAACAACCAATTCTGAAAGCGGCGTGACGGTGATGAACAAGGTTTATCCCGTTCTGGAGAGATTGGCCGAGTTGGGAATGCCTTTGTTGGTGCACGGTGAAGTAACCGATGCACATGTAGACATTTTTGATCGCGAAAAGGCCTTTATTGATACGTTGCTCGAGCCGTTAACCCAGAGATTCCCGACCTTAAAAGTGGTGATGGAGCACATCACCACTGCCGATGCAGTATCCTTTGTTAAAGGCGCTGGTCAACGGCTGGCTGCGACAATCACTCCTCAACACCTGATGTACAACCGCAATCATCTGTTAGTGGGTGGTGTCAGGCCACATCTGTACTGTCTTCCGGTGTTAAAAAGAAGTATCCATCAACAGGCCTTGCTTGATGTTTCAACCAGTGCACATTCGCGCTTTTTCCTGGGAACGGATTCCGCTCCACATGCAAGGCCAACCAAGGAAACAGCCTGTGGCTGTGCTGGTTGTTACAGCGCTCATGCGGCAATCGAGTTGTATGCTGAAATATTTGATCAGGCCGGGGCGCTGGATAAACTCGAAGCATTTGCTTCCTTTTTTGGGCCTGACTTTTACGACTTACCCCGCAACACCGATACCATCACATTGATACGTGATGCCTGGACAGTCCCCGCCACTTATCCGTTTGGAGACAGCACTCTGGTTCCACTGAAAGCTGGGGAAAGTATTCAGTGGCGGCTTAAACATCTTCTTACGGAGCAACCTGCTAATGCATGATTATGATGAGCTGGATGGCGCTGACACATTGATGTCAGCACGTTTTCGTGGCTACCTGCCAGTGGTGGTAGATATTGAGTGTGGCGGCTTCAATGCCAAAACGGATGCTATTCTGGAGATATCAGCCGTCATTCTTGGCATGAGCGAGAAATCTGTTCTGCAGATCGAGCAGACTTACTTTCACCGAGTGATACCGTTTGAAGGTTCGAATATAGAGGACGCAGCGCTCAAGTTCACCGGGATAGATCCTTGGCATCCGCTGCGTATCGCACGCTCGGAAAAAGACGTTTTTAATGATCTATTTAAAGCAATCCGTACATCGATGAAATCCAATGGCTGCAAACGAGCGATTCTGGTTGCTCATAACGCTCACTTTGACCATGGTTTTATCAATGCTGCTGCTGCGCGACATGATCTTAAGCGCAACCCATTCCATCCGTTTTCCAGTTTTGATACTGCGACACTGAGTGGCCTGGCTTATGGCCAAACTGTGCTTACCCGTGCCTGTGAGGCAGCAGGAATCAGTTTTGATAACAAGGAAGCTCATTCAGCCAAGTATGATGCAGAAAAAACAGCTCAATTGTTCTGCAAGATAGTTAACCGCTGGCAATCGATGGGAGGCTGGCCACTGTCGTGACCATCCTTTAAATCGCCAGTATCAACTGGCGACGGTGTCTACCAAGGTCTGAAGCTCACCTTTTGAATGCATCTCGGTCACGATGTCGCATCCGCCCACCAGTTCCCCATTAACATAGAGCTGTGGGAATGTTGGCCAGTTGGCTATTTTCGGTAAAGTGGCCCGAATTTCCGGGTTGGCCAGAATATCAACGTAAGCAAAACGTTTGCCGCAGGCCATCAGGCACTGTACGGTCTGGGCAGAGAATCCGCATTGCGGTTGGTCTGGAGATCCTTTCATATAAAGAAGAATACTATTGGCACTGATTTGATCGCGGATGGTTTGTTCAATACTCATGGTTAGGCTGCACCTGCGTGACGTGATCGGAGAGCCGGCATTCTACATGAATTCAACAGAATCGCCGACAATTGCCGCCGTGATGACTCTTAATATAAGATACAGGGCTCAGCTGCGAAACCTTGACGAATGTCATTGCAACTGCGCTTGGCGTAATCAGCAAGATCATGCCAGATTTAACTGAGTGCTGACCTCAGTATCAGCTTGAAACCCGGCATAACCTGCCAGGCAAACGCACCCCCCTGGAACCTTGTACCATCATGGCAACACGACACTTTCTGACCTTGCTGGATCTCAGCCCGGTCGAGTTAAGAGATATCATTCACCGTGCAATCGCTCTTAAAAAAAATACAGCGTTGCGAGAAGAAACTCTCAAAAATAAAACACTTGCGATGATCTTTGAAAAATCTTCAACTCGCACGCGGGTGTCATTTGAAGTTGCCATGACGCAGTTGGGTGGATCATCACTGTTCCTTTCTCCTGCCGATACCCAGCTTGGCCGTGGAGAAAGTATTGAGGACAGCGCTAAAGTCCTGTCGCGTATGGTCGATGTCATCACCATCAGGACTTATCAGCATGCCAAGCTTGAACTATTCGCCAGACACTCGAGTGTTCCAGTGATTAATTCGCTGACAGATGATTTTCATCCATGTCAGTTGCTGGCGGACATTCAGACGTTTTTTGAACATCGGGGTGATATTGCAGGTCACAAAGTTGCCTGGGTGGGTGACGGTCACAACATGTGTCAGTCCTACATCAATGCCTCAAAACAGTTTGATTTTGAGTTGGTAATTGCCTGTCCTCAGGGCTACGAACCTGATCAATATCTGCTCGACCGCACCAGTGACAGGGTATCGATTGTGAGAAATCCCGCTGACGCAGTAAAGGGCGCCAGTCTGGTAGCGACTGATGTCTGGGCTTCGATGGGGCATGAGGAAGAGCGAAAGTTGCGCCTTGAACGCTTCATGGATTACCAGGTCACCCGCGAATTGATGTCATTTGCAAAAAGCGACGCATTGTTTATGCATTGTTTGCCTGCTCACAGAGGCGAGGAAGTCGCTGCAGACGTCCTTGATGCTCCGGATAGTGTGGTCTGGGATGAAGCTGAAAACCGTTTACATGCTCAGAAAGCGTTGCTTGAGTTTTTATGCTCTTGACCAAGGTTGCCCGATTGCCGGCGCAGGAATAGTACAGTCAAGTGTTAAGAAAGCGCAGCTCCTCAGCGAGTAACTCTGCCTGCTTGTTGAGAATTGGCGATTGTCAGCCACAAGATGTAGTGGTCTTATACAAGACTTAACCACAAGTTATCCATAAGCTATTCACACAAAAACCACTTGCAATCGCCCGGTGACCGCACTATCTTGTGCTTTGTTTCTAAAAAACATCTATATATTGTATTTCCAATCTCTGTGCGAGCGGGTCGCCCGCAGCTAAGCGACTGGTTATCATAAAAACATCATGGAGAACGCAATGCAAACCAATACACCCAGCTACGGCAGCATCTCTGCCAGCTCTCGACCGGTGACGCGGGCGAGTGAAGAACTGCCCGCGACAGCACCCGGTCTGTTGCGCGTGATCAAGCGAAACGGTGCCGTGGTGACCTATGATGAATCCAAAATAGTGGTAGCGATCACCAAGGCATATCTAGCCATTGAAGGTGGCCCGGCTGCTGCATCAGCGCGTGTCCGTGAAACGGTCAGCAAAATGGCCGCGCAAATCAGCACTATTTTTAAGCGTCGTATGCCTTCAGGTGGATCCATCCACATCGAAGAAATCCAGGACCAGGTTGAGCTCGCGATGATGCGTACGGGTGAGCACAAAGTAGCCCGTGCATACGTATTGTACCGTGCGGAACACACTCGCCTGCGGGACCAGCAGCGGGCTCGCGAGCAGCCGTCCGAGTCAAGCATACAGGTAACCTATGCTGACGGTTCCAAAGGCCCACTGGACACCTTGCGGCTGCGTACTGTTATTGATGAGGCCTGCGCGGGACTGGAAGGTGTTTCCAGTAATTCTATTTATCAGGAAACTCTTAAAAATCTCTATCCTGGCGTCAAGATGGATGATGTGCGGACTTCGGCGGTAATGACCGCTCGCACAATGGTAGAGCAGGATCCCAACTATTCCTATGTCACCGCACGCCTGCTACTGGATACTCTGCGCTCAGAAGCGTTGGGGTTTCTGGGTCTCACAGACAGTGCCACTCAAAGCGAGATGAATTATCGTTATCCGTCAGTGCTGCGCCCCTACATTGAAAAAGGCGTCGAACTCGGACTGCTCTCCCCCCACCTGCTTGAGTATAACCTTGACGTACTCGGTGATGCCCTGAATGCAGAGCGTGACACACAGTTCACCTACCTTGGCTTGCAGACGCTGTATGACCGTTATTTTATCCACAGCAATGGCGTACGATTTGAGTTGCCACAGATATTTTTTATGCGTGTGGCTATGGGTCTTGCTAGTAATGAGGCTGACCGTGAGGCACGGGCGATCGAGTTTTACAACCTGATTTCCAGTTTTGACTACATGGTTTCCACGCCGCAGCTCTTTAACTCCGGCACATTACGCCCTCAGCTGTCTTCCTGCTTCCTGACAACGGTTCCTGATGATCTGCACGGCATTTACAGCGCCATCAAAGACAACGCAATGCTGTCTAAATGGGCAGGCGGGCTAGGAAATGACTGGACACCGGTGCGAGCTCTGGGGGCCGGCATCAAAGGCACTAACGGCAAGTCCCAAGGTATTGTGCCATTCCTAAAAGTGGTCAATGACACGGCGGTGGCCGTTAATCAGGGTGGCAAGCGTAAAGGTGCGGTATGCGCCTACCTCGAAACCTGGCACCTCGATATCGAAGAGTTTCTGGAACTGCGTAAAAATACCGGTGATGATCGTCGGCGCACCCATGATATGAATACCGCCAACTGGATTCCGGATCTGTTCATGAAGCGTGTGTTTGAAGATGGCGACTGGACACTATTCTCACCGAATAATGTACCGGAATTGCATGATTTACATGGCGATGCGTTTGAGCGTGCATATGAAGAATATGAGCGTAAAGCTGCCGCAGGCCAGGTAGAGATTTACAAAACGCTGCGTGCCAAAGATCTCTGGCGCAAGATGTTGTCCATGCTGTTTGAAACCGGGCATCCGTGGATTACCTTCAAGGACGCCTGTAACGTGCGCTCGCCGCAGCAACACGTGGGTACTATCCATTCATCCAATCTGTGCACAGAGATTACGCTGAATACCAGTCCTGATGAAATTGCGGTCTGTAACCTTGGCTCTGTGAATATGGTCAATCACGTTACTGATCAGGGGCTGGATACCGCGAAGCTTGAGCGCACTATCAAAACGGCAGTGCGTATGCTCGACAACGTGATCGACATAAACTATTACTCTGTGCCGCAGGCGGAGACTTCTAACCTGAAACACCGTCCGGTGGGCATGGGTATCATGGGTTTTCAGGATGCCTTGTATGTTCAGCGCATCCCCTACAGCTCCGCAGAAGCCCTCAAGTTTGCGGACGAGTCGATGGAAGTCATCAGTTACCATGCAATCCAGGCATCAACAGATCTTGCGGAAGAGCGTGGCAAGTACAGCAGTTACAAAGGATCATTGTGGGATCAGGGCATTCTGCCAATTGACTCGCTGAAGTTGTTACAGGAAGTGCGTGGGGAAAAATATCTTGATGTGGACATGAGCCAGACACTGAACTGGGAAGCGTTACGTCAACGAATTGCTGCGGTTGGAATGCGTAATTCCAATGTCCTGGCGATTGCGCCGACAGCGACGATAGCCAATATTACCGGCGTCTCTCAGTCCATTGAGCCGACTTACCAGAACCTGTATGTCAAATCCAATCTGTCCGGAGAGTTCACAGTTGTGAACCCGTATCTGGTGCGTGACCTCAAAGCCCTCGATCTGTGGGACAACGTGATGGTCAATGACCTGAAGTACTACGATGGCAGCTTGCAGCAGATTGACCGTATTCCTCAGCACATTAAAGAGCTGTATGCGACTGCATTTGAAATTGAGCCGCGCTGGCTGGTTGATGCAGCCAGTCGACGCCAAAAGTGGATCGATCAGGCGCAGTCCTTGAACCTTTATATCTCAGGTGCCAATGGTAAAAAGCTCGATGTGACCTATCGGATGGCCTGGCTACGTGGGCTTAAAACGACCTATTACCTGCGATCTCTGGCGGCGACCAGTACTGAGAAATCGACAGTGTCAGGTAGCAAACTGAATGCGGTAGCAAGTGCGCCTATGGCCGCTGATGTACCTAAAGCATGTTCTATAGACGATCCTGATTGTGAAGCCTGTCAATAAGGTAGCCGTCAGTGACCAACCAAAATATCAGAGGTAAACAATGATTTCCTGGGATGAGTTTTACGAAGATCCTGCGGTACCCGACGTCAGTGCTGCCAGTGTAGAAAGAGCCAGTACCAACAGGCAGGCAGAGTTCAGGAAGGCCGATACAGCAGGTGCGATGGCTCTAGTGGGCGGTTCTGATGGCTCGATGCAATTGTCCCGCGCTGTTTCGGAAAAGGCAGCGGGCAGCTATGCCGATGCGATTGCAGCTGCTAAAACCATGACTGCCATGGATATAGCCAGCTCTGCCGACAGGGATCTGGCCGAACCACCCGCCGGACGATCCGACAGAACTGTGACCGAGGCAGCAGCAGAGCTTGTTAATCAGCAAATTATGCAGCGCATTCAGAATGAGTTAAAAGATCTGGATACCAGCGCCGTTGAGCATGAAATCGGCGAATGGACTGAGCGTGTCACGGTTGATGACAAACGTATGATCAATTGCCGTGCTGACCTAAATCAACTGGTACCCTTCAAATATGATTGGGCATGGCAAAAGTATCTTGATGGCTGCGCCAACCACTGGATGCCGCAGGAAATCAATATGAATGCGGATATCGCGTTGTGGAAGAACCCTAACGGGCTGACCGCTGACGAGCGCATGATTGTCAAACGTAATCTGGGATTTTTCTCAACCGCCGATTCTCTGGTAGCAAACAATCTAGTACTGGCGCTGTATCGCCTTATCACCAACCCTGAGTGCCGTCAGTACATTCTGCGCCAGGCCTTTGAAGAAGCTATCCACACCCAAGCCTACCAGTACTGCATTGAGTCATTGGGTATGGATGAAGGTGAAATCTTCAATATGTATCACGAGGTTCCTTCTGTTGCGAAAAAAGCGTCGTGGGGTCTGAAGTATACGAAAGAGCTTAACGATCCGAATTTCACCACGGGCACGCAGGAAACGGATAAAGCGCTATTGAAGAATCTGATCGCATTTTACTGCTGTCTGGAAGGTATTTTCTTCTACTGCGGTTTTTCACAGATTCTGTCCATGGGCCGCCGTAACAAGATGACTGGTACCTCTGAACAGTTCCAGTACATTCTGCGCGATGAGTCCATGCACCTGAATTTTGGCATCGATGTGATCAACCAGATCAAGATCGAGAACCCGCATCTGTGGGACGACGCCATGAAGCGTGAAGCAACACAGATGATTCTGCAGGCGACACAACTGGAAATCGAATACGCGCGTGACACCATGCCCCGCGGTGTGTTGGGAATGAATGCGGTAATGATGGAAGAATACCTACAGTTCATAGCCAATCGGCGCCTGGTGCAGATTGGTTTGCTAGAGCAGTTCAAAGGTGTGAAAAATCCTTTCCCGTGGATGTCTGAAATCATGGATCTGCGTAAAGAAAAGAATTTCTTTGAAACCCGGGTTATCGAGTACCAAACTGGTGGCGCTCTGAGCTGGGAATAAGCCCTGTCGAAATTACAAAGGGTCCGGTCTCTGTGGTGTATCGACATGCCATGGGGGCCGGACACCAATGTAAAGTGGAGATTAGGTGGCTGAAACACACACAAAACTGACCACAGATAGCGGATCAAATTCTGTAGATAACCTGCCCGGGGCGGTGTTGCTGGCTGCTGGATTTAGCGTGCGTTATGGCAGCATAAAATTAAAAGCTGCATTGCCTGACGGCAATACCATTCTAAGAAAGACCTTTAACAATCTTCTTCAAACAACTGAAAATATAATTATTATAGGTAGAAAGGAATTGTTGGAACAAGGGGTCTATGACTTCATTCCAGCGTCTTATCGGTCGTTTCTTTTTCTGTGCGAAGATGCCCGGTTTGGTATGGGGCACACGTTGGCGTGTGGAATAAGGCATATTCCGTCAATGTGGCAAAGCGCAATGATTTGTCTTGGTGATATGCCATTTGTGAGGCATGACACTCTTACGCGGCTGCTGTCTGCAGGACGCTCGCAGCATATAATCATTCCTACATATCAATCTGCCCGCGGGCATCCTGTCATCTTTGGCCGACATTTTTTTCCTGAGCTGCAGATCTGTCAGGGTGATACCGGTGCCAGGCATGTACTGCAGTCGCACCCGGATTCCATAATTGAACTTGATACCGATGACCCTGGTATTTTGCAGGATATTGATACTCCGCAGGCCCTCGCTGCGCTCTGCGCACAGGTGACCGATTTGCGCTGATCCTTTACTATTGCCACTCACTAATTAACAGTCTGCGTGTCATGAACAACATCAACAATAAAACGCCTCTATTCTCACGTCTTCATGTGTTGTGTGTCTCATGGGTGGCCCTGCTATTAATGAGCGCAGGTAACGCGCAGACCTTGGCTGAACAACTGCTGCCACTGCTTGAAAATCCGATAAACCCGTTGCTGGAAATTTCATCGTCGGAGGGCGATATCTATGTTGAGCTGTTACCTGATGCCGCGCCGTTGAATGTTCGCAGAATTCTCGATCTGGCCAACGGTCAATTGATGCCACAGGGCAATGAACGGCGCTACTATGATGGTCTGACATTTCACAGGGTTGTACCCGGAACGTTTTTGCAGACCGGAGCTGCCGAGAGAGCTGGACGTGAACGGCCACCCGCCATTGCAGATGAAATAAATGCACGAGGTTTGGGTCTTGAACAACAGCCGCTTCTGGACAGTCTTGGACGGCCTCATCCGTGGATGAATATCGCTGATACCGCGGATTTTCAGAACAGAGTACTAGTGCCCTTCTACCGAAGTCTGGATATCCGCAGCACAGAGCAGGCCATCGCCCAGCAAGAACGGATCACAGCAAGACTTGGCACAATGAATATCATGCAGGTTCATGAGTTGGCTGGATATCGGTACAACGCATCTTTGCCCTCGCGCCGCCCGCTCGCTGGCAGCCTGTTACTGGCAAATACCGGGCCGGGTACCAATGATGCAGGACTGATTATTACCCTGATTGACACTCCCTGGTTGATGGCGACTCACACTGTGATTGGCAGGGTGGTCTCCGGGCTCAGTCTTGCTAACAGCATCAGTCGTCAGCCAGAAGGCAGCGTGCGCATCTACCACATTAGGACTGTCGATACTTCGACGGTCAACCTACCCCTGCAAACCACTACCGAGGGAGCAACCAATGAGTCAATCCAGCCGTAAAAAGCCAACAAAAACAAAGACTAGATTGAAGGCCACCAGCTTTATGGCGATGTGTATCACTTGTGGGGTTTTTCTGGGGTTTGGTCTCGGAGCACTGCTTAGCAATGTGTTAATTTTAACGCTAATGGGGCTGGTAGCAGGCGCTGCAGCCGGGTATTACATAGACAAACGAAACGGCATCGCCTACACACAGCCCAGGCGCTGATTACACGCGGCCTGTCAGTGGCTGGGGCCGCTCAAGCCAGTCGGGGAATATCTCCCGCGAAAATGGCGGCAGTGAGGCAAGAATAGACTTACCGTAGAATTTGCTGATGAGACGTTCATCAAAGACTGTAATCCGACCGGTATCCGTTTCACTGCGAAGCAGCCGACCCGCTGCCTGAACAAGTCTGAACGAAGCTTCGGGCACCGATAACGTCATAAATGCATTTCTGCCTTGTTGTTCTACCCATTGGGCCAAGGTCGCCTCTATGGGGTCATTCGGAACTGAAAACGGTATTTTTGCGATAAGCACGTGTTCGCAATAGCGGCCAGGCAGATCTACGCCTTCAGCGAAACTTGCCAAACCAAAAATAACGCTGTGATTCCCATCATCAACTTTTTGTCTGTGCAAGGTTAGCAACTGCGCTTTTTGGTAGTCATCCTGACACAAGATTACTTTGCGTAACTCAGGGGATATACCTTCCAGTACATCCAGCATTTGTCGTCTTGAACTGAACAACATCAACGACGCTTCTTTAGGATTCAGCAGGTCAGGCAACAAAGAGATAATGGCAGCAGTGTGTGCTCTTGTGTCGGCGGGATCGCAGTTTAAGCGCGGAATAATCAGTTTTGCAGCGTTAGCATAGTCAAACGGGCTGCTGATGCGGTGATAAACAGTATGTGCTGGAAGTCCTGCACGCATCGCCAGCACATCAAATGTGCCTAGCGCAGACAAGGTTGCCGATGTCAGGACCGCGCCGGCACAGCGTTGCCACAGATGCTCTATCAATGTTTGCGCCGCCAGCACCGGACTGCAACTGAGTTGATAGTCCATGGGTTCCTGGTGACTTCCGGAAACCGCGCCTCCATAAGCTGAAGTGATCGCGCTTAGCCAGCGAGCAGCGGGGGCTTCATCTGCAGAATCGAACCGTGCAAACGCCTGCCAGAGTTTTTCATTACTGTCCGAGCGTGCGACCATGCCGCCGATCATGGGAAACCATAACTCCGCGTGTTGTCTGGCTATTAATGTATCGGCTTCCTCCATCTGCCTGCGAAGTGCAGAGGCTATTTCACGAAGGCGTCGACTGAAGATCGTAAAAGAAGCACCTAGTTGCCTTGCATGCTCACGTAATTCTTCAGGCACGACCCCTAGTTCAAAAGTCATAGTGTCGGCGCTATCAATATTCCTTGCTTCAGAACCCTTGCTGTCCCCTACTTTCAGTAAGTACTGCGCATAAAGATGTTCAAGCATCATCAACACGGACGAACATTGTTCGGCTGTTGATTTTGCGACTGGCTCAAGGTCGGCGCATTCTCGACTGATGACTCCATTGTCTTGTAACCGACTGTCAGTCATGAGCTTTCTTAGCGAGCGACTGACAGTTTCCAGCCAGGCGAGTGTGCTTCGCAGACGGGTGGCTGAAGAAAAGTGTTGATTGGTCTTGCCAGGCAAATGATGGGCTTCATCAAATATATAGATGGTGTCTTCAGGAGCGGGAAGAATTACGCCGCCGCCCAGTGCGAGATCGACCAATACCAGATCGTGATTAGCGATAATGCAATCTACTTGTTGCACCTGTTCGCGGGCTTTGTAAAAAAAGCAACGTTTGAAATTACTGCACTTTTGGCCCGCGCATTGTCCTGCTTCAACGGTGACAGGCGACCAGTCTTTGTCACTGATCACTCCTGACCAGTCATCCCTGTCCCCTTGCCACTGGCCGGCACTGATTTTTTCCAGCATGTCTTCGTATAGAGCAAGGTTGTTATCTACTGGGTTATCCAACTCAACACCAAACAACTCCAGCATGGCATCCTGGCTGGAATTTCCCTGCAGTAACTGATCAAGTCGTGACAGGCACAGGTAGCGACCCCGTCCCTTAGCCAACACATAACTGAATTCTAGGCCACTGTGCTGAAGAATATCCGGAAGGTCGCGCATTGAGACTTGTTCCTGCAAAGCGACAGTAGCAGTTGCCAGCACTACTTTCTTCCCCAAATGACGTGCTAACGGGAGTGTCCCCAGCACATAAGCCAGGGTTTTACCCGTCCCTGTTCCTGCTTCAATCACAATTACCGGACTTGCAGATAGTGTTTGATCAGCTGTTTGAAGCGACGGGGTCAGTTCATGTCCTGTGGCTGCTTGACTCGCTTCGGGGAAGGTCGCGTCAGTGTCGATCACCGACAAGGCCTTGGCAATTTCAGCAATCATCAGGCGTTGACCACTCCTGGCACGTAACGACTTACGACTTAAAATTTGCCGGTAAGCGTTTTGAATTTCGTCCTTGATATGATCAGCAAGCATGGTTTTGCAGCCTTAAGATTTTTGGCATTGGCAGTACAATGACTTCATCGTGCGTGCTGTGATTATAGCACTCGTCTGCTATGATACATGGCCGATCAGGGAGAGCAGTAATTTATGACTTCGTCGACTAACCAGAATACTCAAGAGCCAGAATCAATTGTGGATGTTGAAACCCTTATGCTACCTGCCGAGCCGGTGCCTGAAGGGGAATCCGCTCATTCGGAACCCAGACAGGCAGCCAAGCCGGTTGATAATCGCACTGAATCTGAAAAATTGCAGAGTGCGATCCATGGCACGTCATACAAGGATCAGCCTACCCTGTTTGCTCTGAAGCGCAGGCTTGAAAGACTGGCTCTCGCCGAGGTTACCGATCAGCCGCCGACAGATACCATCGTTGCACTATCAGCGTTGCTTGATCAACGCTTGAGTGAATACGACAACTGGCAAAAAAAGCAGGTGCTTGAAATCGAGCAAGATATCGCAAAGGTCAGTGTCCGGATTGCAGAAGGCAAAATCACGGAAGCGCAAAGTCAACTTGATCGTAACCACAACCAGTTAAAACGAATCAATCCCGATGATCAGGCAAAGTTGCTTACGTTGATCGCACCACTGCGTGAAGAATTGGCTAGATTGCTGGATTGGAAAAAATTCGCTTCCTCCGAAAAGAAAAAAGAACTGATCGATAAAATGCAGGCCCTGACTGATAGCACGGTCCAGCCAGCCCAAAAGGCAAAACTGGTGCGTGCACTGCAGGATGAGTGGAAGACACTTGGACATTCGGATGATAACGATGCTCTGTGGACTCAGTTTAGTGAGTTTGCTAGGGTCGCATTTGAGCCCTGCAAAACCTACTTCAAGGATCGCAAAGATCAGCAGGCGGGCAACCTGATTGCCCGCAATAATATTTGTGAGCAACTGGAGGCGTATTCTGTAACGATCAAAGACATCGGTGTCAATCTGAATGAACTAACGCGTCTCGAGAATCAAGCGCGCGAGGACTGGAAAAAATATGCTCCCGTCGCCCAAGCTAAAATCAACGCGTTACAGGAACGTTTTAATGCAGTCCTGACAGACCTTCGGCATCATCGTCGCCAGGCCACGCAGTCTCATAATGCTGCTAAACTAGCATTGATAGAACAGGCCAAAGTATTGGTCACCAGCGAGGATATCGGCGGTGCGATACAACAGGCTAAATCATTACAGCAGCAGTGGAAGGATCTTGGTCCCGGATCATTTAAAGATGATCGAAAACTCTGGAATGATTTCAGGGCTGCGTGTGACGCCCTGTTTGCACGCAGGGATGAGATCAGCAAAGAAAAGCGTCAACAAGGTAGAAGCTCGAGCACCACGTCGCCTGTCAAAGAAATTCTAAAATCTGTCAGTGCACTGCTTGCCCTTGATGATGAATCATTCAGCGATTCACGGGCAAAATTCACGGCGCTCTCTGAGGCATTTAAAGAAGCGCTGACGCCTGACATGAAAAACGAACGCAAAATATTCCAGGAGCAGTTCAGCAAACTTGCGAAGCAGTTTGATGCTCGTTTGCGTGCAACGCCTGATCGGAAAACATTGCAATTGTTGCAACAGGTTCACACACAGGCAAATTTCTGCAGAGAGCTGGAGGATCTTTTGGCTACAGGTTCTTCTATTGCTGAATCAACAGAAATGCTTGAACAACACTGGCAGACTTTCGAAAAAGTCGCAGATGATGCTCTTGAGCAATTGCTGAAGAAACGATTTCAGCAGGTACTTAAATCACATAGCGATAATAATGGCTGGTCGGGTTTAGCTGAGAAGCACGATTTGCGCGCACGAGAATTGTGTGTAGAAGCAGAGATAATGCTGGGAGCAGATACACCTGCCGCTGATAAGGCAATACGCATGCAACAGCAACTGAATCAGTTGCAACGTGGTCTTGGCAGAGCGCCGTTATCACAGAAAGAAAAAGCACAAAGAATGCAGATGATCGAATTGCATGTGCTGGCGATGGGGCCATTGACCGCGCTCAACCGTGGCAGTCTTGAGCAGAGAATACAGCAGCTTAAGCTAAAACTGTGATCTTGAATGTCCGGGATTGAGGCGATTCTGTTAGCAGAATTTCCTCATTCCGCGCCCTGCATTTCAGACATCAGCCCATAGCGGCTGAAAAAAGGATTAGCGTACATCTGTAAGACATATCGCCTAATGATGGGATCCAGCTTTGAGATTCTTTCTTCAAACTGTGCTTTGCTATCTGGATCGATCTGCGATGTAGCAAGAATTCTGGCGCCTTCATCCGATACAAGCGGAACAAGTGTTTCATCGATCTGACGCAATAA